>NZ_CP007129.1:0-368744 GCF_000522985.1 Gemmatirosa kalamazoonensis
GCGCGCTGCGCGCGCCGCGCGCCGGTGCGTCTCCCGCTCCCGCTCGCGGTAGATGTCACGCGGCGTCTGCTCGTTCGACCACCCGCCGAGGTGCATCAGCGCGCCGGCCGACACCTCGAGGTCGTCCGCCGCGTCCGTCGCGGCGCGCCGCATCCCGTACCACGCGAGCCCCGGCTGCTCGCGTACACCGGCGAGCTCGCGCGCGCGGTGGAACAGCGTGTTCATCGTGCGCTCGTTCAGGGGTGTGAGGCGCCGCTTCTCCACCCACGCCGCGCTCTGCACGCGCTGCTTCCCGTAGCCCGTCGGCGCTGTTGGGATGAGCGGCGCCGCTGGCGCGTCCGCCTTCGCGCCGGCGCGGGCCCGGCGGCCGCGGGGTCGCGCTGCGCGAGTCGGCCGGCCGGCACGAGCACGTAGTCGGGCGGGTCGCGATCCTCGGCGAGCGCCGCCTGGTACTCACGCTCGAGCGCGCGCAGGTAGCCCGTCTCGGGATGCAGCGCCGCCTCCACCGCGGCGCGCTGGCCGCGCGTGAAGTAGACCGTCACACCGCCCTTCTTTCCGCGCCCCTTCACGACCACGCTGCCGTAGTCCACGGCGTCGTCCTGGCCGAGCGGGGGCAGGGGATCGGGGAGCGGCGGCAGCGTGAGCTGCGAGCGCCGAACGCGCAGCACCTGGACGGGCCGGAGCTCGGCGCCGATCGCCATGGCGAGCGCGAGGCGCGGGTCCACCTCCGACGCCTTCGCGAGCAGCGCGCGGTACTCCCCGAGCTGGTAGCGCGGCCGCTGCACCTCGGGCAGATCGCCACCGCCGTAGAGCTCCGCGTAGTCCCGGCGCAGCTTCTCCTTCCACTTCCGCGGCGGCACCGCCTGGTCCTCGCCGAGGAGCGCGCTGCCGTCGGGCGCCTGCATCTCGCGCAGCTCGTCGAGCAGCCGAAGCGTGCGCTCGATCGTCGTCATGGCGCCCGCGTACCCCACGCCGCCGTCGGCGCGGATCGCGGCCATGCGCGCGCGCCAGAGCCGCACGAAGTCGTCGCGGCGCACGTGCGCGAGCGGCGTGTCAGGGCCCCACACGGCCATCGCTTGCGTCGCCGCGGCGATGACGCCCTTGTTGTAGCGCGTCGGCGCGTGATAGCGCCCGCGCTCAGCGTCCTGCACGGCGTGGATGCCGTCGGCGACGGTGAGGAGCTTCGGCGGGGCTGCTGAGGGTTCGCGCCTAGCCGGCGCCGGAGCGTGGCCGCTGTTCACCGCGTATTGGAGCTCGGCCGCGCGCATGGCATCCTCGAGCACGGCGGCGCGCGCCTTCCCGGCGAGCGGCTTCCCCTTCGCGTCGACAAGCGTCAGCGCGAGTGCGCGGACGCGCCAGTTGGCCGCGGCAGCGTCGCGCCAACGCAGGTACAACGCGCCCGCGCGGCGGTCGAGCCGCTGCGACACCCGCACCTTGTGCTTGCCGCGACCGATCATCTCGAGGTCCTCCCAGACATCTGGGGACATCCGTTAGGCCTTAGTCTTCCGCCGCCGGCGGGGCGCATGCGCGGGTTGCTCTGCTGCGCGGGCCTTCCGCACCGCGTCGCGCGGGATTTCCCAGCCCCTCGCGGTGTGAATCGCGCCCGGCAGCTCGCCGGCGCGGCACCACCGCCGCACGGTCTGCGGAGTCGTGTTGTTGCGCGGGAGCACGGCGAACTCCTCCGGCGTCAGGCGCTCGGTGGCGCGGCTTGCTGCCGCGATGCGCTTGCGGAGCTCGCGCTCGCACGATTCCACGGCCTCCGCGACGGGATCGTGCGGCGCGCGCGCGCGGCGCATCTCGACCTCCTCACGCCACACATCAGGTAGCGTCGCGATCGGGCCGAGCAGCGAGGTGAACGTGGCGTCAGGCATCAGGCGAGTCCTCGGGGGAAGAGGAGTTCGGTGGCAATGACCTCGGAGCGCGAGACGTCGGCGAGGAGGCCTAACGTCCGCAGCTTCGACAGGTTGTTGCTGAACGAGCCGGTGTCGGCCTGGACGCCGAGCGCCTCGGCGATCTGCTGGCGCGTGATCGGCTTCGGGTACGCGCCGATCAGCTGCTCGAGCATCCGCTTCTGCGTGCCCGAGAGTGAATTGCTGGCGTCGATCCACAGCGAGTGGACGTCGTCGACGCTGACGACCGTCGGCAGTTCCGTGATGTGCGCGCGGCCGTCGGCGGTGAGCGCGATCGCGCCGCCCGGTGCGTCCTCGAGGAGCCCCGCGGTGCGGAGCGTCGAGAGGTTGTTCGAGAACGACCCCGTGGTGTGCGAGATCCCGCACACGCCGGCGACGGCCGCGCGCGACGTCGGCGTCTGTCCGAGCTGCTCGAACAGCGCGAGCGCGTTCAGGATCCGCTGCTGCGTGCCGGAGACGTGCACGCCATTGCCGCTCGCCGGCGCCGGCGAGCGTCTCACCGGCGGCGCGGAACGTGGCGCAGCCGCCGCCGACCGTGTCGGCCGCGCCGGAATGCGTCCCACCGCGGGCGGTGCCGCCGCGATGTGCGCGGGCACGTCGCCAGCGATCGCGTCGGCCGTGCGGCGCATCGCGTCCACCGCGGCCGTGGCCACGTCGGTGAGCCGCTCCGCTGTCGCGCGCAGGTCGACCGCGCGGCCGACGAGCAGCGTACGCAGCTCCTGCACGGCGGCCTCGAGCCCGCGCTTGTACTCGGCCTGCAGGGCTGCCGGATCCGGCGCCGCACCCCGCTGCTTCAGCTCGCGCTCGAGCTCCGTGATGCGCTTCCGCAGCTCGCGCGGGTCGTCGGCGCGCGCCTGCTCGATCGTGGTCGCGAGCTTCGCCTTCAGCGCCTCGAGGTCCACGTCGGCCGTGCGCGTGGGCGCCTTCACGCGCTCGCCGGCCTTCGGCGTGCGGCGTGAGTCGAACGTGCGCGCCGAGCGCACCTGCACCTGCTGGAACACGTCGAGCCACTCCGGAGACCAGAACCAGGCGGTGCCCTGCGGCAGCCGCCGTAGCGACGTGAGGAAGTCCTCCGCGCGCCCCTCCGCGTCGTGCTCGTCGATCCACGCCTCGAGCGCCTTCCGGTCCTGCGGCGCCACGGTGCGATGGCAGACGAGCAGCTCCACCTGCGTGAGCACGTCCTTGTTCACCGTGCTCGCGCGCTGATCGATCAGCGTGACGCCGAAGCCGGAGGCGCGGCCCTGGCGCACGAGCTTCTGGATCGCGCCGACCATCTGCGCGTCCTCGCCCATCACGCGCTGCGGGACGAACAGCGAGGCCTCGTCGAACACGCACATGAGCGGCGTCGCGCGTCCCTCCTGCCCCTTTCGGAAGTAGAGGCGGCGCGCGAAGTCGGTCACGAACCGCCGCATGTCGCGCTGGCTCTCGAAGTGGCGGAGCGAGCAGACGACCGACGCGTTCGACTCCACGACGAAGTCGGCGATCGTCGCGCCGTCGCCGGCGGCGAGCGGCAGGTCGCCGCGGCGGCCGCCGAGGATGACGACCGGGTAGCCGGGCGACTTCCCATCGGCGGAGCTCTTGAGGCCCCACCACACGTCGGTCGGGTCGATCACGGCGACCTGCTGGCCGTGCTCGAGCAGCTCCTCGACGATCACCGTGGCGGTGGTCGACTTCCCCGACCCGCGGATGCCGAGTACCGCCATGGTGCCCGTGACGGTGTCGAGCGGCAGCGCGAGGTTCGCCGCGACGCGAAGCGCGTTAGGCATGCGCCCTCCGCCGGAACCGCCGGCTCGGCGGCACCGCGCCCTTCAGGTGGCGCCACGTCTTGCCGCTGATCGCCATGCTCACGGTGCCGTGCGAGACGCGATAGAGCGCCGCGAACATCGTCACCAGCTCGCGCCCCCCTTGGCGCTGTCGCGCCCTGCGCATGACGCGCCGCATGCGGAGCACCTGCCACTCCGTGAGCCGGGCGGCAGGATGCTCCTCGCCCTCGAATCGGCCGGGCATGTTAGGCGACCTCCGCGCGCGCCGCTTCGCACGCGCCGCACTGGCAGCAGGCACCGTCGGCGACGTAGGGCGCGGCGCGTCGCGCCTCGATGAACTCCGAGAGGAACACCGCGCGCACGTTGTTCCGCCGATGCTCCACGGTGAGTCGGCGCACGTGCGCTTCGCACGCCGGCACGTGGTCCTCGTTGTCGCGCCCCGCGACCACGTGCGTCACCGGCTCGCCGCACAGCACCGGCCTGGGACCGTGCTCGTCGACGATCCACGCGACAACGGCCTCACACCCGTGCCGCGGCGTCGCCGGCGTCAGGTCGATCGGGCGCTCAGGCACCGTCTCAGAGCGGAAGGTCATCGTCACCGTTGTCTCCGAAGTCGGGCACGAAGTCACGCGACGCCACGCGCTGGCGGTACGCCTCCCACTCGGCGTCGGTCCGATCACGCCGCTCCAAGTACTCCGCGCGCAGGCGCGTGGCGGCCGCATCGGCGCGGTCCGCGCCCAGGAAGTGCCGCGCCGTGCGCTGCACGCGCGCGAGGTCGTGGTTCCACTGCTGGGCGAACTCCATCGCCTCGACCGCGCTGGAGGCGTCGCGCGCGAGCGCGTCGGCCTCCATCAGCGTGGGCTGGGTGTGGCGGTACGCATCGCAGTCGCGGCAGACGGCGAGCTCGTGACGCACGAGCGGGCCCGCCACGTCGACACGGAGGTACGCGGCCTCGCGCGAGCCGAGGCCGTAGGCGATATGCGCGTTGCAGCGCGCGCACTCGGTGAGCACGCGGACGGTGCCACCGGGTCGACGGCGTGTCATACACCCACCGCCACCGGCGAAGCCGGCATCTCGTCCCATGTACGGCCGTCGAGCTCTCGACCCGCGCGCACCTTCCCGAGGCGGAACATCATGCGAGCGTGCCCGCATGTCGGATCGGTCACGTACTGGTGCGCAGCGTTGTGCGCGATCGCCGCCTCGAGCACGCGCGGGTCAGCGTCGTCGGCGATCCACTCGCCCCACTGTTTGAAGAAGAATGGGACACCCGCGCAGGCACACTGGTCCCGCAGCGCGCGCGCCCATGCCGGGTGCATCGGGCGCGCACGCGGCCCACTCTCGCCGCCGACGATGACCCAGTCCACGCCGGCGTCGGTCCACTGGTGCAGCCCGTGCCGGTCGCGCGCGTCGAAGGTGATGAACGACTGATCGGCGACGTACTTCCGCACCGCACCCAGGTCGACCGGGCCTAACAGCGGCTCCATGGAGAGGAATCGCACCGCCGCCGGCGTGTCGAGCAGCAGGTGGATCCGCGCATCGGCCGCCGCCTGGTCTTCCACCGAGACGCCGAGCCACACGTTCGGCAGCGCGCCGCGCGCGAAGCGCTCTGCTACGGCGTTCACCTGGGCAAGCGAGAACGCTTGCCCGAGGAACGTGCCTGTGAGCAGCTCAGCCGCACCGAGCTGTGATCCGTAGCGTTCGCGCAGAGTCGCGCACCAGGTCTGCATGCGCGCGGGCCGCTTCGTGAGCACCTGGAAGACGTGGCGCTCGGCGAGCGCCATGACGGCGAAGATCGCCGCGAGCTGCTCGTCGGTGACCCCGTCGTGGAAGAGGTCGGACATGCTGTTCACGAACACGCGCCGCGGCCGCTGCCAGCGCAGCGGATCCGCGAGGTGCTCCGGGATGAACCGCACCTCACCCGTCCAGCGCGCCTCACCGCTTGATGTGCGCCGAGCAAGGCCCTCGTACGGCTGCCCCGCGCCGCTGAACCGAGCCGCGACGGTCTCCGCGTAGCAGTGGCGGCAGCCCTCGGACACGCGCGAACACCCGCGGATTGGATTCCACGTCGCGTCGGTCCACTCGATCCCCGTGCGATCACCCATGCGTCGGCCTCGCTGTTTCGTGGCTCATGCCGCGGACTGGTCCCGATACGCCTTCAGCTGCTTCTTCCACGGGCTGTGCTCCGGGTGGTACTTCGGCGGCCGCCCAGGCGGCTTCCAGGCGATCGGCTCGCCGCACTTGGCGCACACCGGCGCCGGCCGCACCGGGTGCAGCCGGTAGTAGCGCTCGAGCGCCTGCCGCCGCTTCTTCTCGGCGCGCTCGGGCCGCGCGTTGGCGCGCATGTAGCCGGCGACGTAGCCCGGCGTCCGCTTCAGGTGGTAGCGCCGGCGGTGACGCTTTCGCGCCTCGGGATGCGCGGCCTCCCATTCCTTGCGCCGCGCCTTCCGCCGCTCACGGAACGCCCGGTCCGTGCGCCACCGCTTCCGCCACTGCGCGTTCTTGCGCTTCCGGATCTCCGGGTCCTCCTCCGAGCGACGTCGCGACGTCGCGCGCGCGGCCGCGGCGCACTCGGCGCAGCGAATCGCCCTGCCGATCGCGCCGTACACTGGGCGGGGGCAGTCGCGGCACAGCCCAGCGAGGCGCCGCTCGCACCGCGGGCAGCGTGTGACGACCGCGCCACCCGGCTGGACGTCGTGCTCGAGCAGTCCCCCGCAGAACCGGAACGTGCACTTCGCCATCTGCAGCCCCTTCGCGGCAACGCCAGGCATCGTCGGAGACCGTTAGGCGTAGAGGGACTGCGCCGCCGACAGCGCGATGGTCTCCGGGTCTGTGCCGCGCGCGTGAAAGCCGGCCGCGTACGCGTGCTCGGCGACGCGCGTCGCGTAGGCGGCGACGCGCTTCGCGAGCGCCTTGCTCAGGTTCTCCTCGCGCGACTGCAGCGCGTCCTCCTGCCGGTCCTGTGGGGCGCGCACGATCAGCATGCCGCGGACGGTGCCCGCGAGCGCGGCCGCAATCGCGTCCTCCACCGTCTCCGTCGTCGCCAGCTCGAGCTCCTGCTGCTGGGCGAACTGCGGCAGGATGAACGTGCGGATGGCCGCCGCGTCGTCGTCGATCGTGCGCGCGGCATTCCGGTAGCCGTCGTCCTTCAGCTGCTTCGCGCGCTTGGCGAGCGCCTCGGCGCGCTGCTCGAGCGCCTGCACGACGATCGTGTGGTCGTGCGGCGTGCGCAGGATGACGCTGGAACCCGACGCGGTTGCGGCGAACGCAGTAGCCATGGGTCTCGGTCCTCGCTGGTGGTCAGAACGGGATGTCGTCGTCGGCCTTCGCGGCCCTTCGCTCGAGTGCGTCCTCGACGCGGCCGCCGGCGGGCATGTCGACGCGCGCGGCCGTACTCGGCTTCGGCGGCTCCTGGACGCCGAGGTCCTGCTGCTTCGCGTACGCGGGCACGTCACCGCGCGCGCGGCGTGCCTCGAGCTCCTCGCTCACGATCTCGATCCACTTCTCCGAGCCGCCCTTGCGCGACGCCTCGAGTGCGTCAGTGAGTTCGCTCCAGGTGCAGTCGCCGACCTGGCGGCCGCGCAGCTGCTCGAGCGGGAAGTTCTTCGGGAACTTCTTCTCGCCGCGCTTCACGTCGGCCGACTTCGGCGGCCACTCGCCGGGCCAGTACTTCCCGTCGCAGCTGCGGTCCTTGCATTTGAAGTCCGGCGCGCGCGGGTTCGTCTTCGTCTCGCGATTGTCCCACATGCCACCGCTGCACTTCGGGCACGTCGGCGCCGGCGGCTCGTTCGGATCGCCCGCGCTCGCCGACGCGGCGGCCGCGGTGTCCTCGCTCGCGGGCGCCGCGTTCGACGCCTGGCCCATCTCGTCCGGCGTGTACACGCCCGAGAGCTCGTTCGGGAACGCCTTCCGCAGCGCGAGCGCCTCGGCGCACTTCGCGAGCTGCTCGGGCCCCATGCGCTCCCACATCGACACGAGCCCTCCATCGCGCCTCTTCTGCGCGTACGCGTCGAACCGGGCGATGCCCAGGAGCGGCTCCTTGAACGCGCGGCGGTGCACGCCCACGCGCGCGGCGTACGGCTGCTCGGCGGGGAACGGCCACACCTCGAACCACCGTACGACGGGGTCTCCGCCGGTGACGTCGAAGTCGTACAGCTTGCCCCACTGCGGCGGCGTCTGCCCCTCGTACTCGCCGGTGCGCTCGGCGACGAGGCGGAAGCCGTCGATCGACACCTCGGCGCGGCCCGTCTCGACCCAGCGGCCGTCCTCCTGCGTCTTCCGCTTGATGAAGTAGATCTGCCGCGCGAACGGGTCGAGGCGGAGCCGCTTGCACGTGAACAGGAAGAGCTGCAGCTCGTCGTCGGTCGCGCCCTTCGCGATCGTGCGCTTGATCAGCTCGATCTGCTCGCGCGTGAAGTGCAGCCCCTCGACGGTCGGCGGTGCGGGCTCCGACTCCGGCGCCTGCTGCTCGCGCTCCGCGCCCTTCGACACGTGCACGAGCGGCGCAGCCTGAGGGAGGTCGACAACAGGACCGGTCTGGGCGCGGTCCTGCACTTCGGGGGCGGGCGCGGTCATCCGAGGTGGCTCCGATCCTTGAGGGTCTCGAGACGGCGCGCGCCGCTCGCGCGGCGGCGGAGCCACCGCACCAGCGCGCGCGCGCCGAGGAACAGCGCGGCGCCGATCGCGCCGCTCCCGGCGCCGGCGAGGAACGTCGCGACGTTAGGCATCGGTCGCCTCCTGCCGGACTGCCGGCGCCACGCGCTTGGTGCGACGTGACGAGCCATCGCGCCGATGTGTGTTCAGATTCACGCGCGACGAACCGACCAGAGCATCCGAGGCGCACATCGCCTGGAAGGCCGGCTTGAGCGAGTCGATGAGCGCGAGGGTGGCCGGCGTCGGCGGGATCATCGGCGCGCGCTTCCCACCGCGTGTCGGGATCGGGAGCGGACTAGCCATGCGCCGCGGCCTCCCCGCGCTCGGGCGCGCGCTCCGCAGCGATCACGCGCGGGATGTGTGGAAGCGTGACGTTGCCCAGGCACGAGACGCACGGCTCGCCGGGGGCCTTGTGGCAACGGGGGCAAGGGACGGCGAGCGCCGGATGATGCTCCCAGCGCTCGATGAGATCGCGGGTCCGTTTGTCGAGGCGCATGGTCACGCCTCCGGTGCGCGCGCGAGCGTCCACGCGCGGCAGCGCGCGGCTTCCCACTCGGCCCACCGCTCGAGCGTCGCGATCACGGCCGCGCGCTGGTCGCCGCGGTGCCGCGCGTAGTCGGCGTCCTGCTCGACGATCTTCTCGGCCGCGGTCGCCGACGTCGCCGCACTCGACTCGAGGAGGCGCAGGATCGCGTCGCGCTTCACGAGCGCGCGCCGATCCTCGAGCGCCATCTCGTGCGCGCGCGCCTCGCCGAGTCGCCGAGCGGCGTCGTGCAGCTGCGCGATCGCGCGGTCCAGGTCCGACGCGATCGGTGACATCGTTGCGCCCAAGGCGGTGGCCATCACGCGGCCTCCGTCTCGGCGGCGCCGCGCGCTGCGTCCTCGCGCTCCTCGCGCTCCACGGCGTCGAGCGCCTTGCGCCACATCACGAGCCGGATCTGCAGCGCGGCCTCCGTGATGTTCGGCGTGAGCGGCGCACCGCCCTTCGCGACGCGCCGGTCGCTCTCGGCCTCGCGCAGCCCGCCGAGCCGCCCGAGCTCCTTCGCCATGTCGGCGATCTCGCGCTCGAGCTCCTCGCGCGTGAGCCCCGCCGGGACGTTCAGGTCCATCATCGGCGCCGTCGGGACGCCACCGTATCGCAGACTCGGACGCATCGTTGCGGTTCAGTGCGGGGTGAGTATCTTCCCCGTCGGGACGCCCATCCCATGGCGGGGCCTCTGGTCTCGTCCTTCGCGCCCTCCGGCCCTCACGCCGGGGGGCGTCGTCGTTAGGCGGCCTCCGTCACCGCGTCGAACGTCAGGTCCACGGCGCGCAGGACCGCGGCGACCAGGTGCTGCTTCACGCGCTCGCGCTGCGCGCCGCCGCTTGCGATGTCTTCGAGCGCGTTAGGCAGCTTGCCGGCGGGGCGCACGCGGCCGCGCGCGATGTCGTCGATGCGCTCGGAGGGGCGGCGCGGCAGGCCGGCCACGCTGAGCACGAGGGCGCCGCGCAGCTCGCGGTCGACGCGCTCACGGATCGTCAGGCGCCGCCGGGCAGGCGCCGGGGGGTGGGGCGGGGGATCGTCGCTGGTGGCGCGCGCGGGCGCGCCGTCGGTCGTGGGAAGGAGCCCATCCATCGTCTGCCTCTGCGGCGTGTGCCGCGACATCGGATCCGGAGATTCCGGCTCGCCCCGGTGCGGAGCCGGCCCTACCCTCGCGCTCATGTCCCTCACGACCTGCGCGCGAGCACCACCACGTCCGGGCCGGCCGCGTCGTCGGCCCCGCGACGCGTGGGCCCTACGCCACCTGCGGTGGCAGGTGGTCGGCGATGAACGCCTCGATGAGGCGCGAGAGCCGCGCGCTTTCGCGCTGCCCCGACAGGACGAAGTAGAGGTGCCCGTACGAGATGCCCTGCTTCTGGGCCCAGCTCTCCATCGTCTCGCCGGCAAGCTTCAGCGCCGCTTCGAAGCGTCGCTTGCGCTCATCTGATGCGCTCGGCATAGTCGGCTATCGCTCCTCACACGTAAGGTTCACTTACGGTAGGATCATATATCGGATGCGATATGCTGTCAAGCGGATCCGATGGTCGTCGTATCGCACTCGACAGGATGCCAGACACGCCACCGACGCTCGGGGCCCGGCTCAAGCAGGCGCGCCGGCAGAAGGCCGCCAGGGAGGGGCGTGACTACACGCAGGCAGCGCTCGCGCAGGACGCGAGCGTGGCACCCGTCAGCGTCTCCCGGTACGAGTCGAACGTGCAGGAGCCGTCGCTGGAGCTGATTCAGCGGATGGCGGCCGTCCTCGGCGTGTCGCCTGGCTGGCTCGCGTTCGGCGACGAGGATGACGTGCCCAACGACCGTCGGGCACCTACGAGCATGTTCAAGACGCGTGAGCAGCTCGAGGCGGAGGAACGCGAACAGAAGGACCGCGGCGCCTAACGGTTGTCGAGCTCTCGGAAATGCGGCATCGGCGGGAGCATGCCGCGACGCTTCCGCCGGTTGTTGAGCAGCTCCTGCACGCGCGTCATGTAGTCCCGCGGATCCACCGGCGATGGCGCCGGCGGCTGCGGTCGGTCCGGAACGAGTTTCAGCTGCGGCACCGGATGCTTCAGGTCCAGCCACGCCTCGAGCGCGCCCATCGCCCGCCCCAGTGGCCACTCTGGTGGCACCGGGCGCTGCGCGCGCAGTGCGCCGGTGTGGTCGATCGCGAGCAGCACGAGCCGCCCGCGCACCGTGTACGGCGCCACGAAGACGCCGCGCTGCAACAACTCTGTTGTCCGTCCGCCTTCGACTCGCAGCATCAGCTTCGGGTTACGTTCGGGGGTGCGCTATATGGCACCCGACGCGGACACCCGCAACCGTGCGGCCGAGCAAGCCTAACGCTTCCACATCTCCACATCGCTCGGTGTTGCGTCGATGCAACACCGGCGGCCGTACCCGGGCGGATGCACGACCCGGCAATGCCGCCGGTTGCCCGCGCCTAACGGCGTCCCCCACCTGCTGAAGGTCGCCGCATCATGTTCCTCCTATTCATCTTCGCCGTCGCCTGCGGCATCGCCGGCTACCTGCTGCTCGAGCCGATGGACAACGGCGGCGCAGGCGCCGCGCTCGGGTTTCTACTCGGCCCGATCGGGATCCTTATCGCGTGGATCATGCGAATGAACGCGCAGCGCGAGCTCGAGGCACAGCGCGTTCGACACGACCGTCACCACCGCGAGAGCGATTCCCGAGCGACGGCCGTCGTCCCGAGCGCGATGACACGCGACACGAAGGTCTGCCCCGACTGCGCGGAGACCATCAAGGCCGACGCCCGCATCTGCCGGTTCTGCCGTCGGGAGTTCAGCGTGGAGGAGATCGCGGCCGCGAAAGCGCCGCGCGAAGTCGCGCGCGCGAAAGGACCGCCGCGCGAGCCGAAGCCCTGCGAGGTGTGCGGCACCCCCGTGGCTTGGGCGGACCAGCGCATCGGCGGTCCTGTCCAGTGTCCGGAGCACCGCGGTGCGCCGGCGCGCCGGTCCTTCCGCTGATGCGGGATCTCAAGTGGTGTGCGGTGTCTCTTCTGATCGTCGGAGCGGCGGCCTGCAAGGGAGCTGACCGCGGCCCGGACCGTCAGAAGGTCACCGCGGCGCAGCCCGTAGACACCAATCCACCAGGGACGCGATGGACGATCGACAGCACCGTCGACGAGCTGACACGCGCGGTGTCGTATGAACTGAACGCGCGACCGGTCGAATCGTCGGAGCCCCACGGTTCCATCACCAGCACGGTCGACATCCGGTGGCGGTGCGGGCCGCGCGATCCGGTGGCTTCCGCCGGCGCCGCGTTCGACATGGCACTCCTCGACTCGCCTAACGTGACCGTGCAGCCGGGCGGGCGGCCCGCGCGATATGAGACGTGGCGACGTTCGGGCCGGTTCATCGTCGCTGACCCGCCGTTGGCCGATTCGTTGGTCGTTGACCTCCACGTCACCGACACGACGATCGTGCGATTTGAGGCGTTGGGCCGGCCGGCCTACGTCCACCTGCCGGCGCGCGGCTTTCCCGAAGCATGGCGCGACTGGGTCGCGCGCTGTGACAGGGGAGGTACCGTCCGGAAGATTGTGCTGCCCAGGATCGGTCGGGCCGTGAGCCGCGTCCAGCAGGCGGCTTCGCGATGAGCGCGATGCCCACACTCCAGGCGCCGGAGGAGTTCACGAAGCCGGCGACCAAGCGGTTCGTCGACGAAGCGCGCGTGGCGCTCGACGAGCACCACGCCGGCGTGCGGATCGACTTCACCCACGTCGTGTCCGTCGGCGCCGCTGGCGGCCTCGCCCTGCTCGCGCTGCACGAGTACGCCGCCCAGTTAGGCGGTGACGTCCTCCTCGTAAACGTGCCGGACGATCTCGCGGACGAGCTAGCCGCCGCGGGTGTAGACCGCGCGTGTTACGTGCGCCGCGCCGACGCACGCGCTACTGCGTCGCGACGAGCGCGCGCGAACCAGCGGGCCGGCCGTACCGAGGAGGGCGACGGGGCAAGCGCACGAGGGGGCTACATCCGCTTGGTGCGAGAGACCGAGTGAACGCTGAGGGCAAACCCCTGTACTTCACCGATCGCGACGGCACGCGGTGGCGCGTGTACGACCAGGTGCGGCACGAGTCGACTGCGGATGTCTGGCCCCCGGGCCCGGCGACCTTCACGTACCACGATCCGCCGCATCCCGCGGCGTGGATCCGCGTCTTCGTGCGCGAGGATCGCGTGCGGCGTATCGCGAGCATCGTGTGGCCTGCCGAGCGGGCCGTCGATGACGTGATGCTCGCGGAGCAACTCGCCGGCGCGTTCTGGGACACCTCGCACGCGCGCGGGCCCGTCGCGATCGAGGCGACCGGTGGCGGGATGACACCGACGTGATGTGCTCTGCGGAGAGCGACGGCGCCGGGCACGTCGGCGGATGACCTTCACCGCGAGGACCGATGAAACGCGAATGCATCGGTGGGACGTTCCACGGACAAGTCTTCGATGTTCGAGACGGGATTACTGAGGTGCGCATCCCCCTACCAAAGAAGCCCGGCAAGGCCGAGCGGTACACCCCTGGCCATGACGATGCCGGGCGCGCGCTGCTCGTGTATGAGGAGGAAGTTGACCACCCATTGGCGTGACACCCCCGCGATGCATGGCGTTCGAGGTTCACGTGTGCAACAACGCGCGATCAGTTTGCCTCAGTGCCCCCGCGCGCTGAAGCGTGACGCTCTAGCGTCGCACGCAGATTCACGACGAACCTGCGAGCGCTGTGGGCGCATCGGGCCCCTGGGAGAGGTGACGCGGAGCATGCAGCGTCCGTGAGCGCCGCCATAAGCTCATACGCCCGTGTCTGGACCGGTGCGGAATGGGAGGAGCACATCAACATGCTGCTCGCCATCCGCTACGCGGCCGGAGACTACGTGCGAGTACCTGCAAAGCATGGGGGGGACTGCGGAATCGAGGGCTACTCGATTCCGGACGGACGGGCGTATCAGTGCTACGCGCCGGAAACACCGCTCCCGACGACCCAACTCTACGAACACCAGCGACGGAAGATGGCGACCGATGTGAAGAAGTTCATCGCCAATCGGGAGCGGTTGCTGGCCGTCCTCGGGACAACTCGTATTCGTCGCTGGCTCCTCGTTGTGCCCGAGCATCGCAGCATACGCCTCAACGAGTACGCCGTCCGCAAGACCGAGGAGGTCCGCGCCGCAGGCCTGCCCTACGTCACGGATGACTTTCATGTTGTCGTCGTAACAGACGACGACTTCGCCCTCGAGCGAAACAAGCTCTACGAACAGCCAAGTGGCCTCGTTCGTCTCCCCGAAGTCCTCATCGACGGCGAGGTACTGGACCTCTTCGCCGCGAAGAATGCAGCGGCCATGGAGCACCTCGAGCGAAAGGTGAAGTCCATCGTGCCTCGTGATCTGTCAGCGCGCGCTGAGGTCGTCCAACAGCTGCTCGAGGCATACGTGATCGGCACAGCGTTGTTACAGCGGCTACACGACCTTTCCCCAGCGTTACACGAACAACTACTCAGTGTCGCTGCACGCGCGGCGAAGGAAATCCGTCTGAAATCCCGGATTACGACCGTTCCAGCCTCGGAACTTGTCCAACAAACCATCGGCACGCTCAAGGTGCAGATCCTTCGTGCAGCGCCGAGCCTTGAGCTGCATGCCGACGATCTCACGATGCAGATTGTTGCCGACTGGCTTATGCGCTGCCCGCTGGACTTTTCCGTCACATCGATGCCCGTCTCATGAGCGTCCTGGACACCACGCCCACGCCGACGCCTAACTATCTCCTTGCTGCGTTAAGGAAGTCGGCATCGGTCGTCTCGTTCACGGCCCGCCCGATACCTTTGCACGCCGACTACCGGCCAATCTGGCGCGTCCCGCTTCTCGCGATAACGATCCGCCTGTGTTGTCACGCGAGCAGGACAAGTCTAACGCGACTCCACATACTCAACTGGGCGGTGCGAACGCCGTCAGCGCGACGCGAGCTCCTCGCCCTGCTCGACGGCAAGAAACGTCCGCAGGACGTCATCGTTCGCACAGAGCCGACGCTGAACTTTGTGGTTGATCTTGCTCTGGGCGAGAAGGTGGTGTCGTTCCCACGTGGCGACCGGGTCGCGTTGACGGAGCGAGGGATCGCGCTTGCCGATGAAGTAATTCAAACGGAAGACTGCTTCGAGGTCGAAAAGGCATTCTTCGCGGCCCTCGGAAAGCAACTCACCGAAGAGTGGGTGGGCGAGCTCGTGAAGGTAAGCTTTCAGGACCGTTCATGATCATCACGCGACTTCGCCTTCGCGCGTACACCGCCATCGGTGAGGTTGGTGTTACAATCCCCTTCTCGAAGGGCTTGGTGCTCCTGCGCGCGGAGGGCGCTGGCGGCAAGTCGAACTGCTTGCTCGCGATCTTGTACGCGCTGGGTCTCGACGGCATGCTCGGGCCGAGTAAGGCAGTACCGCTTAAGCACGCGATGACGGACTTCGTCGATGTTGACGGCGAAGAGGTGCCAGTGATCTCGTCGGAAGTCATGCTCGAGATCCAGGACGCTGCTGGCCGATTCATTACCGTGCTACGGTCGGTGAAGGGCAATCGCTCCCGTGACCTAGTAACGGTCTGGGAGGGTGAACATCTTGAGGATACCGAATCCGCTAGCGTGCCCTCGCGCGATTTCTTTGTGCGCGTGCCCGGTGCGGTGACCAACGCGGCTGGGTTCCATCAGTATCTGGCGTCCTTCTTCGGCTGGAAGCTGCCGGGTGTGCTGACGTACGGCGGCGAGACAGTCCCGCTCTACATGGAGAGCATCTTCCCGCTCCTCTTTGTCGAGCAGGTACGAGGCTGGAGTGCCATCGAGGGGATTTATCCTACCCACTTCCGCATTCGCGACCCAGGAACCCGCGCGGTCGAGTTCATCCTTGCCCTCGGCATCCGCGACCTTGCGGCACGCCGAGCGCTGCTCGAGCGAGACATGGAGAGCGTACGGGTGTCTTGGACACAGTCAGCACGGCAGGTGGATGCGGTTGCCCGAAACCTGGGTGCTGTTGTGCATGGCCTACCCAATGCGCCGGTCGCAGAGTGGCCAACATCCGCACCACCACGCTTGCTGGTCTCCGCCGGGGAGAATTGGGAGCCCATCGATGCGTTGATCGCTACCCTTGAGTCCGAGCTCGCCGAGAAGTCTCGAGAGCCGGCTCGTACGACGGCAGAGGTGGCCCCACAGCTGGAGGCGGACCTTCGCGAGGCCGAACGACGGGTCCGAACGGTTGAGGCGTGGCTCTCGGGCGTGTTCAATGATATCGAGCTGCTTGAACTGGAGATAACGCGGACCGAGGAGCGCATTCGGGCGCTCGCGGATGATCTAACACGCAACAAGGACGCGCTTCGCCTCAAGAAGCTCGGGTCTACGCGGGCACTCGCAATCACATCGGACCGATGCCCGACGTGTCATCAGAGCGTCGAGCTGGCTCTGCTTCCCGAAGTTCGCGCCGCTGAAGCAAGCCCGATGACGCTCGAGGACAATGTGAGGTACCTCGAGGATCAGCGCGACATGTTCCAACTCGTCCTGGCGCAGACGCAGGACTCGCTCAGTGCGAAGCTCCGCCAGTCAACCGCTGGCGGCGAGGAGCTTGCCAGAGCACGGGCGACGGTCCGTGATCTCCGCGCGGCGCTAGTCGCACATCCGCTAACGACCTCGAAGGAGTCGGTCGCCGAGATCGTGCGCCTAGAGGCGAGGATCGATGCGTTGAAGCGCGGTGTCCGGCTCGCGCAGGAGTACACGAACGAGTTCACGGTGCTTGCCGAACGCTGGGCAGACCTCCAAGCACGGCTGGCAGAATTGCCGGAGGACTCTATATCGGCGGAAGATGCAGCGAAGCTCGGTGCCCTGCAGAGTTCCTTCACGGAGCAACTCGTCGAGTACGGGCTCACGTCGGTTGAGCCGCACGCGATCGTTATCCCAAGAGACTCACTGCGTCCGGAGTACAAGGGTTTCGACCTGCAATTCGACCTCGCTGGGAGCGACGCAACGCGGGCGACTTGGGCCTACCGGAACGCATTTCTGGAGGTGGCTCGCACCCACGCGACGAATCACCCGGGATTTCTCATCATCGATGAACCGCAGCAGCAACACCCGAGTCTGGAATCATTCGGGGCTCTGCTGCGGCGGGTCTCCCGGAGTGAAAGGCACGATCAGCAGGTGATTATCTCGACGAACGAGAAGGTCAGCGACTTAAGAGCGTTGCTCGAGGGGCATTCATACACGTTGCTTGACTACGGAGATGAACGGATGATGCGGCTTGTCTCTCGGACGGAGCGACCGGTGTGACGATCGCGTGACGCACCGAACGTAAATCGGGGCTCCCTCACCAGGAGCCCCGATTGTTTACACCGAACCTTACAGATTGCGAGCTCGCGGAGCTGCTCGTCGCGGTGTGACGAACGGGGCCCAGCTCTCGGAATACCGCAGCGGTCTCGCGGCGACGCGCGTAGGTGGGGGGCGGTCGATCTTCCTGACGACGCGCGCCGTTGTCGAGCAGCCGGAGGGACGGGATGGGCGCGTGGCTCAGCGCGATCGCGGAATGGCTCGAGGACGTCGTCATCTACGCGCTCGTCGTGGTCGCGGCGATTCCCACCTACCTGCTGACGATGCGTCGGCGCCGGAGCCGGCCGGAGGACGAGGACGACGAGCCGCGGCCGCCGCGGCGTCCCCCACCGCGATGACGCACGTGTGACGCACGAACGCGAGATTGGGCGCCCCCAACCCGGAGGCGCCCATGTCGCATCTCACCGATCGCGAGCTCGCCGAGCTGCTCGCGGCGATCGCGGGCGACGAGCCGCTGAGCCGCGCCGAGCTGCGTGGCCTCGCGCTCGAGGTGATGCGGCTGCGTCGCACCCTTGCGGAGTGTATATACACGACGTATATTCACCCCATGACGACGCGCTTCGAGTGGGACGACGCCAAGGCCTCGGCCAACCTCGTGAAGCACGGGATCGATTTCGCCGACGCGGTGCTTGCGTTCGCCGATCCGCAGTTCGTGAGCGTGGAGACCACAAAGCCGGAGCACGGCGAGCGTCGGTGGCTCGGATTCGGTCGCGTGGACGGCCGGCTGCTCGCGGTGGCGTACACGATCCGCAGCGACGCGACCCGGATCATCTCGGCGCGCAAAGCCATTCGCCGCGAGCAGCGCAAGTACGGCGCGCAGTGACTACCGCACGACCGCAGTGACTACAGCCCTGGTAACGATGCCTCGTAACGATAAGACGCCCGGCCGCGGCCGGGGGAAGCCGCGCGCGGGCCGCGCGGCGCAGACGGGCGGCGCGAAGGCGCCGGCGCCCACGAAGACGACCAGCATGACGCTCGAGGAGGTGCGCGCGCGCGCCGCGCTGCCGCCTAACGCGCCCGGCGCGCGCGGGCGTACGGACTGGGCCCGCGTCGACGCGATGACGGACGACGATGTCGAGCGGCAGATCGCCGAGGATCCGGATGCGCCGCCGCTACTCGACGACGCCTCGTGGGCGGCGGCGGTGGCAGAGCGAGATCGGAAGCAGGCGATCTCGCTCCGCGTCGACGCCGACGTCCTCGCGTGGTTCCGCGCGCAGGGCGCGGGCTACCAGTCGCGCATGAACGCCGTCCTGCGCACGTACATGCACCACCAGCAGCGCGCAACCGGCGGCTGACTAGGCGACCGCCTCGAGCGGCGGCTCGTCGTAGACGAGGCGCGCCCACCACTTCTGGACCCGCGGGGTGCCGTCGGCGGCGGTGACGCTCATCGTCACGCGGACGGGCGTGCCCTCGGCCGGCGCGGTGATCGATGGGACGAGCACCTGGGCGGCGCCGGTGCCGTCGGTCACGCCGCTGGCCGAGGCGAGCGGCGCCCCGCTGGCGTCGGCCACCGTGACCGTGACCGTGGCGCCCACGGCCGCCCCCTGGGTCCGGTTGTCGATCACGTCGTACTCCTCGAGCTGCGCGCTGCCGAGCGGCCACGTGTGGGGGATGATCGCGGGAGCCTGAGACATGGGAGGGGGAGCGAGAGGAGGACCGAGGCGTCAGCGCCGCGATCAGCGCCGCGATCAGCGCCGCGGTCAGCGCTGCGAGCGGCGGATGACATCGAGGACGGGCGCGCTGCGCGCGGCGAAGCGAAGCGGGGTGCTGAACGGGATCACGAGAATGGCGGTACCGCGCCCGGTGATGGCGGGGCGCGCCGCGAGCGAGCCGCCGCCCGATACGCGGACCGCGCCGACGCCGGCTACGCGCGCCACGCCGGCCACGCCGGCCAACGCACCACTACCCGAGACGGCGACTGCGCCGGCGCCGGCGAGGCGCACGTTGGAGACGAGCGTTCCGCCCCCCGTGGAGGTCGGCGCCCCCGCGACAGTGCCGCTGCCGGCGATCTTGGGGCTCGTCGTCACCACGCCGCCCCAGCTCGTCGCGCCAAGCACCTGGGGGTGCGCGTCGAACCAGTCCTTCGCGAAGTTGCCGAGCTTCGGGGCGGCCGACGAGTTGTAGTGCTGCACCGTCCCGTCGAAGTAGGTCGTATCGACGCACGCGTGGCCCGGCGCCTGGCGATCGATCTGCAGGAACGGGATGCCGTTCTCCCGCATCGCCTCGAAGTCGAGCAGGCCGGCCACGCCGGGCAGCGTGAGGAACGTCGTGCGCAGCCAGTCGTTCCACAGCTTCACGTTCACGCCCGTCTGATTGAGCGTGCCCGTTCCTGAGGGGCTGTAGAGGAGGTTGTAGTCGATCGAGGTCTGCCCGATCACCCGGAAGCCGAGCGCCACCGCCTTGGCAACGAACGCCGTAAACAGCGTCGTGACGGTGGGGATGTCGCCGGCTTGGTTGTAGAGGCTCGTGATCGGACTCAGGACGAATCCGGTCAGCAGGAGGTGCGGCCCGCCGCGGCGCGTATCGAGCTCCAGCGCCACGCGATGGTCCCACGTCGTATCGAAGTCGAGGAACCCGGCGCCGTTGTGCGCCGCCGACACCTTGTTGGGGTCCGTCTCCAGCCCGAGCGCGGCGAACGTCCCCGCGCCGCTGTTGCGATTCGCGCACGTCGAGAACCACCACCCGCTGCCGTTCGCGCCTGCCGTGTCGCCCACGTCGTCGACCGGCGCCGTGGTGCCGAACCCGCGGTCGTTGCTCGCGCCGATGTTGATGAACGTGCCCTTCTTGGAGAGGTCCGGCGCGGCGCCGAATTGCGCGGTCGCGAAGTCCTCGAAGGCGCTATCGAGCGCGCGGCTGCGCGTGGCCGAGCAGACGCCGACCCACAGGAGCGTCATGTCGGCGTAGGTCGTGCCCCAGCGCCCGAGCGCGAGCGCGAGCGACGCACTCGGCGCCACGGGGAGCCGGTGGCGCTTCACGCCCTGGCGGCCGCGCACGTGCAGCTGGTAGACGTGCGGCCCGCCCAGCGACGTGCTCACGTTCTGCTCGCGCCCCGCGATGATCGCGCGCGGCGTCGCGCCGGCCGCACTCACGCTGTCGAGCGTCACGAGGTTCGTCGTGCCCGCCGACCCGGCGTTCGCCTGCAGCCCGTAGTTGCCGCCTGCCGTCGTGGTGAGGTTGCAGTACGGCAGCGAGGTCGTGAGCGTCGGGTCGGGCGAGAGCGAGACGAGGTGCGCGCCGCTCGACGGCGACTTCACCACGGCGAAGATGTGCAGCGCGCTCGTCGCCGCGAGGTTGATCGCCGCGTCCACCGCCGCGATCATGTGGTCCTGGCGCGCCGCGCTGAACACGATCCCGTTGGCGGTCCACAGCGGCTGAGTTCCCGCCGTCGCCTGCGCGAGCGTGTTGAGGAACCCGCCGCCCGCGCCGCGCACGTCGTCCCACGCGGAGACGCGATCGGTGCCGTCCTTCGTCACGTTCTCCCGGCTGTCGGCGACGGCGAGCCACACCGCGTCGCCACCGGTCGCCGCGATGAACGCGTCGTTGTCGTAGCGCGCGGCCGTGTGGACGATGATCGTGCGGCTCGCCGTGCCCGTGGCGCCGAGCGAGTCCGTCGCGGTCAGCGTGATCGTGTGCGTCCCGACCGAGAGGGTGGGCGCGATACTCGTGCCGGTGCCTAACGCGCCGTCGATCGAGGAAGTCCACGCGAGGGAGGCGCCGGTCAGCGTGCCGTCCTCGGCGTCGGTGCCCGTGCCGGTGATCGTCACCGCGCTCCCCGCCCGCACGATGGTCCCCGAAGCCGGCGACGTGATCGCCGCCGTCGGACTGCTGTTGCCGCCGTCCGGCGTGTAAGCACCGACCGAGTAGAACGCGCCGTCAGTGAAGTTCCGCCGCACCGCTCGGCGCTCGTCGGTCGAGCGCGCCGTCTTGTAGATGCGCACCTCGCGCAACCGGACAGCGGAGCCCAGGATCTGCGTGCGCGTCGTGCCGTTGATGCGCCGCACGCCGATCGAGATGTCCTGCGGCGCCGCCGAAATGCTGCCGCTCGTGGTGCCCGTCGTGACGGTGCCGTTCACGTCGAGGATGCGGCGCGCCGTCGTGACGGCGTTGAGCAGGTCGAACACCGCGGCGCCGTAGTTCACGCCGACCGCGAGCTGGCTGTTCGCACCCGTGACGGCGTTTGTCAGGTTCTGCGACCGCATGGCGTCGGTCGGCCGCACCTGGAGCTCGTAGGGAATCTCGTTCGCCGCGAACCCGCCGAGGTCCACGAGCGAGTAGGTCATCCCCGTGCTGATCGACGCCGTCGTCTCGAAGATCGCCTCGAGCGTGAGGACGTTCTTATCCGGCACCACGTCGGTCGAGCCGTCGTACTCGCCATAGCTCGCGCCGTCGCCCGCCCACTGGCCGTCGCCGCCCGAGTCGAGGCTCGCCGTGCCGGTGCCGGTGACCGTGAGGTTGCGACCGCCCGGCGACGAGTCGAGGCCGGCCCAGGTGCTGCCGTCCCGCATGTGGCAAACGAACGCGTAGACGCTCGAATCCCACGCCGCGCTGCTGCTGTAGTCCGTCGCCTGCCCCGCATCGCCGATCGCGACGACGAACGTCTGGGCCGTCGTCTTCGACACCGTGACGCCCGCGACGTAGAGCACCACCTCGCCGGCGACCGGGTCGAAGCGCGTGCGCTCGAACGTGAGCTGCGTGCTGAACACCCCGCCCGAGACGCTCGCGTACGGCACGATGTCGCGCCCATCGGCGCGGCAGAGCCCTCCGTTCGCCACGCTCGCGAGCTGCGCCGCCGAAAGGCGAACGCAGACCGTGAACGCGGTCACGTCGGCGGTGAGGCTCGCGTCGGCGGGGATGGTGACGGTGAAGTGGCCGGCGAATGCCATTACGAGAGAGCTCGAAGAGGAGGGAGAGCGTTAGGCCGCGCGTTAGGCGCGTGCGTTCGGCAGACAGCGCGCGCGATCAGGTGAGGTTGAGCGTCGAGATCGTGACGTTCTGGCCGACCGTGATGCTGGTGTTATCCAGCTCGATGTCGCCGCCGCCGGCGGTCAGCGTGATCGTGCCCTCGATCCGGTGCTGCGTTCCCACGGCGGCGCCGGTGTCGCCTGTCGCCTTGATGCGGAAGTGCCCCGCCGTGCCGGCCGCCACCGCGGCGGTCGTCGCCAGCGCGGCGTTGAGCGCCTTGACCGCGCCCGACGCGGCGGCCCACAGGTCGGCCGGCAGGGTGATCGAGACGAGGAGCGTGCCGGACGGCACCGCGCCCGGCCCCGGCGGCGCGCCCGTGCGGATCTCGAGCGTGCCGCCGTTGAACGTGGCGTCGATGCTGTCGAGCATCGTGTTCTTTGTGACCGTGTTGAAGACGGTAGCCATCGGAAGGGAGGGCGAGAGGTCGAGGAGGGGAGGGGTGCGTTAGGCGCTAGCGCGGCGCCTGCGCGATCGTGTTGAAGAGGTGCCAGAAGGCCTCGTCGAAGGCCTTGCCGCCGCGGAGCCACCAGTCGCGCGGCGTCTTCGCCGCGAGCCCCTCGAGCAGCGTGCGCACGCTCGGCGTGCGCTGGGCGTTCGAGGGCTGGCCGGTGGTCGCGGCCAGCCACGTCGCCGGCGCGAGCAGGAACGCGTTGAGGCCCGGCTCCGGGTTCGGCCGCGCGGGCGTCGTCGCGCCCTCGTCGGTGCCGCGGAGCGAGTGGTACTGGAACGAGCGCGTCAGCGGGTCGTACTCGCGCGCCCACAGGTCGTCGACGGCGCGCTGCACCGCGGCGAGGATCCGCGGGTCGGGACTCACCTCGTCGTAGTACCGCGTGAGCGCCTGGAGCAGCATGCCGACCATGTAGTTCGACTGGCCGCCCGAGTCCGCGCTCCAGGTGCTCGCGGAGTAGTACCGGCCGCCGAACTGCCCGTCCTTCCGCTGCGACGCGAGCAGGTTGCTCACCATCGCCGGCAGCGAGTCGGGCGTGAGGTACCGCCCGTAGTACACGAGGCTGGCGCCGGCGATCGTGTAGTAGCGCGCCGCGTCGGCGGGCTGCGCGAGCATCTCGAGGCGCGCGGCGTCGAGCGCCGCGGCGAGCGCGCGGGCGCGCATCCGGTCGTCGCCGTACGTGCCGCCCATCCAGCCGCTCATGCCCTTCCGCGTCATCCACGCCTGGATCTCGGCGGTCTTGCGCAGCTGGTAGCGCGTGCGGTCCGAGCCCGTCGCCCAGTAGTGAAGCGGCATGGACTCCGTCATCGTCCACCACGCGGGCGAGCCGCTGTTGACGGCGATGTACCGCGTGAGGTAGTCGTCCACCATCGCGGTCGCGTGGTACCAGAGCGTCGCGTCGCCCGTACGGAGCCACGCCTGGTACGCGATGTAGGCACGGTCGTAGCCGGCGGTGCGCCCGCAGTCCCACTTCGGACCGCAGCGCACCCACTCGGCCGCCTCGAGGCGGCGGTAGTCGCTCTCGAACTGGCGCACGATCGCGCTCGTGTCGCTGCCGGCGACGCTGAGCGGCCCGCCCCAGCTCGACGCGATGAGGTACCGCGGATCGGTCGGCAGCGCGGCGGCCGCCGGCACGGGCGAGGTGACCGCGACGCCGGGCCGCGGCAGCGCCGCGGTGTCGTACGGCGTGCCGATCACGAGCTGCGCGTCGACGGGCGCCCCGTCGGCGAGCGAATCGCTGAACTGCACGAGGACCGCGCGGAGCGAGCCGTCGGGGTGCCGGCCGAAGAGCGCGGTGAAGCTCGCCGCGCGCTCGACGCCGGCGACGACCACGTGCATGCTGTCGAGCGTCGCCGCGGTGGCGAGGCCGCGCACCAGCGGGATCCCGTTCGTGATCGTGAGCCGACCCGCGCCGCCATCGAACCGCTGCAGCGCGAGCGGCACCACGCGTAGTGTGTCGGTCATCGTGTCGCACCGCACGACGCGCGTCGTGTCGATGCGGAGCGTGGTCGTCGTGTCGACCCGCCGCACGTGCACGACGCGCGGCACGACGGAATCGAGGCTGCTCGAGGCGGGCTGCGCGCCCGCGTGCATCGCAACGGTTGCGACGCAGAGGAGGACCAGCATGCCGAGCGACCCGAGCAGCGTCAGGGCCTTGGCGACAGCGAGGAGCGCGCGGTGCGCTCGGTAGGACAACGACATCGGAGGGAGGGGAAGGAAGGAGGGTATTCGTCGCGAATCGCGCCTATAACACAGGCGTTATGTCGACTCGGCGCACCGGGGAGCGGTGAAGCCGATCTCGCGCGGCCGCGCTGGCGAACGCCGGCCGCCGTAGTCGAGGTCGTCCACGAACGGGACCGCGTGACCGCCGTGCACCGTGTCGACGCGCGGGCGTAGCTCCTCGTGCTCGTCGAGCGCCGCGCGCGCTTCGGCGACGAGCTCACGTCGGACGCGGACGCGGTCCTTCCACGCGCACTCGCGCTCGAGGCGGAACGCGCCGACGTCGACGATGACCATGACGCGGGGGGCGGGGGCGTTAGGCATGGCCGTCCGCCTGCGCGACCGCCACCATGTCACATGCGCGCGGCATCCGGACGCAGCGCACGCGGTACGCGGCGCGTGAGAAGCGCGACACCTTCACCTGGTCGGACTGGTTCCCGCCGAGGCACTCGACGTACTCCGGCGTGGCCTTGAGCAGGAACGCGACGTGATTGCCGGTCGGGCTGCCGGTCGCCGGATCCGGCGCCGCGTTCTTCCTGCAGAGCACCACGATCGCGCCGCGCTGCTCCTCGGTGAGGGCGACGCGGCCATACCGGAGCCAGCTCACCGCGGCCGCGCTCTTCGTGCGCTGGTAGCCCGCTTCGCGCATCACCCAGTTCACGAAGCTCGAGCACCAGGGGACCTCGTCGTGCGTGATCGTCAGCTCGACGGTCTTCCCGTACTCGAGGATCCGCGGGTTGTCCTGCCCGGGACCGGTGCCCGCGATCTCGTGCTGCCCGAGCTCCCGCGCGGCGATGTGCAGCCACGCGGGGTCGGTGCGGAACAGGGGGAACGGCGTCTGCGCCGGCTGCTGCGTCTGGAGCTGCGTCTGGAGCTGCGTCGCGATCGGCGTCGGCATCGGCATCGAGGTGGGAGACATCAGAGGGTCCTCCAGTGCGGGGCGCCGAAGTCGCGCACCGCGAGATGCGCCGCCTCGGCGATCACGGGGGCGACGCCGACGTCGATCATCAGGTCGAGGAAGAGGTCATCCGCCTCCGCGCGGCTGTACCGGATGCGCGGGTCGCTCGGCACGACGCCGCCGGCGCCGTACAGCACGTCGTGCGGCAGCGCGGGCACGTCACCGATGTCATCGCGCGAGATGACCGACTGGCAGAGGTGCGGGATGGACGGCCCATCGAAGCGGACGCCGGCCGCGATCTTCCACACGCGCCCGTGCCGGCCGTCGTGCACCCACACGTCGTTGCGGAGGTCCACGAGCTTGCCCGTGCCGATCTCCTCGAACAGCGGCGCCGGCGCGATGAACGCGCGGGGATCCGTGAGGCGCATCGACGTCACTGCGGGGGGAGGGTAGCGGCGGGGATGAACAGCGCAGCGAGGAGCGCGTGCTCGAGCGGCGAGGGCGCGAACGGGGCCAGCGGCGGCACGCCGTCGGCGACCGCCAGCGCGATCGACGCGACGGCCGCGCTCGTGCGCTGCGGCCCGTGGAGGAGCGGCCAGCGGCGCCCCTGGCCCAGGACGGCGCACGGCACGCCGCGGTCGGTCGCCTCGTCGCTGCCTAACCGGCGGCACTCGATGCGGCCGAGCGTCGTCAGCGCCTCGGTGATGGACACGCGGTCCTCGATCGAGAGTGAGTCGCGCACGACGCCGACGCGCTGCTCGTGCTCGATGGCGGCGAAGCGGCTCCCGGGCGACTGCACCTGCGCGCCGACGAACGCGAGCAGGCCGATCGCGGCGGGCATCCACTCACGCGCGTGCTTCAGCAGCGCGAGCGGCGCGAGCGGCGTCGGACGGTTCGTATCGGGGGACTGGCCGTCGCTGGCGCGGCGGCCGTGGAGGGCAGACATGAGAGGCGGGGCATGAAGGCGGGAGAGACTGCGGAGGAGGCGGGCAGGGGAGCGCGTGGGGAGCGCGCGGGCCTAACTGTTCGTGATCCACTGCAGCGTGAGCCGCAGCTTGTCGCCCGATGCCCAGGTGAAGGGCACGAGCTGGCCGACCTGGCCGTTCGAGGCGTAGACCTCGGCGCGCGGCGGCGAGACGACGGTCATCTCGGCGGTGACCGGCGTGTGCGTGTTCGCGCTCGAGTCGTACGCGCGGCCGTTGCCGGGGAGCGGCGTGTCGGCCGTGTGGTAGTTCACCGACGCCGGCAGGTCGAAGCGCCACGTGCCGGTGCCGTACGTGGTGGTGCTGCCGGCCGTGAGCTCGATCACCGCGATGACGTGCTGGCCGCGGCGCCAGAGCTTCCCGGTGAGCGTGCCGTTGCCGAGCGACGGCGCGGTGCCGCTCGCGCCCCACGTCGGCGTGAAGCTCTGCTCGGCCTCGCTGACGTTGAGGTTCGCGCTGCGGACGTTCCTGAGCGTCTTCGTGCGGCCGAACGTGAAGTTCGTGAGGTTGACCTGGCCCTCGGTCTCGATGTCGTCGAGCACGAGGCCGTCGTACCCGGCGACGAACGGCACGCCGTCGGCCGCGATCACCACCTCGCCCGGGTCGGAGAGCACCGAGAGGCGGCCGACCTTCACGTTGTGCGCGAAGTCGCCGCTCCAGCTGTAGAGCGCGTCGGCGAAGAGGTCGAACGCCGTGTTCGTCAGCGCCGTGCCGGCAACGACGCTGCCGCGCACCGCCACGTTGATGATCGAGTGGCCGCGCCCCGTGGTGTCCGGGTTGTCGAGCTTATCGCGCTTCCGGAACATGAACACGCGCCGCGTGATCGGCGTGGTGGTCGTGTTCTCGGCGACGATCTCGATGTCGATGTCCTTGAGCGTGGCGGGGCCGGCGACGGACACGCCGGAGACGTCCGGGTACTGCGTCACGTCGCAGCACACGAGGCACTGGTTCGTTCCCTGGTCCTGCCCGCCCGCGTAGCGGCCTTTCGTGTGGTAGCGGAGCTTGATGTTCTGGCACGCGCTGAAGCGACCCGTGTAGCCCTTCGCGATGATCACGACATCGTCGAACGGCCCGCCGTGTTCCGAGTACATCTCGACGTCGTGGTCGCGGACGCTCGTCGGGAAGTAGCTGCGACCGCAGTTGATCGTGCGGATGTTGCGCGCCACGTAGTCGTCGCCCGAGTGCTGGAACGACTGCGGGTAGTAGACGGTCGTGAACTCCGCGTTGGTCATGCGGATGTTGCGCGCCCGGTACTGGAAGTCCGGCCACTCACCGCGCACCTGGAGCCCGAAGCGCCCGCCGGTCTGCTCCACGTCGCCGATCCGGATGCGGCGCGAGTCGCCGCTCACCGTGATGAGGCTGATCCCGTAGTCGCTCGCCGCGTTCCCGCCCGAGGTCGTGATCGTCGCGTTGTCCTGCGTGGCGCGGAGCCCGCGCACGGAGAACCCGGCGACGTTGAACAGGTAGACGAGGTTGATCTGGTTCGCCGCCGCGGTGGCGTCGCCAACCGAGAACGTCGCGCCGTTTGCCTCGAGGCGCTGGTCGACCGCGTTCGTGAAGTCGAGGAGGATCGATGTGCCGTAGGTCGTCCAGCTCCCCGTCGGGAACACGCGGTAGATCGCGCCGGGGCGCAGCTCCAACGTCGTCCCCTTGAGCGCGCCGCAGATCTGACTCGCGCGGATGATGAGCGCGGTGTCGTCCGTGAGGTTGTCGCCCTTCACGCCGTAGTGCTCGAGGTGCCACCGGCGCGGCGGCTTCTGGAAGATCGGCGCGCAGAAACCGCCGGCGCTCAGGTCGAACACCTGGCGGAAGTCCGGCAGCGTCGGCGCCTCCTGGAACGTCATGGTGACGCCGGAGTCGAACTTGATCACCGCGCCGGGCGCGAACACACAGCCCTTGACCGTCGTCGCGTTCGAGATGCGGTAGGTGCCGGCGGACACCGAGATGCCGCCGTAGATGAGCGCCTCAGGCGACGCGACCGCGAGCGCGAAGTACGGCGAGTCGTCGTGCACGCCGTCGGCGAAGGCGCCGAACGAGCGCGGGTCATTCGGCGCGAGGCCGGTGTTGCCGCCCCCGCCGCCGGCGCCGCCGCTCTTGCCGCTCGCGTTCGCCGTCACGACGACGCTCGCGCCGCCGCCCGTCGACTCGGTGGCGAGAGTGGCCGTGAGGGTCGACACCTTCCGTGCGAGCGTGAGCGTCGTCTCGCGCGGATCGGAGCGGTTCATCCGCATGCGCACCACGCGCAGCGACGCGTTGACGAGTCCCAAGCGCGGCAGGTTCGCCGTCACCATCTGCCCGAGCTGCACGTCGGTGTTCGCCGTGCCCTTCTCGCGGTAGATGTCGCGGATCCCGGCCTCGTACGAGCTCGCGTTGGCGAGCGGGTTCGAGCGCTCGGGCAGCACGTCGACGACCGAGGCCCACAGGTCGTTGGAGCCCGAGAAGTCGCAGACGACCGAGGGCGCCTCACTCGTGAAGTGGAACGCGAAGCCGCCGACGCGCACGGCCTGCGGCGGGTCGGACGCGACGGCGACGACGGCCACGAGGTCGCGGCAGTCGGCGGGGATCGTGACGCCGGCGAGCGTCGCGGTGACCCACGCGCCGACGCCTAACGCCTCCCCGCTGAACGTCCGCGTCTCGAGCGTGGTGAGTGCCGTCGTCACGCCGCGGCGCCAGGTCGCGTCGTATACGGTGATCGTGAGCGCGACAGTCGCCGGGTCGACGCCGGAGTCGATCTTGTAGTCGAGGATGACGGAGCACTCCGTCTGCTCGTCGCGCCGCCAGCGGTGGACGAGCGGCGCCTGCAGCTGGGCGTCCTCGAGGAGCATACAGCCCTGCGCGTAGAGGCTGTCGCTCGTGTCCTTCGTGACTGACCCAGAGAGGAGCGCCCACCCGGTGGGCAGCGAGCCGCTCCACGTGGCGAAGTGGCCGCTCTGCCCCGTCTCGTTCCGGTAGCCCCACACGCCGCTCTGGGTGAGCGAGCCGGCCTTCACCCCGAAGCCGAGCGTCGTCTCCGCATTCGGGTCGTTGAGCGCGACGACGTGGCGCGAGGGGCTGGGCAGGCGGTCGAACACGATCCGGTCCCCGCTGAGCAGGCCGGTCGCGGAGTCGAAAGTGATGGTGTTCGTGCCGCTGTTGAACGCGTCGACGCGCGGGAACGCCGACTGGCGGCGGTACGTGCGCACCTGCACCACCGCATCGCTGACCCACAGCCCATTCGCCGTGGTGTTGACGGGGATCGCGGCGCCGGTGTAGAAGTCGGCGAGCTGGAACTCGGTGCGGCCGGCGTTGATCGCGGTGATGACGCCGACCGTCACCGTCTGGTGCCCCACCGTCGGGTTCTCGAACGTGACGATGTCGCCCACCGCGGGCGTGCCGGGGAGAACCCGGTACGTGATGCCCCACGTGCTCGTGCTCGAGTTCCACAGGTGCCGCTCGAAGCGGTACGGCGTGGCGGCAGCGCCGCCGGCGTCGAGGACCGTGTAGTCGCCGACGTTGTCGCTCTCGTCCGGGTCGTTGGTGTAGGTGGAGGTACCGATCTGGCGCCACACCTCGCAGCGGAGGTCGAGGATGTCGGTCGTCGCCTTGAGCGCGGCGGCCAGCGACGCCGCGTGGGCGGCGTACTTGTAGATGTAGGTCGTGTCGAACGTGACGACCGAGGTGAGCCCCGACGGCGTCCCGAGCTGGAGCCCGAACGGGTTGACGCCGTCGCCGCCGGGCAGCGTCGTGCGGAGCGAGGCGTCGAACGTGGTGTCGCTCGCCGCGAGCTCCACGATCTCGAACAGCTCGCCGGTCGTCGCGCCCGCCGTGAGCGTGCCTAACGCGGTGCTGCTCGTCGCCGACGTCACGGTGAACGTCGACGTGAGCACGCCCGAGGCCTTCCCGCTCGTCGACGTCTGGATCTGGTAGCACCGGCCGGTGAGGAGGCGGCGCAGGTACTTCCCGACGTGCTGCCCGTCCGACATCGCCGCCCACGTCTGCCCCTGCGGGTCCACGAGCGTGAGGTCGGACCCCGAGCGCGCGGAGAGGCGGAATGCGTTCTGATCGAGCGACGTGGCGTTCTCGCCGATCGCGACGACGCGTGTGACCTGCTCGGCCACGTCGTAGGCGCGCCGGAGGTTCGTGAGCGGGACCTGCGTGCCGGTGGCGTCCGAGGTGATCGTGCGCGCCGGCGCGGTACTCCCGATCTCGACCGGGGCGTTGAGGTCGTACTGGGTCGTGCCGTTGCGCACGAGCTGCGGCTCGCAGCTGTAGGCGCCGCTGAAGGTGTTGCGGATGACCTGCAGCGCGTTCTCGCCGTTCCACTCCCAGTCGAACAGCTGCGCGGGGTAGCCGACCGTGCCCGCGGCGATGTAGCCGTACCCCTGCTGCGTGAGGAACGGCCCCAGGATCGTGGCGCAGAACGTCGCCCAGGTGGCCTGGTCGAGCCGCCCCGAGAGCTGCGGCGTCGCGAGCGACACGTCGTAGAGCGGCCCCGCATCGGCGAGGTCGAGGAGAAGCGACGACGCAACGATCTGCACCGTCCCGAACTCGCCGTCGTCCTCGCGCTCCTCGCTGTGGAGGCGCCACTCCTCGATGACCGTGACGCCGTCGGCGCCGCGCGAGTACTCCACGCGCAGGATGCGCCGCGGCTGGAGGTACGGGACGATCGGGTCGGTCGACGGAACCGTCAGCTCGAGCTGATCCTCGCCGTTCAGCGTGTACTCCGCGAAGATCCCGAGCTCGTCGGGCGCGAGCGAGAGACAGCCGGCGAGCTTCGCGCCCCCCTGGCACTGGAGGCCCGACCACACCTCCACCTTGGTGATCAGATCCTTCGCCATCGGATCAGTTCACCGTGGTGCGGCCGCCGGCGCGCTCCTGGAAGCGCAGGCGGCCGTTGAGGCGACGATCGAGCTTGTCGACGATCTGGTCGGCGTCGCGGCCCGTGCCGCGATCGGCCTTCACCACGACGGTGAGCGTGCCGGTCCAGCCGCCGGTGAAGCCCTCGAAAAACTTCAGCGCGCCGGTGTTGTCGGCGATGCGGGACAGGTACGCGTTCGCGGTGCGCGCGAGCCCGTTCGACTCGTTCGCCTGCGACACCGAGAACCCCGTGAAGGCCGAGGCGACCGAATCCTTCACGGTGTCGGTGTGCTTGACGCTCAGGCCTCCGGCCGCCTGGAAGCCGGCGAGCCCCGCGTTGCCGCCGAGCTTCTTCGCGGCGTCGCGCAGGTTCAGCAGGGTGCTCGCAGTGTCGCGGAGATCGTTGAGCGTGTCCTGGTCGGCCTGTCCGAGCCGCGCGGGGTCGAGCGCTTCCTTGAGCCACGCGTCGATGGCAGCCGTGAGGCTCGCCGGGTCGGCGGTGTTCGTCCCGTCGAGCGCGTGCGCGGCGTTGCCGTTGAGCATCGCCAGCGCGGCCTGCTGCTGGAGCCCGAGCGTGGGGTCGATGCCTAACGCGCCGTTGCGCTGCGCGAGCAGGTCGAGGCGCGACGACGCCAGCGAGGCCTCGGCCTGCGCCGCGCGCTTCGCCGCATCGGCCGCCTTCTGCGTGGCGGCGGCCTGCGCCTCCAGCGCGTTCGTGTAGATGATCTCGGCCTGCGTCATCGCGTCGGCGCCGCCTTTGATCGCCTCCTCGAGCGCCCGCTGGACGGTGAGCTGGTCGCGCATCGCGTCCGCTTCCGCGGTGCGGCCCTGCGCGACGAGCTGCCGGACCTTCAGGTCCTCCCGGCTCGTCCGGTTGTACGCCTCGAGGCTGGCGACGCGCTCGCGCTCCGCGTCGGCGGCCTGCTTGTCGCGCGTCGCGTTCGCCGCGGCATCGGCGCCGCGCTGGAACTCGCGCGCCCGCTCGTCCTCGTAGGCCTGCTCCCTGGCCGCCGCGGCCGCTTCGGCCGCCGCCTTCTCGCGCGCCGCGTCGCGCGCCGCCTGCGTCGCGAGCACGCTATCGCGCACGTCCTCGCCATACTGCTTGATCGCGTCGTTCAGCTCCTTCGTGTTCGCGATCTGCCGCTCGATGGCGTCGGCTTCGTCGCCGAGTCCGCCTAGCCGCAGCTGCTCGGCGCGCTGCTGCTCGAAGAAGTCGAACTTCGACTGGGCGAACTCCAACGCGTTGCGCTGGAGGCCCGCCGCCTCCGCGCTCGTGACCTGGGCCTGCTTCGCGGCGATGAGGCTCGCGTTGTCGCGGAACGCCGAGCCCTTGTAGGCGTCCGCGGCGTCCTGCCGGAGCTTGTCCGCGGTCGCGTGAATCGCCGCCTGCGCGTCGTCGAGCGCCGTGCCGGTGCCGCGCATCGCGCGGTCGAACGACGCGAAGCTGGCGACGTAGGCCTGCTGCGCGCGCACCATTGCCTCGGCGACTTCCTGCGCCTTCTTGTGCGCGCCCGCGAGCCCGGCGATCGCGCCGATGGCGCCGCCGATGATCGCGCCGGGGACCCCGCCGACGCTTCCGCCGGCGAGCGCGCCACCGACCGCGCCGCCAACGAACCCCTGCGCACTGTTCCCCGTCGCCGTCCCGATGCTGTAGCCGACGAAGCCACCGGCGAGCGCCGCGCCGCCGAACTTGCCGACGTCCGACTTGCTCGCCTTCGACAGCGCCCGCTGCAGCGCGTCGCCCACGAGCTGCTCGCCGAGCTGCGCGATGGACGACCAGAACGCCTCGCCGCCGAGCGTGCCGGACTCGAGGCCGCGGAGCACGCCCTGCGCGACCGCGTCGGCGAGGCCATTCGCGACGCGGCGATAGAACGGCCCGCCCGCGAGCTCGTCCAGCGTCTGGTCGAACGACTGCAGGAGCGCCGTCGACATGATGCCGAGCGCCTGCTGCGCGTCCTCGTTGATCGACGCCTCGAACGCGCGGCGCTGCTTCCCAACCTCGGCGAGGTCGGCGGCGATCGACTTGTCGAGCGACGGATCCGAGAGCGCCACAGCCGCGCGCCGCCGGTCGGCGGCCTGCGCGCGCTCCTCCTGGTCGGCGATGCGCTTCAGCCCCGCGTCGTAGCGCTCGATCGTCTTCGCGATCTCGTCGAGCTCCTTCTTGTGCGCCTTGTACTCGCCGGTGAGGCTCTTCGCCGTCACCACGACCGGGCCCAGCCCGCGCTCCGCGAACTCCTGCCCGTTGCGTGGATCGAAGAGCGCGGCGAACAGCTTGTTCACCTCGTCGACCTTCGGCGCGATCTTCGAGCGATCGAGCTCGTCGATCTGCTTCGTGAGCGCGTCGATGCGCGGGTTCGCCTGCACGGCCGAGCCGGCGCCGAAGCTGCCTGCCGGGGCGTTCTTCAGTGCGTCGAGGAGCTGCTGGCGCTCGTTGAACAGCCGCGCGCGCTCCTCGCGCAGTGCGGTGAGGCCGTCCTGGCCGCCCGCGGCGCGGGTGCCTAACGTCGCCTCGCGGTACTTCTTCTCCAGTGCCTCGAACGATCCCGAGTTCACGAGGTCGTCGATCGACTTCTGGATCTTCTCCGCCGCTTCCTTGGACGCCTTGCCGGCGCGATCGGCCGCGCCGCTGTACGCGTCCCACGCGCGCGCCATCACGGTGACGCCGACGAGGACGCCCGCCGTGCCGGCGGCGCCGAGCCCCATGAACGGGGCGAGATTGGCGAATAGGGTGCCGAACGACTGCGAGACGCCGAGCGACGAGGCCGCGAGGCCGTTGAAGGAGTAGACCAGCGACTGCGCCGTCGACGCGGCTCCCCGCTGCCCCTGCTCCACGTCGTTGATCACCCGCCGGTACGTGACGGCCGGCGGCGCGACACGGCGCGCCGATTCAGCGAGCCGGTCGGTCGCGTTGGCGGCCTGCCCGATCCCGGCGGCCGCGCTCTGCGCCCCGCTCTGGATGTCGGAGAACGCGCGAACGACGCGGTCCCGCCCCTCCTCAGCGGGGCGGGAATCGATCGCGAACGCGACGGTGGGCGACGCGCCAGCGCTCACGGCCGGGTACTCCGATCGGACGGCCCGTTAGGCGCCACATCCGGCGTCTCCCGCGCGATGCGCTCGTACGCGATCGACAGATACGTGCTGTCGAGTCGTTGCAGGAGGTCCAAGGCGTCCTCGCGGTCGTCGGGGTCGTCGGAAGGCCAGCAGGCGCGGAGGTAGGCGAGCGCCTCGCTGACGGGGATGGGCTGCGGGAGCGGCGGGCCGAAGCCGCCGGCGGTGCGCTGGCGCGCGCGATGGAGGGTCTGGAACGCGCGCCAGTACGGGACGGCGGCGTCGAGGAGGTGGGGGGGACCGGTGACGTGCTCGGCGCGGATCTCCGCGATGTCGTCGGGAATCGCGTGTCCGGCCTCGCGCGCGGCTTCGGCGACTAGATCGGCGACACGGCTGCGGCGCTCGACGCGCTCGCCTCCTCCGCCGACGTGCCAGCGGAGGTACTCGCAGAGTTTCCCGACAGGAGCTCCAGCGCGGCCGCGCGGAACGTCTCGGCGTTCACCGAGGCGGCCCACACGTCGTTCTTGAGCTCCACGAGCGCGGGGTGGCCGAGCACCGCGCGGACGTTCTCGGGCGTGCACGGCAGCGTGTTGCCCTCGAGGTCCACGACGCCGCGCCAGTTGCTGACGACGGCGCTCAGCACCTCGAGCTGATCGGCGTCCTGCGTCTCGATCGGCAGCACGCCGCTCGCGGCCTTCAGGATCGCCGGGCGGTTGCGCGTGTTGATGGCCTGGACGACCTCACGGACGGCGCGGCTCGACTGCGCGCGGACGCACATCTCGACGCCGGCGTCGAACGACACCCACGCGCCATCGGTGGCGGCCTTGGGGTCGATCGCGTAGCGCTTCCACATCGCCGGCTTCGTGCTGCTCTGCTTCGTGCTCATGGGTAGTGCTCCCGGTAGGGGTAGGGACCGCGACGCGTGGTGCCGCGGGAAGAGAAGGGGTGGCGCTGCCGTCGCCGGCACGCTCCCGAGGCCTGCCGGGGGACAGGGCACTCGGGCCGACGACGACAGCGCCTAACAGCGTTGGGCAGGTACAGCCGTTACAGGCCGATCCCCTCGAGGATGGACTGGCTGAACGCGTAGCCGAGCGAGGCGTGCTTGTACGCCTGGAAGCCCAGCTCCACGGTGATGTCCTGGTCGCCGGCCGGCGCGCCGGTCGTGTACTTCACGGCGGGCAGGTCGAGCACCGTCCCGTGGTCCGTGTTCGGCTCGCGCATCGGGAACGCGAGGTTCGTCGGCGTCTGGCCCATCACCTTGGCGAGCAGCGTGCTGTCGCCGAGGTAGGCCGTGATGGAGCCGGTGACGTTGCACTTGCCCGGGTTCACGCCGATGATGCCGTTCGCCGTCGCCAGCGCGGGCAGCTCGCGCAGCCCGTTGTCGAGGTTGATCTTCGCGGCGAGCACGTAGTTCGGCCCCGCGAGCGGGATCGCGCTCCCGCCCTCCACGATCATCCCGATGTTGGCCAGCGTGTTGTAGGGCGTGTTGCCGAGGCCGAGCGTCGACGTCGTGGCCTTCTGTTCGGCCACGTTCAGCGCGTAGGTCGCGAACGTGAGGCCGCTGTAGCTCACCTTCGCGATCGACTTCGCGCTGAGGTCGTAGCTCACCGCGCCCATCACGCCGTCCGAGAACAGCTCGTGGACGTTGTTGATGTCGAGGAACGAGCGCTCGAAGGCGAGCAGCACCGGCGTCACGCCGTTCGCGATGAAGTCGCCGAAGTAGATGCGGATCGAGTTCGCGGCCGCGTTGGTGTCGGCGGCCCACCCGATCGGCAGGATGTCGAACGTGAGCGACGCGTTCCCGCGGCCGGCCTTCGCGACGCGCGCCCAGCCGCCCGGGTTCGTGGCGAACTTCTTGTTCGCCGCGTCGCCGCCGACCCACACCCACGCGCCGTCGGCGGGGATGAACGAGGCGAAGTTGACGCCGGTCGCGGTGTTCAGGTTCGACGCGCCGGACTGCGTCGTCGTCGGTAGCTCGGCGCCGATGACCTTGATGCGCGCGCCGGCCGGCGGTGCGGCCTCGGCGACGCCGGCGGCGTTCGTCCACGTGACGGTCGTAGCGCCACCGTCCGCGTTCGCGAGGAACACGCCGTTGTTGGTCGCGTTGGCGAAGCCGCTGACCTGGACCAGCATCTTCGACTTCACGAAGGTGCCGCCGGAGGCGACCGTCGCCGTCTGGATGTTGGCCGCCGGCGCCGACAGCGCCGTCACCTCCGGGAGGCCGGCGTAGCCGCCACCCTTGATGAACTCCGCCGTGCGCGTGAACGACGCGAACATCGCCGACTCGAGGAGCGGGTCGTACGAGCGCGCCGAGAGCTCGCCGTTGATGCCGCCGGAGAGCGTGCGGCCCGTGAGCACCGGGTCGGACATGTTGCGGTCGCTCACGATCTCGCCCGAGGGCGTAACCTGCGGCGCGGCGCCGAGCGACTCGTCGGTGTAGCGCAGGAGGTTGAACAGGGCGGCGGCGGGCACCGTGCCCGAGACGCTCTGACGCGCAACCTTGAGCGCGATGCGATTTCTGGTGGCCTGTCCCATCGGGGGCGGGGGCGGGAGGAAGGAGGCGGGAATCCGAGGCCGTTAGGCGCTCAGATCGAGTTCGTGGTGTGCGTGCGCCAGCTCACGGTGCAGGGCGCCATGAGCCAGCCGGCAGCATCGGGGATGGCGCCGCCGCGGCTCGCGCCGGTGAGGCGGAGCACGCCGTCGGCGGCCTGCGCGTTCGGCAACGCGAGGTCGAGCCCGGGCGGGAAGGCGAGCACCACCGCGTCAGCGAGGGTGTCGCTGTCCGCGGTGCCGGTGTTCGCCGGCGTGAAGACGTCGACGAGCCAGAGCCCGACGGTCGTGAGCCGTGCGTGAGGGCCGATCGTGTCGGGGACGGTGCCGCCGACCCGCAGCGTGCCGCGGATCCACGGCCGACCGGTCGGGCGGGTGAAGCGAAGGCCCTCGGACTGCACGGCGCAGCCAGCGAGCGCGCCGAGCGTTGACGCCTGGAGCGCGGCGTCGAGGCGCGCGCCGAGCGCCGCGCGCAGTGCGGTGGTGAGCGGCGGCAGCGTCGCGCTCATGCGCGGGCTCCTCCGCGAGCGTTAGGCGTTCCGCCCTCGAGGACGCGCGCCGTCGCGCGCACCGCGTCGTCGAAGATGCGGTCGGCCTGGAGCAGCGTGAGGCGCACGAATCCTTCCGGCGCCTGGTCGCTGTGGCCGTTCTCGAGCGCCGCGATGTAGACCGCGCGGTTCCCACACCAGATGATGTCCCCGACGTGCGTCCCGGCGATCGCCGACGCGATCTCGTCGAGCGCTGCCGGGCCGATCGGCTCGGGCGTGCCGTCCTTCGGCCGCTCCGCCGTGCCGAGACCGGCTGGCGGGGCACCGAGGGAAACGACCCACATGTTGCGCGCGAAGCCGGTATCGACGGGCGTGCCCGGGAGCCCGAACTTGCCGCCGACGATCACGAGCTCCACGCACTCGCTCGCGAACTGCTGCAGCAGCGCATCGGACCAGTCGACGGTACGCCGCTTCAGATCCTCCACGGCGAGCACGAACTCGGCGGCCGGCAGGGCGGCCGTGTGACGGGGCGCGATCATCGCGCGACCTCCACGGCGTAGCAGCCCGGCTGGTCCTTCACCGCCGTGATCGTCCAGCGCACGGGATCGCCCGTGACCGGATGCGTGGTGACGAGCGTGTGTGTCGGCTCGGGGATCACTGGCAGATCCACCGTGCTGATCACCGCGCGGCCCACGACCGCGAAGCCGCCCGACGTGTCGCGCGCGCGACGCTGCCGCACGATGGCGGCCGTGCACGCGTACGCCGGCGGCCCGCTCGCGGTGACGCCGTCGGGGTTCGGCACCTCGAGCAGCGCGGCGCCGCGCGCGGGCGCGACAGCCCGCATCGCGGTGAGGAACGCGCCGGCGATGGCGGTGGTGGGGAGCGGCACGGTGCGCCTCCGCCTACGCGCGAATCACGCGCTGGCAGGCCGCGGCCGGCCGGCGGAGGCCGCGCAGCTGGCGCACCACGGTGGGCGGCAGGGCGTGCGGATTGTTCACGAGCGCCACGCGCAACCCGTCCATGTCGACGGTCGCGTTAGGCACCAGCGCCGCGTCGGCGGCCGGCGCCCAGCTCCCCTCGAGCAGGCAGCAGGCGAGCTCGCACGTCGCCTCCTGCACGCCGCGCGGCACGCTGAACGTCTGCTGCGCGTCCGCCGGGTAGAGCGGCGCGACGAGCAGCTCGCCGAGGCGGTAGACCCGCGGCCACGGGAGCGCCTGGGTGAGCGTGGCAGGCACGCCGATCCAGGACTCCTGCGTCAACCGGTCGGTCGCCGCGACGAGCGCGCGCGTGATCGCCACATCGTCGTCGGTGGGCACGCTCCCGCCCACGCCCGTCGATCCCACGCGGCGCTCGACATAGCTGTCGAACGTCGCGCGGGCGACGAACGTGTTGGCGGCAGCGCCACCCACCGTCGGATCGAGGGCGAGCGTCACGCGTTAGGCCTCGTCGGACGCCGGGGCGCTCTCGAGCGCCGCCAGCGCGGCCTGATGCTCCGGCGAGCCGGGCACCACGCGCACGAAGCCGTGCAGCGTGTCGGCCGCGGGCAGCTCGACGAGGTGCGCCGGGCAGGGGTCGAAGCCCTCCGGCACCGTGTACGTCGGCGCCTGCGCCTCGGCGGTCGCCGAGGCGCTGGTCTCGGCGCTGGCGTCGGAGCTCGTCTCGGTGCTCGTCGCCTCGGGCGCGGTGGACGCCGCACTCTCGGGCGGCGTCGCAGTCGACGCGCCTGGGGCCTGCGCCTCGGCGGTCGCCGAGGCGCTCTTCGTGGTCGGCTTGGCCATGGCTTACGCCCCGGCCAGGCGCGCGACCAGCGCCGAGCGGAAGACGCCGACGCCGTAGAGCGTCGCGATCTTCAGCTTGCTCTGGTAGTTCTGGCGCTCGATCTCGGCGCGGAACACGAGACCCGTCTGCGGATCCGTGTACGTGAAGACGTTCGCCGGGTTGAAGCCGGCGATCGTGAGCTCCTTCAGCGGCCGCGACGCGAACACCACACCGCTCTGGTGGATCACCAGGCTGTTGCTGTACGTCGTGCCCGCGCCCAGCACCGTGATCGCCTCGCCGCCGGCGAGCGCCTTCTCGAGCCCGAGGCCGACCCCGGTCGCGGTGCGCGTCAGCGCCGCGTTGATCGTGACCGTGGTGTTGCCCGCCTGCGCGACCACGACGTCCGCCGCGAGCACGTAGTTGCGCGAGTGGCCCGCGATCGAGATGACGTCGCCCGCCTTCGCGTTCCAGTTCGCGCCGGCGCCCTTCGCGATGCTGAAGGACAGCGCGCCCGCGGCGGCCGCGCCGTTCACGGTGAGCGCGCCGGCGCCGATCGCGTTCGTCACCGTGTTCGGGATGAGCTGGTCGGTGCCCAGCGCCGTGCCGTACGCGCCGTTGAGATCCCCCGTCACGAGCGGGTTGGCCGCGTCGCCGCGGCGGTCCGCCTGCGCGAAGTTCGGGACCTTGAACGCGCGCCAGTACGCGGCCGGCGTCAGGACGCCGACACGGCCGGCGACCGCGGCGCGCTGCTCGTCGAGGTGCTGGAGCGCGTCGAGGAACGGCTGCTCGTCGGTCGCGAACGGGTTCGTGCCGGGCGTGCCGATCAGGCGACCCGCGCCCACGACGGCGGCCGCGTACACGTCGCCGTTCACCTGCTCGGCGAGGTCGATGCCCATCTGCGTGACCTGCGCCGGCGTGTTGCCGGACTCGATCTCGCCGACCTCCTTGTCCGTGAGCGCCATCGAGCGCTCGTAGAACTTGTCGACCTTGAGGCCGAAGCTGTCGGTGTCGGCGGCCTGCGGCGCGGTGGGCTGGTAGCCCGGCACGACGGCCTGGGGCGCCTGGGGCTTGGCGACGCGCACGCTGATCGTGTCGCCGAGGTTCGCCGGCGCGGGGTCGAGGTCGCGCGAGACGACGCGCGTGGCGATGGCGCGCGCGCGCGCAGCTGCGTGAGGAACTGCGCCGTGACCTGCGGGAGCAGGGTGGTGATCGGCATGGGGGTCTCGGAGGGGTGGAACGGAGGGAGGGAGGGCCGAGACGCACACGCGCCCGGCACGCTGGGGAAGCGTCCGGGCGCGGAGGGAGAACACCGTTAGGCGGCTATGAGGCCGTCGCACGCGGACGCGGGTGGGAGCGCGGAGCGCGGGCACGGCCCGTCGTCGCGCATCTCACCGGAGCTGGGGTCGGGCACCGCCCGACCATGTGCGAGGCACCGCCTCATGGGGTGGGGGCACGGCCCCCGTGCTGCCTTGCGGGCACCGCCCGCGTCATGCCGTCTGCTGTCGCGCTGTCGTACGACCGCGTGCTACTCGACGAGCTTCACCTGACCCCTCGCGATCGCGTCGAGATTCGCGCCGAACGCCGCGTTGTCGCCCACCTTGACCGTCTTGGCGTTCGCGTCGACGGTGCCGCGCGCCGCGTCGGCGGTCGCGCCGGTGCCGCTGGCTGCGCTGCCGGCGAAGAGCCCCGGGTACTGCGCGCGCAGGTCCTGCGCGACCCACTGCTCGACGGAGTAGACCGACTCGGTCCCGTCGGGCTGCAGAACGACCGGCTTCGTGCCGTCCTTGAGCTTCACCTGCTGCTTCGCGGCGAGCCGTGCGAGCTGCTTCGAGGCGGCGTCCTTCGGCTGCGCCTTGTCGATGGCCTCGTCGATGACGCGATCGAGCCGCTCGACCTCGAGCTCGGAGCGAAAGCGCGAGAGCTGCTCGGTGGCGGGCTTGAGCTCCTTCTCGCGCACCTCGGCGATGGCCGCGGCGATCGCCTTGTCGCGATCGGCGCCGCTCTCGAGGAGCGCGCGTACCTGCTCGACGGGCCGGTCGCCGATCACGTCGCGCAGCGGGCGGATCGAGTCCTCGAGCTGCTTCTTCTCGCGCAGCACGTCCGCCTTCGACCGCGAGACCGCGGAGAAGGTGGTGGACTTGTCGCCGTCGAGGATCGTGAGGTGAAGCTTCCCATCGGCACCGGAGACGTATTCCCCGCGGAGCGATTCGCGGAGGGCCTCGGGCAGGGAGTCGAGCGAGTCGATGACTGCGGGCAGCGGCATGAGATCACGATGGCGCGGTACGGCTGTGTGCGGCACTAGCCCAACGGGCTAGGTCTGGCGTTGCGGTCCTCGATGGCGCGCGCCGCGAGCTCCCCGCTCGGCCAGATGCGCGTCACGGCAGCGCAGCGGCAGTTGTAGTCGCCTTCGCCAACACGACGCCACACGCGGCCCGTGGCGGGGTCGCGGAACGGCTCGCCCTTCCGCACGGTGCGCCGGTGCATGCGGTGGTGCTGCGGGCGCTCGCGGCCGTCGAGCCGGGTCACCCACGTCGTGGTGATTCGATCGGCGGTCACGCGCCCGTCCGCGATCGCCTGGTCCCACACGCTGTCCTGCGCGAGACGCAGCGCATCGAGCGTCGCGGTGCGAGTCGCGGTCTCCGCGCGCCACGCGAGGAGGCGCCGCTGGTATGCGGCGACGCTCGTCTCGATCTGCTCGCGCGTGAGCGCCTTGCCGCCCTCCGCCGCACGCCGCAGCGGACCGTCGTAGCGCCGATCGCGCAGCGTGCGCGTGAGCGCCGTGCGGTCGGCGGTCTCCAGCTGGCGGCGGAAGCTCGCGACGAGCTGCACGTCATGCTCGCCGAGGCCGATGAGACTGCGCACCTGGCGAGCGGTCTCGCGCGGGTTCACGCCCGCCTCGATGCCGGCCGCGATCGCCGCGCGGAACCCCTCGCGCAGACTCTCGGTCATCGTGCGCAGCACCTCGGCGCGGTACGAGGCGAGCGTCGCCGACACTGCGGGGTGCAGCACGTCGAACGTGAAGCGGATCGCCGCACCGCCCGGGCGCGGCGACGGCACGGGTGGGAGGTCGCGTGCCCAGGCAGCACCGCCGGTCGAGAGCACGGCGCGCAGCGCGTCGCCGACGCCGTTGAGCGCCGCCACCGCGTGCGGCCCGCCGAACACCGCCTCGAGCGCCGCCTCCACGTCGCCGGTGGTGATCGCGCGCTCGATCGCCGAGAGCGTGGCGGCGTCGCGGATCTGGCGCACCGCGCGCAGCCAGGCGCGCGCGACGTCGGGCGTGAGCCGATCGGCGAGCGCTTCGAGGCGCGCGAGTGCGCGTTGGTCTGCGGTCGGCGCCGTCACGGATCGTCGGCGACCCGCCGATGCACGATGTGCAGCCCGACTATGCCGTCGTAGAGCTCCGGGATCGCACAGGGCTCCCAGCCCTTACCCTCACAGCGGTAGCAGTCGGCGCCGGCTTCGCCCTCGCACGCGGAACAGGCCTGCGAGACCGCCGGTCCGCACCAGCAGGTGAGCCCCTCGGTGTCGTGCGGCCGCACGTCGTCGAGCGGATAGGTGTGGACGTTAGGCACCTGCACCCCCCGGGGGGTCGACCCGATAGACCGCGGTCATGCTCACGACGCGCGGGTAGCGGTGCAGCCCCTGGAGCACGCCCCACCACGGGTCCAGCACGCGCCCGTCGCGCAGCAGCACAACAGCGTGCTGCCCGCTGCCGCGCGTGTTGATCACCTCGACGAGATGAAGGTCCGCCCACGGCGCACACGGCCACGACTCGCGCCGCGCTCCGTTCAGGCGGCTCAGGTAGTCGAAGCGGAGGCGCCACGCGAAGCCGTGGGCGTCGAGCACCTCCTGCCACTGGTAGCGGTGCGCGCCCTCGACGGTGAAGTCGTTGTGCGCGACGAAGTACTGCTTGGTCTCGAAGTACGTCTTGCCAATGATCATCGCGACGGCGGCGACGACGCAGCCGGAGTTCTCCGGCTGATACACGAACTTCACCGGTAGGTCCGTCGCCGTGCACGCGCAGGGCATCCGGTGGCGCTCTCCCGTGCCGCGATGGAGGATGAGGCGTGCCTTCTGATCGGCGCAGTCGGCGCACGCGATCGCGGCCGGCGCATCGGCGTTCAACGCGATCACGCCTCACTCCCAGCGTTCGGGTCGCCGTTGCCGTTCACCGCGGCCGCGTCGCGCACGGCCTGGTCCTGCGCGGCGAGCGTCAGCTCCTCCTCCTCGAGGTCGATCGACTCCGGCAGCACTCCGCCGCTCGCAAGCAGCTTCAGGAACGTGCCGCGCGTGAGCCCACCATCCTTCCGGATCGTGTTGAGCGCGGTGAGCGTCGGCGCATCGAGCTGCCGCACGTCGTACGTCGTCTGCACGCGCACGGGCAACGCCTCGACCGGCGCCGCCGCCGAGGACGCGAAGCGCGCCGAGAACCCGACGCCCTGATCAAGCATGTCCTGCAGCCCGAGCGCCGCCAGCGCGAGCGAGGCGTGCCCCGCCTGCGCGTCGTACGCGCGGCCGGTCGCCGTCTCGGGCGCCGTGTCGCGGCGCAGCAGGAAGTCGAGCGACAGCGTGGCCATCTCCACGCGCAGCCGCTCGAGCTCGACCTGGCTGGCGGCCATCGCGTCCGCCGGCGCCGCGACGTACTTCACGTCCCCATTTCGCGGCACGTCGATCGAGGTACCCGGGCCCACGGCGACCTGGGGGAACCGACCATCGTCGCCCGGCTCGCGGCCGACAAGCACGAGGATCGGCGCGAGGGAGAGCGCCATCGACCAACGGCGGTCGCTCGCCGTGCGGTAGTAGTCCGCGTTCGTGTCCGCGAGCGCGAGCAGCGGCGAGTCGGCGACGAAGGGCGCCGTATGCGGGCTGCCGTAGCCGACGGCGAACGGGATGACGCCGAACGAGCGGCCGGTGCCGTCGAGCACCCAGCCCGCCTCGCGTGCGACGAAGCGTACCGGCTCCGCCTCGCCGGGCCGCTCGACGCGGTCCCAGAGGACGTAGCGCACGCCGAGCGGTCGCTCGGCGTCGGTGCCCGCGGCGGGATCGTCCGTCCGCACGAGCAGGAGCTCGCGGAAGCGCCGCGTGGCCGTGACGCCGTACGCGCCGGCGTTCGTCTCGACACGCTCCTCGAGCACGAGCCGCGTGAGCGCGAGCCGCGTCCCGCCCTGCACGGGATCCACGGCGAGGCCGATGCGCCAGTTCAGGATCTGGTCGCGGCGGTAGGGCAGGAGCCGCGCGACGACGCGCGTGCTCGCGTCGGGCACCGTGCCGTCGAGCCGCGGCGGCACGTCGACGAGCAGCCCGGCCAGTCCGTCGGTGAGCATGTCGCGGAACACGCCGCGCGCGACCGTCGCGAGGTCGTGGCCCATGCCGTCGGCATCCTTCGCGAGCGCCTCGAGCGCGTCCGGCAGCGGCGCGGGTTCGGTGCTGCCCTCAGGGTCATCCCGCTTCGGACGCTGCGGCGGGACGAGCGCCGGCGGCGTGGAGAACACCATGCCGAGCGAGGCGATGAGCGCGCGCCCGGTGGCCGCGTACACGGAGCTGTACTTCGTGCGGGCCTTGTAGGTGTCCGAACTCTCGCCCTCCCACTTCGGGAGGTGGGTCGGACCTGCGCGGCGCACCGCGTCGGTGCCGGCGACGAAGTCGCGGACGCGACCGAGCTGCTCGCGCGCGTTCTCGAGCTCCTGCCGCGCGTAGTCGGGGCGCTGCTCGGGCGGCGCACTGCCCAGGATGTCGGCGGGGAGGGCGCCGTTAGGCGCGGCGGTCGTGGTAGCCATGGTGAACGACGGAGGGGATCAGAGGCGGCCGAACGCGAGCAGCATCGAACGCCGGCCGATGTAGAGGGCGAGGCCGGCGATCTCGTCGCCGCGTGGGCACGTGATGCCCCAGCGTGGCGACGTGAAGCGCGCGCGGGTGAGCGAGAGGCAGTGCGAGCGGGCGACGAGAATCCAGCCGGTCCACCCGTCGTGGCGGTGTGCGAGGAGGCGCATGGTCAGAGGGCGGTCTGGTCGGTGCGGGCGCCGTGCGCGACATTCGCGCGGCGCGCAGCCTGGCCGAACACGCTGTCCATGAAAGCGAACGGGTTGCCGGCAGCGCGCTGCGCGATCTCCTCCATGTCGGCGGCCCGGTGCGCGGCGTCGGCGACGGCGCGCTCGCGGCGCACGACGGCGGCGACGAACTGCGCGACGAGGCCGGAGAGCTCGCGGGCCTGCGTCGCGTCGGGGACGTTCGCGTTGACCCAGCGGGCGAGCGCGGCGTTCGTCTCGGCGACGGCCTCGTTGTGCGTGGTGGCCATGGTTTCGTTGGTGGTGATCAGCGGTAGGTGCCCGTGCCCCAGACGCCCACGGGCGCGGAGCGGCCGAGCCACGCGAGCATCTCGGAGACGAGCATGTCGCGGCCGTTCAGGTCGTAGCGCCCGTCCGCGCCGCGGCGCACCGCGAACGCGTCGCGCAGCGCGGCCTTCGACGGGTTGCCCGCGACACGCTCGACTGCGGCGGTCACGAGCTCGCGGCCGGCGTCGAGCATGAGCGGCTTCGACTCGGCCGTCGTCGCCCAGCCGATGCGGCCGGACTGCTCGCGCTGCGACTGGTCGTGCGCGACGCGATGGTAGATCGCGGCGAGCGGGTACTGGTGGTCGTCCACCAGGTGGCGCAGCACCGTGATGCCGTGCGCGTTCTTCTCGACGACGAGGAAGGCCGGCGTGCCGCCGACGGCGAGCCGACGGCCCCACGTGTTGAGCAGCGCCGCGAACTCGCGGGGCGTGATGTTCGGATCCTCGAAGGTCGCGCGCAGCTTCCACGTCGTGCGCGTGCGCGCCGTGAACGTGCTGCGGTCGCCGCCGGTGCCCTCCGCCGTGTCGGCGCCGATGATCACGCGCTCGTTCGTCGGCGCGTCGTAGAGCTGCAGCGCGCCATTCAGCTCGACCGAACGTGGCTCCGGCGCGGCGAGCATGAGCGCTTTGATCTGCTGCGCGTCGAAGAACATCCCGCCGACGGCGGCCCAGCAGCTCTCGGGATCCTCGGCGTACTCCTGGAGGAACAGCGTGCGCGTGAGCTCCGCGATCTTCGCGCGGCGCCACTTGAGCTGCTCAAGGTCCAAGCCGTGGGCCGTGAGGAGCAGCTGCTCCTCGTCGGTGAGCGCCCCGAGCTCGTCGTAGGCGAACAGCGGTAGGCGGTAGTTCGCGCGGTCGCAGAGCCACCACGGGTAGAACACGGCGCGGTAGCCGCGCGCGGCCGCCTCGCGCCAGAAGTTGTGCGCGGGGCTGTCGAAGCCCGAGGCGGTCGTCTCGAGGACGACGATCGAGCCCTGCGGCACGAGTGCCGGCGTGACGCTGCCTAACAACGCGACCGGGTCGCCCCAGAAGGCGAACTCGGAGCCGTGGAAGCGCTTGATCGTGAGCCCGCGGCCCGTGCGCTTCGATCCGGCGGTGCCGGTGTAGAGCCGCGCGTCGCGCCCGGGGAAGCTCACCTCGGTCGTACCCTTCTCGCCGAGGCGCGGCAGGAGCGCCGGCGGGAAGTGCTCGATCGCGCGCGTCGTGATGCCGAAGAGCTTCTCGGTGTCTTCCTTCGTGTGCGCGAGCGTGAGCGCGTCGAACCCGCGCTCGCTCCAGATCTGGTGCAGCGCGCGCCCCTGCTGGTCCGTCGACACGCCACCCTGCCGGGCCTTCAGGACCATGATGCGGGCCTGGCCCTTTGTGGTGAGCTCCTCGCGCTCGACGTCGCCGATCGCGCGCTGCACGTCGTTCAGCACGAACGGCAGGATCCGTCCGTGCTTGTCGCGGATGCGGTAGCAGCGCCGCGCCCACTCCGCGTAGTCGACGCGGAGCCGGTCGACGAACGCGATCGCGCGCGCGCGCCGCGCCGGCGGGGCTGACTTACTCGCCGTCGCCAGCATCGCCCGCACTCTCGCGCTCCGCCTCGTCGAGCAGGTCCTCGATCGTCTTGTCGCGCGTCTCCACGCGCTCGACGAGCATGCCGAGGTGCTTCGCGACGTTGAGCAGCGCGCCGTCCTGGTCGCGCATCCGCACGTCGACGCCGTGCTGCGTCTCCTTCACGCCGGCGTACAGGCGGAGCGCCGCCGGCGACAGCCGCCGCGTGTCCTTCACGAGCACGCGCGCGACGCCGTCGCCCCAGCAGCGCTGGCACTTCGGATTCGGGTCGCGCCGCGGGTCGTACCCGATGCCACCCTGCTCGTCGAAGGCCGGGAACGCGTCGGCCGCGCGCTTCTTCTTCCGCTCCCAGGCGGCGCGCTCGAGGTCATACTTCGCGCGATCGCGCTGCAGCTCCACGGCGGTGCGCTGGTACATCCCGCCGCGGCCGTGGCAGTAGCGGCACGAGCGGCGCTGCAACCTCCACCAGCTCGTTCGGGTTCGCATTCGCGAGGTCCCACCAGCGCTGGAGGACGTCGTCCGCCTCGATCTGCGTGCGGAGCGAGCGGGCCGCCTTCGCTTCCCGGATCGCCGCGGCGATCTGCGGTTTCTGGAGGTTCTCGTAGCCGATGTTGGCCGCCACGCGCGCCGAGTAGCCGGCCCGAATCGCCGCCTGCGTCGCGTTCAGGTCGACGATGAACTCCTCGACGAAGCGCTGCTGCTTGGGCGTCAGCGCGGGCGCATCGGACGTCACGACGCCAGCTGCAGCGGAGCCGCGGAGCCGTGCAGCGCGCGGTCGGCCGCGCGGTCCGCCTCGAGCATCCGGGCGAGGCGGCCGAGCCGGGGCCCTTCCCATGCGCAGCGGCTCGCGACCGCCTGGGCGAGCTGCTCGACGCGCGCGCGGCAGATGCCGAGCAGCGCCGCGGCCTCACGCTTCGAGTAGCCGGCGACCAGGAGCTCGGCGACCGCGCGCTCCCGGGGCGTCAGGGAACGCGAGGGCCGGCGAGCGGCAGGGCGCGCGGCCAGCGGCCGGGGAGTGCAGCGACGGAACGTGACGCGGTTCTCGGGCACCTTGCCACGAAACCCGATTGTAGCCGGCCCGACCATTGGCACATGCGGCTAGCCACATGTGTCTAGACACATGTGCCGAGAACCCGCCAGTCCGCAGAGGGCAGCGTTAGGCCGCGTGGTCCTGTGAGACGGGGAGCTCCCGGTCGCGCGGCGCCACCGACTCCGCCAGCCGCCGCATCGCGTACAGGACGACACGGTCCTTCGTCCCCGCGTTCGGGGCCCAGTCGTCGGGCAGCTGCGCCGCGATGTCCTCGACGTGCTGGCGCACCGTGCGCTTCGACACCCCCAGCGCGTGCGCGATCTGCTTGTAGCCCGGCGCCTCGGCGAGGAGGGCGAGGACACGGGCCTGGGCGGGCGTCAGCGGCCGCCGGAGCTCCACGACGGCGCGCATCGGCATCTCAGCCCTGCGCTCCTCGGGACTCGCTCATCGTGTCGTACACGTTGCGCATCGGCGTCGGCTACGGATCGGGGTGTGGCGCCGCGCGCTGGCGGTCTCGTTCGACCACCGAGCGCGCGGGCCCATCTCAACAGACGACCTGGGCTACTACCCCGTCACCGCTGCTGCAGCGCGCGGAACGCGCTGTCTCGCGACTCCAGCAGCTTCCGCAGCGCCACCGTGCGCTCCGCGGTGCGCGGCAGCGTGTTCACGATCAACTGGGCGTTCTCGAAGTAGACGCGGCCCACCGCCCGGAGCTGCGGCGGCAGCGTCTCGTACACGAAGAACCCGACGATCGGCTCGACCTGCGTGCCGCCCGCCTGGTCGCCCTGCTGCACGTTGCTCCCGGCCCAGGTGTTCGCCTGGGCGTTGTTGTCGGTTCCGCTGATGATGGTCGCCGGGCTGTCGGTCATGGTGCCTCTCCAATGGGAGTAAGGGTGAGACGGATCGACGCAGGTTCTTTCCGTGTCACGCGCTGCGTCGGGAACGCCCCCCACCGCACGCAGGTTCGGCGGTCGCTCGCGAGGTAGCAGCGTGCGACCAGCCAGTCGATTAGCCACTTGTGACGGCTCACCGCGCCGTCGTCGTCCCCCGCGCCGCCGAGCACCATGGCCGACGTGAGAAGCGCCCGCCGCATCGGCGTCGCCGGCGGGTCGGGCACGCGCCACGGTGCGGGCGGCGCGTGGCCGATCATTGCGAGCGTGTCGAGCTGCTCGAGGTACGTGCGCCGCTCGCGGTCGATCGCGCTCCAGTGCCGCGAGCTGCCATGCGCACGGTTCGCGACGATCGGCGGCACCGGCACGACCAGCTCGAGCGGCGCTGTTACGCCGCTGTTCTCTCGCGCCGCGTGGCCCGCAAACGACGCGGTAACACGAGACGGCGTCTCAGGTTTTCTGAGGTCCGATCGGGCCGCAGCGGGACGTTGGCGCGGCGCGCGGCCCTGTTTCGCGAGCTCGGCACGCGCGCGATCGCGCAGGTGCGCCGGCAGGTCGGAGAGGCGCATCAGGTGCGCGCTCCCGCCACGTCCCCTCCCTCTCTGATAGTCTCTCTTCTTTCTGGGAGACTAGGGACGGTTGGGAGGGTGGAATAGATAAAGTGCGTGCGCGTGCGCGCATGACACAAAATGCCCGGGAGAGCCTCCCAACTGTAGCAACTCCCCCAGACCGTCCCGCCACGCGCAGAGCACCTCACGGCGCCGGCTCCCACCGCGCGGCCGGCGCATCCTGCGATGCTAACCGTACGCCACGACGCCACACAAGGCGCTGGGCGCCGGTGCCGCGGAGCTCCTTGGTGATGCCGCGCTCCTCGAGGCGGCGGCCGAACAGGGTCTGCGACATCACGTACTCGCCGCCGTTCTCCGCCCACTTCTTGTACGACGCGTAGAGACTCGACGCCGCGTCGGCGGCGCCGTCCTCGCGCACGCAGCACTCGGCGATCCACGCGCCTAACACGTCGCTCTCCGCGCGATAGCTCGCGGTCGCGAGCAGCACGCGCTCCGGCGGCTGCAGCCGCCCGCGCCGCCAGGCCAGGCACCCGTCGAGCGCCCACCCCAGGATGCCGGGGAGTTCGCCCTGCAGCTTCGCATCGAGCTCGTGATCCTGCTCCTCGGGCGGGATCGTCACCTCGAACGGCACGAGCCGCACGCGCCGCCAGATGCCGTCGTCGGTCCCGCGCACCACCGGCTTGTGGTTCGCCGCGAGCCACAGCTTGAAGGTCGGCTTGAACTCGAACGCCTCGCTGTACAGGTAGCGCGCGCTCACGACGTCGTCGCCGGTCACGCTCTTGATCAGCCCCTCGGCGAGACGCTGCCCCTCGTTCGCTTCGCTCGCCGTCACCACGCGCGCGCCGAGCAGCCGCGCGACGTCGTTGCGTGGGCCCGAGTCGCGGCCGCGGTCGAGGAACGTCGCGAAGTCGGCCGCCACCGCGGCGTCGCCGACGAGCCACCGCAGCACCTGGAGGAACTTCGACTTCCCGTTCGACCCGGTGCCGTGCATGAGGAACATGCACTGCTCGCGCGTGTGGCCGGTGAGCGAGTAGCCGATCGCGCGCTGCAGAAACCCGATCATGTCCTGGTCGCCGCCCATGATGCGCTCGAGGAACGCGAGCCACGTGGGGCATCGCGCGTCGGCCTCGAGGCGAATGTCGACGAGCTTCGTGATCCGGTCCTCGCGGGCGTGGGGCCGCAGGCGTCCGGTGCGCAGGTCGAGCGTGCCGTTCGCGAGGGTGAGCAGGTCCGGGTCAGCGTCGAAGTCGGTCGGTCGTGCGGGGATGCCCTCCTCGCACTGGGCGCGCTCGATCATCGCGCCGATGCGGCCGTTCGATTCGCTCGCGATCGCGTGCTTCGCGAGCAGCTCCGCCTCGTCGCGGGTCGCCGCGTCGCGCGCCTCCTCGAGGATCGCGCGCACGGTCTCCTTCGCCAGCTGGTGGATGCGCTGCGTGTCGTCGACGGCCCACCGTCGGCCGTCCCAGACGAGCCACCGCTTCCACGCCGGCACGTAGTGGAGGTCGGCCCCGTGCCGCGCGACGAGCCGCTCGGCGTTGCCGAGGTCCGTCGGGTTGAAGGTCGCGACATCCGAGAGGACAGCTACGGCGTTCATGCGACGCTCCGCGTGGGGCGCGGCTCGCTCTCGGCGGGTCGCGCGAGCACGTAGTCCACGATGCGCAGGCGCCGGCGCGGCGGGCGCTTCGCGCGCGCGCGCAGCTCCGTGATCGTACGGCGGCCGTCGAACACGACGGCGATCGGCACGCGCGCGAGCTGCTCGACGAGGTCGCGCACCTCGTGCAGTGCGACGCGCTCCGAGAGCGGCTCACGGATCGCGGCCGGCACGGGCGGGCGGCGCGCGAACTCCACGAGCGCGAGAAAATCGAGCGGCCGCAGCTTGAACAGTCCCTCCCAGCCGTGCAGCGTCACGCGCTCGGGGAAGAAGGCGAGCAGCGCCGCCACATGCTGGGGCGCGCCGCGCGGGAAGACGCGCAGCAGGTCCTCATCCGCGAGCTGCGCAGCGGCCCACGGGTCGCGCAGCAGCGCGGCGAGCGTGCCGAACGCTTGCCCCGCGCGGAGCGTGCGTGGTCGGCTCATGGCGCGAGCTCCGCCCGGTCGGCGAGCTGCACGAGCAGCCGCGCCGCGGTGTCGAGGTGGGCGTCGCGGATCTCGGTCGGCTCGCCGGTGCGGCTCTTCCGCGCGAGCGCGGTGAGCATGCGCGCGTAGAGGCGCGCCTGGTCCTCGAGCGAGATGCTCTGCGCCTCGTGCGCCACGGGGCGAATCGGGATCGGGCGGCTCATGGTCGACCTCCGTGTGAGACACCCACCCCGCATCGCAAGGCAAGTCGCGTCGCGCAGCTCATGGTGTCGGCGACTCCGGCGCCTCGGCCTTCTGATCCGTAGTCAGATGCGCGGTCGGCTCATCGCGTCGGCGCGGCGACGCGTGGCCGAGCGGCCGGGCGGGCCGCGACGGGGCCGACGCGTCGGCGCGGTCAGCGGGGACGCGCTGCTGGAAGCCCTCGGAGCGCCCGAAGCGGCACGAGCACAGATCGGGACGCTTGTGGCACGTCGGGCAGAGCGCGTTAGGCATCGAGCGCCCTCGCGTCGACATACCAGCCCCCCGCGTCCTCGCGCGCCGTGAGCAGGTCGCGGAAGCCGTCCACCGCCAGGCGCACCGTCGCGTGCGAGCTCGCGAACGTGTGGCCGTCCACCTCCAGGGAGAGCTCACCCATCTGGAGGTGCGCGTGGCCGCGGACGCGTCGGCGCACGATGCGGCCGCTCGGCAGGATTACCCGGACCGAGTCGCCGGTCTTCGGCGCCGTCCGCAGGCGCTCGAGCTCCGCCGCGATCGCCGTCAGCGGCGGCAAGCCACCGTCGCGCCGCGGGCGCGGCTGACGCCGGGGGCTCATGCCGCACCTCGATCGGTGGGCTGCCGCGGGATTGACCCGCCGCAGTCGAGACAGCGACCGACGAACGCGCCGTCCCGGTAGCCCCACGACTCGCGCGTCGGCGCGACGCAGCGGCACTCCGCCGGCCCCCACCCCACGTGTTCCGCCCACCACCGGCGGAGCGCCACGAGCGCGCGCGCCCAGCGCGTCGCCGGCGCCGGCACGGCCGGCATCGACGTCGGGACGCGCGACAGACTATGTTCGCGCCGTGACGCTCCAGCGCCCCGATCGGCGAACGCCGCGAACGCGTGTTCGCTGGTTACGCGTTGGTTACGGCGGAGGGAACACGATTCGGCCGGTGTACGGCCTTCCGTGTTCGACCCCGCGAGCGCCGCTCTCTGGGGCGCGTTCGCAACGTTCGCGAACCTCTGTTCGCGGTCGAGTTTACCAGAGAATCGGATCCCACCGCTACGCCCGAAGCGCATCGTCGGCTAACTCCTCGTGAGACAGTGACTTAGCGCCACGGTCCACGCCGGCACGTTCGCCGATCGCGGCCGTGGTTACGGATTGGTTACGTGTTCGCGCTGCTACGTCGTCGGCGGCGCGCGACGTTCCCTCGCGAACGTCTGCCGCCGCAGTCCGGAGGAGCTCCGTCTGGCGCAGCCACGCGTGACCGAGGGTGGTGAGGCGATACCGGTAGTCGTCGCCCTTCGCGACGAGTCCGCGTTTCACGAGTACTGGCGCGTTCAGCTTTCCGGGCCAGCCGAGGCGGCTGTGGTGCACGGCTTCGCCGGCGGCGATGCGCCGGAGGGTGGTCGCTTGGTCGGCGGTGAGTCCGTACTCTCCGACGTCACGCGGCGGGCGAGCGTAGCCGAGTCGTCTCATGCGTCGGTCTCCGCGTTAGGCAGTTCGTTAGGCGGTTCATCCTCGCCGCGGATCGCGGCGCGCGCTGCGCGCGCCGCGCGCCGGTGCGTCTCCCGCTCCCGCTCGCGGTAGATGTCACGCGGCGTCTGCTCGTTCGACCACCCGCCGAGGTGCATCAGCGCGCCGGCCGACACCTCGAGGTCGTCCGCCGCGTCCGTCGCGGCGCGCCGCATCCCGTACCACGCGAGCCCCGGCTGCTCGCGTACACCGGCGAGCTCGCGCGCGCGGTGGAACAGCGTGTTCATCGTGCGCTCGTTCAGGGGTGTGAGGCGCCGCTTCTCCACCCACGCCGCGCTCTGCACGCGCTGCTTCCCGTAGCCCGTCGGCGCTGTTGGGATGAGCGGCGCCGCTGGCGCGTCCGCCTTCGCGCCGGCGCGGGGCCCGGCGGCCGCGGGGTCGCGCTGCGCGAGTCGGCCGGCCGGCACGAGCACGTAGTCGGGCGGGTCGCGATCCTCGGCGAGCGCCGCCTGGTACTCACGCTCGAGCGCGCGCAGGTAGCCCGTCTCGGGATGCAGCGCCGCCTCCACCGCGGCGCGCTGGCCGCGCGTGAAGTAGACCGTCACACCGCCCTTCTTTCCGCGCCCCTTCACGACCACGCTGCCGTAGTCCACGGCGTCGTCCTGGCCGAGCGGGGGCAGGGGATCGGGGAGCGGCGGCAGCGTGAGCTGCGAGCGCCGAACGCGCAGCACCTGGACGGGCCGGAGCTCGGCGCCGATCGCCATGGCGAGCGCGAGGCGCGGGTCCACCTCCGACGCCTTCGCGAGCAGCGCGCGGTACTCCCCGAGCTGGTAGCGCGGCCGCTGCACCTCGGGCAGATCGCCACCGCCGTAGAGCTCCGCGTAGTCCCGGCGCAGCTTCTCCTTCCACTTCCGCGGCGGCACCGCCTGGTCCTCGCCGAGGAGCGCGCTGCCGTCGGGCGCCTGCATCTCGCGCAGCTCGTCGAGCAGCCGAAGCGTGCGCTCGATCGTCGTCATGGCGCCCGCGTACCCCACGCCGCCGTCGGCGCGGATCGCGGCCATGCGCGCGCGCCAGAGCCGCACGAAGTCGTCGCGGCGCACGTGCGCGAGCGGCGTGTCAGGGCCCCACACGGCCATCGCTTGCGTCGCCGCGGCGATGACGCCCTTGTTGTAGCGCGTCGGCGCGTGATAGCGCCCGCGCTCAGCGTCCTGCACGGCGTGGATGCCGTCGGCGACGGTGAGGAGCTTCGGCGGGGCTGCTGAGGGTTCGCGCCTAGCCGGCGCCGGAGCGTGGCCGCTGTTCACCGCGTATTGGAGCTCGGCCGCGCGCATGGCATCCTCGAGCACGGCGGCGCGCGCCTTCCCGGCGAGCGGCTTCCCCTTCGCGTCGACAAGCGTCAGCGCGAGTGCGCGGACGCGCCAGTTGGCCGCGGCAGCGTCGCGCCAACGCAGGTACAACGCGCCCGCGCGGCGGTCGAGCCGCTGCGACACCCGCACCTTGTGCTTGCCGCGACCGATCATCTCGAGGTCCTCCCAGACATCTGGGGACATCCGTTAGGCCTTAGTCTTCCGCCGCCGGCGGGGCGCATGCGCGGGTTGCTCTGCTGCGCGGGCCTTCCGCACCGCGTCGCGCGGGATTTCCCAGCCCCTCGCGGTGTGAATCGCGCCCGGCAGCTCGCCGGCGCGGCACCACCGCCGCACGGTCTGCGGAGTCGTGTTGTTGCGCGGGAGCACGGCGAACTCCTCCGGCGTCAGGCGCTCGGTGGCGCGGCTTGCTGCCGCGATGCGCTTGCGGAGCTCGCGCTCGCACGATTCCACGGCCTCCGCGACGGGATCGTGCGGCGCGCGCGCGCGGCGCATCTCGACCTCCTCACGCCACACATCAGGTAGCGTCGCGATCGGGCCGAGCAGCGAGGTGAACGTGGCGTCAGGCATCAGGCGAGTCCTCGGGGGAAGAGGAGTTCGGTGGCAATGACCTCGGAGCGCGAGACGTCGGCGAGGAGGCCTAACGTCCGCAGCTTCGACAGGTTGTTGCTGAACGAGCCGGTGTCGGCCTGGACGCCGAGCGCCTCGGCGATCTGCTGGCGCGTGATCGGCTTCGGGTACGCGCCGATCAGCTGCTCGAGCATCCGCTTCTGCGTGCCCGAGAGTGAATTGCTGGCGTCGATCCACAGCGAGTGGACGTCGTCGACGCTGACGACCGTCGGCAGTTCCGTGATGTGCGCGCGGCCGTCGGCGGTGAGCGCGATCGCGCCGCCCGGTGCGTCCTCGAGGAGCCCCGCGGTGCGGAGCGTCGAGAGGTTGTTCGAGAACGACCCCGTGGTGTGCGAGATCCCGCACACGCCGGCGACGGCCGCGCGCGACGTCGGCGTCTGTCCGAGCTGCTCGAACAGCGCGAGCGCGTTCAGGATCCGCTGCTGCGTGCCGGAGACGTGCACGCCATTGCCGCTCGCCGGCGCCGGCGAGCGTCTCACCGGCGGCGCGGAACGTGGCGCAGCCGCCGCCGACCGTGTCGGCCGCGCCGGAATGCGTCCCACCGCGGGCGGTGCCGCCGCGATGTGCGCGGGCACGTCGCCAGCGATCGCGTCGGCCGTGCGGCGCATCGCGTCCACCGCGGCCGTGGCCACGTCGGTGAGCCGCTCCGCTGTCGCGCGCAGGTCGACCGCGCGGCCGACGAGCAGCGTACGCAGCTCCTGCACGGCGGCCTCGAGCCCGCGCTTGTACTCGGCCTGCAGGGCTGCCGGATCCGGCGCCGCACCCCGCTGCTTCAGCTCGCGCTCGAGCTCCGTGATGCGCTTCCGCAGCTCGCGCGGGTCGTCGGCGCGCGCCTGCTCGATCGTGGTCGCGAGCTTCGCCTTCAGCGCCTCGAGGTCCACGTCGGCCGTGCGCGTGGGCGCCTTCACGCGCTCGCCGGCCTTCGGCGTGCGGCGTGAGTCGAACGTGCGCGCCGAGCGCACCTGCACCTGCTGGAACACGTCGAGCCACTCCGGAGACCAGAACCAGGCGGTGCCCTGCGGCAGCCGCCGTAGCGACGTGAGGAAGTCCTCCGCGCGCCCCTCCGCGTCGTGCTCGTCGATCCACGCCTCGAGCGCCTTCCGGTCCTGCGGCGCCACGGTGCGATGGCAGACGAGCAGCTCCACCTGCGTGAGCACGTCCTTGTTCACCGTGCTCGCGCGCTGATCGATCAGCGTGACGCCGAAGCCGGAGGCGCGGCCCTGGCGCACGAGCTTCTGGATCGCGCCGACCATCTGCGCGTCCTCGCCCATCACGCGCTGCGGGACGAACAGCGAGGCCTCGTCGAACACGCACATGAGCGGCGTCGCGCGTCCCTCCTGCCCCTTTCGGAAGTAGAGGCGGCGCGCGAAGTCGGTCACGAACCGCCGCATGTCGCGCTGGCTCTCGAAGTGGCGGAGCGAGCAGACGACCGACGCGTTCGACTCCACGACGAAGTCGGCGATCGTCGCGCCGTCGCCGGCGGCGAGCGGCAGGTCGCCGCGGCGGCCGCCGAGGATGACGACCGGGTAGCCGGGCGACTTCCCATCGGCGGAGCTCTTGAGGCCCCACCACACGTCGGTCGGGTCGATCACGGCGACCTGCTGGCCGTGCTCGAGCAGCTCCTCGACGATCACCGTGGCGGTGGTCGACTTCCCCGACCCGCGGATGCCGAGTACCGCCATGGTGCCCGTGACGGTGTCGAGCGGCAGCGCGAGGTTCGCCGCGACGCGAAGCGCGTTAGGCATGCGCCCTCCGCCGGAACCGCCGGCTCGGCGGCACCGCGCCCTTCAGGTGGCGCCACGTCTTGCCGCTGATCGCCATGCTCACGGTGCCGTGCGAGACGCGATAGAGCGCCGCGAACATCGTCACCAGCTCGCGCCCCCCTTGGCGCTGTCGCGCCCTGCGCATGACGCGCCGCATGCGGAGCACCTGCCACTCCGTGAGCCGGGCGGCAGGATGCTCCTCGCCCTCGAATCGGCCGGGCATGTTAGGCGACCTCCGCGCGCGCCGCTTCGCACGCGCCGCACTGGCAGCAGGCACCGTCGGCGACGTAGGGCGCGGCGCGTCGCGCCTCGATGAACTCCGAGAGGAACACCGCGCGCACGTTGTTCCGCCGATGCTCCACGGTGAGTCGGCGCACGTGCGCTTCGCACGCCGGCACGTGGTCCTCGTTGTCGCGCCCCGCGACCACGTGCGTCACCGGCTCGCCGCACAGCACCGGCCTGGGACCGTGCTCGTCGACGATCCACGCGACAACGGCCTCACACCCGTGCCGCGGCGTCGCCGGCGTCAGGTCGATCGGGCGCTCAGGCACCGTCTCAGAGCGGAAGGTCATCGTCACCGTTGTCTCCGAAGTCGGGCACGAAGTCACGCGACGCCACGCGCTGGCGGTACGCCTCCCACTCGGCGTCGGTCCGATCACGCCGCTCCAAGTACTCCGCGCGCAGGCGCGTGGCGGCCGCATCGGCGCGGTCCGCGCCCAGGAAGTGCCGCGCCGTGCGCTGCACGCGCGCGAGGTCGTGGTTCCACTGCTGGGCGAACTCCATCGCCTCGACCGCGCTGGAGGCGTCGCGCGCGAGCGCGTCGGCCTCCATCAGCGTGGGCTGGGTGTGGCGGTACGCATCGCAGTCGCGGCAGACGGCGAGCTCGTGACGCACGAGCGGGCCCGCCACGTCGACACGGAGGTACGCGGCCTCGCGCGAGCCGAGGCCGTAGGCGATATGCGCGTTGCAGCGCGCGCACTCGGTGAGCACGCGGACGGTGCCACCGGGTCGACGGCGTGTCATACACCCACCGCCACCGGCGAAGCCGGCATCTCGTCCCATGTACGGCCGTCGAGCTCTCGACCCGCGCGCACCTTCCCGAGGCGGAACATCATGCGAGCGTGCCCGCATGTCGGATCGGTCACGTACTGGTGCGCAGCGTTGTGCGCGATCGCCGCCTCGAGCACGCGCGGGTCAGCGTCGTCGGCGATCCACTCGCCCCACTGTTTGAAGAAGAATGGGACACCCGCGCAGGCACACTGGTCCCGCAGCGCGCGCGCCCATGCCGGGTGCATCGGGCGCGCACGCGGCCCACTCTCGCCGCCGACGATGACCCAGTCCACGCCGGCGTCGGTCCACTGGTGCAGCCCGTGCCGGTCGCGCGCGTCGAAGGTGATGAACGACTGATCGGCGACGTACTTCCGCACCGCACCCAGGTCGACCGGGCCTAACAGCGGCTCCATGGAGAGGAATCGCACCGCCGCCGGCGTGTCGAGCAGCAGGTGGATCCGCGCATCGGCCGCCGCCTGGTCTTCCACCGAGACGCCGAGCCACACGTTCGGCAGCGCGCCGCGCGCGAAGCGCTCTGCTACGGCGTTCACCTGGGCAAGCGAGAACGCTTGCCCGAGGAACGTGCCTGTGAGCAGCTCAGCCGCACCGAGCTGTGATCCGTAGCGTTCGCGCAGAGTCGCGCACCAGGTCTGCATGCGCGCGGGCCGCTTCGTGAGCACCTGGAAGACGTGGCGCTCGGCGAGCGCCATGACGGCGAAGATCGCCGCGAGCTGCTCGTCGGTGACCCCGTCGTGGAAGAGGTCGGACATGCTGTTCACGAACACGCGCCGCGGCCGCTGCCAGCGCAGCGGATCCGCGAGGTGCTCCGGGATGAACCGCACCTCACCCGTCCAGCGCGCCTCACCGCTTGATGTGCGCCGAGCAAGGCCCTCGTACGGCTGCCCCGCGCCGCTGAACCGAGCCGCGACGGTCTCCGCGTAGCAGTGGCGGCAGCCCTCGGACACGCGCGAACACCCGCGGATTGGATTCCACGTCGCGTCGGTCCACTCGATCCCCGTGCGATCACCCATGCGTCGGCCTCGCTGTTTCGTGGCTCATGCCGCGGACTGGTCCCGATACGCCTTCAGCTGCTTCTTCCACGGGCTGTGCTCCGGGTGGTACTTCGGCGGCCGCCCAGGCGGCTTCCAGGCGATCGGCTCGCCGCACTTGGCGCACACCGGCGCCGGCCGCACCGGGTGCAGCCGGTAGTAGCGCTCGAGCGCCTGCCGCCGCTTCTTCTCGGCGCGCTCGGGCCGCGCGTTGGCGCGCATGTAGCCGGCGACGTAGCCCGGCGTCCGCTTCAGGTGGTAGCGCCGGCGGTGACGCTTTCGCGCCTCGGGATGCGCGGCCTCCCATTCCTTGCGCCGCGCCTTCCGCCGCTCACGGAACGCCCGGTCCGTGCGCCACCGCTTCCGCCACTGCGCGTTCTTGCGCTTCCGGATCTCCGGGTCCTCCTCCGAGCGACGTCGCGACGTCGCGCGCGCGGCCGCGGCGCACTCGGCGCAGCGAATCGCCCTGCCGATCGCGCCGTACACTGGGCGGGGGCAGTCGCGGCACAGCCCAGCGAGGCGCCGCTCGCACCGCGGGCAGCGTGTGACGACCGCGCCACCCGGCTGGACGTCGTGCTCGAGCAGTCCCCCGCAGAACCGGAACGTGCACTTCGCCATCTGCAGCCCCTTCGCGGCAACGCCAGGCATCGTCGGAGACCGTTAGGCGTAGAGGGACTGCGCCGCCGACAGCGCGATGGTCTCCGGGTCTGTGCCGCGCGCGTGAAAGCCGGCCGCGTACGCGTGCTCGGCGACGCGCGTCGCGTAGGCGGCGACGCGCTTCGCGAGCGCCTTGCTCAGGTTCTCCTCGCGCGACTGCAGCGCGTCCTCCTGCCGGTCCTGTGGGGCGCGCACGATCAGCATGCCGCGGACGGTGCCCGCGAGCGCGGCCGCAATCGCGTCCTCCACCGTCTCCGTCGTCGCCAGCTCGAGCTCCTGCTGCTGGGCGAACTGCGGCAGGATGAACGTGCGGATGGCCGCCGCGTCGTCGTCGATCGTGCGCGCGGCATTCCGGTAGCCGTCGTCCTTCAGCTGCTTCGCGCGCTTGGCGAGCGCCTCGGCGCGCTGCTCGAGCGCCTGCACGACGATCGTGTGGTCGTGCGGCGTGCGCAGGATGACGCTGGAACCCGACGCGGTTGCGGCGAACGCAGTAGCCATGGGTCTCGGTCCTCGCTGGTGGTCAGAACGGGATGTCGTCGTCGGCCTTCGCGGCCCTTCGCTCGAGTGCGTCCTCGACGCGGCCGCCGGCGGGCATGTCGACGCGCGCGGCCGTACTCGGCTTCGGCGGCTCCTGGACGCCGAGGTCCTGCTGCTTCGCGTACGCGGGCACGTCACCGCGCGCGCGGCGTGCCTCGAGCTCCTCGCTCACGATCTCGATCCACTTCTCCGAGCCGCCCTTGCGCGACGCCTCGAGTGCGTCAGTGAGTTCGCTCCAGGTGCAGTCGCCGACCTGGCGGCCGCGCAGCTGCTCGAGCGGGAAGTTCTTCGGGAACTTCTTCTCGCCGCGCTTCACGTCGGCCGACTTCGGCGGCCACTCGCCGGGCCAGTACTTCCCGTCGCAGCTGCGGTCCTTGCATTTGAAGTCCGGCGCGCGCGGGTTCGTCTTCGTCTCGCGATTGTCCCACATGCCACCGCTGCACTTCGGGCACGTCGGCGCCGGCGGCTCGTTCGGATCGCCCGCGCTCGCCGACGCGGCGGCCGCGGTGTCCTCGCTCGCGGGCGCCGCGTTCGACGCCTGGCCCATCTCGTCCGGCGTGTACACGCCCGAGAGCTCGTTCGGGAACGCCTTCCGCAGCGCGAGCGCCTCGGCGCACTTCGCGAGCTGCTCGGGCCCCATGCGCTCCCACATCGACACGAGCCCTCCATCGCGCCTCTTCTGCGCGTACGCGTCGAACCGGGCGATGCCCAGGAGCGGCTCCTTGAACGCGCGGCGGTGCACGCCCACGCGCGCGGCGTACGGCTGCTCGGCGGGGAACGGCCACACCTCGAACCACCGTACGACGGGGTCTCCGCCGGTGACGTCGAAGTCGTACAGCTTGCCCCACTGCGGCGGCGTCTGCCCCTCGTACTCGCCGGTGCGCTCGGCGACGAGGCGGAAGCCGTCGATCGACACCTCGGCGCGGCCCGTCTCGACCCAGCGGCCGTCCTCCTGCGTCTTCCGCTTGATGAAGTAGATCTGCCGCGCGAACGGGTCGAGGCGGAGCCGCTTGCACGTGAACAGGAAGAGCTGCAGCTCGTCGTCGGTCGCGCCCTTCGCGATCGTGCGCTTGATCAGCTCGATCTGCTCGCGCGTGAAGTGCAGCCCCTCGACGGTCGGCGGTGCGGGCTCCGACTCCGGCGCCTGCTGCTCGCGCTCCGCGCCCTTCGACACGTGCACGAGCGGCGCAGCCTGAGGGAGGTCGACAACAGGACCGGTCTGGGCGCGGTCCTGCACTTCGGGGGCGGGCGCGGTCATCCGAGGTGGCTCCGATCCTTGAGGGTCTCGAGACGGCGCGCGCCGCTCGCGCGGCGGCGGAGCCACCGCACCAGCGCGCGCGCGCCGAGGAACAGCGCGGCGCCGATCGCGCCGCTCCCGGCGCCGGCGAGGAACGTCGCGACGTTAGGCATCGGTCGCCTCCTGCCGGACTGCCGGCGCCACGCGCTTGGTGCGACGTGACGAGCCATCGCGCCGATGTGTGTTCAGATTCACGCGCGACGAACCGACCAGAGCATCCGAGGCGCACATCGCCTGGAAGGCCGGCTTGAGCGAGTCGATGAGCGCGAGGGTGGCCGGCGTCGGCGGGATCATCGGCGCGCGCTTCCCACCGCGTGTCGGGATCGGGAGCGGACTAGCCATGCGCCGCGGCCTCCCCGCGCTCGGGCGCGCGCTCCGCAGCGATCACGCGCGGGATGTGTGGAAGCGTGACGTTGCCCAGGCACGAGACGCACGGCTCGCCGGGGGCCTTGTGGCAACGGGGGCAAGGGACGGCGAGCGCCGGATGATGCTCCCAGCGCTCGATGAGATCGCGGGTCCGTTTGTCGAGGCGCATGGTCACGCCTCCGGTGCGCGCGCGAGCGTCCACGCGCGGCAGCGCGCGGCTTCCCACTCGGCCCACCGCTCGAGCGTCGCGATCACGGCCGCGCGCTGGTCGCCGCGGTGCCGCGCGTAGTCGGCGTCCTGCTCGACGATCTTCTCGGCCGCGGTCGCCGACGTCGCCGCACTCGACTCGAGGAGGCGCAGGATCGCGTCGCGCTTCACGAGCGCGCGCCGATCCTCGAGCGCCATCTCGTGCGCGCGCGCCTCGCCGAGTCGCCGAGCGGCGTCGTGCAGCTGCGCGATCGCGCGGTCCAGGTCCGACGCGATCGGTGACATCGTTGCGCCCAAGGCGGTGGCCATCACGCGGCCTCCGTCTCGGCGGCGCCGCGCGCTGCGTCCTCGCGCTCCTCGCGCTCCACGGCGTCGAGCGCCTTGCGCCACATCACGAGCCGGATCTGCAGCGCGGCCTCCGTGATGTTCGGCGTGAGCGGCGCACCGCCCTTCGCGACGCGCCGGTCGCTCTCGGCCTCGCGCAGCCCGCCGAGCCGCCCGAGCTCCTTCGCCATGTCGGCGATCTCGCGCTCGAGCTCCTCGCGCGTGAGCCCCGCCGGGACGTTCAGGTCCATCATCGGCGCCGTCGGGACGCCACCGTATCGCAGACTCGGACGCATCGTTGCGGTTCAGTGCGGGGTGAGTATCTTCCCCGTCGGGACGCCCATCCCATGGCGGGGCCTCTGGTCTCGTCCTTCGCGCCCTCCGGCCCTCACGCCGGGGGGCGTCGTCGTTAGGCGGCCTCCGTCACCGCGTCGAACGTCAGGTCCACGGCGCGCAGGACCGCGGCGACCAGGTGCTGCTTCACGCGCTCGCGCTGCGCGCCGCCGCTTGCGATGTCTTCGAGCGCGTTAGGCAGCTTGCCGGCGGGGCGCACGCGGCCGCGCGCGATGTCGTCGATGCGCTCGGAGGGGCGGCGCGGCAGGCCGGCCACGCTGAGCACGAGGGCGCCGCGCAGCTCGCGGTCGACGCGCTCACGGATCGTCAGGCGCCGCCGGGCAGGCGCCGGGGGGTGGGGCGGGGGATCGTCGCTGGTGGCGCGCGCGGGCGCGCCGTCGGTCGTGGGAAGGAGCCCATCCATCGTCTGCCTCTGCGGCGTGTGCCGCGACATCGGATCCGGAGATTCCGGCTCGCCCCGGTGCGGAGCCGGCCCTACCCTCGCGCTCATGTCCCTCACGACCTGCGCGCGAGCACCACCACGTCCGGGCCGGCCGCGTCGTCGGCCCCGCGACGCGTGGGCCCTACGCCACCTGCGGTGGCAGGTGGTCGGCGATGAACGCCTCGATGAGGCGCGAGAGCCGCGCGCTTTCGCGCTGCCCCGACAGGACGAAGTAGAGGTGCCCGTACGAGATGCCCTGCTTCTGGGCCCAGCTCTCCATCGTCTCGCCGGCAAGCTTCAGCGCCGCTTCGAAGCGTCGCTTGCGCTCATCTGATGCGCTCGGCATAGTCGGCTATCGCTCCTCACACGTAAGGTTCACTTACGGTAGGATCATATATCGGATGCGATATGCTGTCAAGCGGATCCGATGGTCGTCGTATCGCACTCGACAGGATGCCAGACACGCCACCGACGCTCGGGGCCCGGCTCAAGCAGGCGCGCCGGCAGAAGGCCGCCAGGGAGGGGCGTGACTACACGCAGGCAGCGCTCGCGCAGGACGCGAGCGTGGCACCCGTCAGCGTCTCCCGGTACGAGTCGAACGTGCAGGAGCCGTCGCTGGAGCTGATTCAGCGGATGGCGGCCGTCCTCGGCGTGTCGCCTGGCTGGCTCGCGTTCGGCGACGAGGATGACGTGCCCAACGACCGTCGGGCACCTACGAGCATGTTCAAGACGCGTGAGCAGCTCGAGGCGGAGGAACGCGAACAGAAGGACCGCGGCGCCTAACGGTTGTCGAGCTCTCGGAAATGCGGCATCGGCGGGAGCATGCCGCGACGCTTCCGCCGGTTGTTGAGCAGCTCCTGCACGCGCGTCATGTAGTCCCGCGGATCCACCGGCGATGGCGCCGGCGGCTGCGGTCGGTCCGGAACGAGTTTCAGCTGCGGCACCGGATGCTTCAGGTCCAGCCACGCCTCGAGCGCGCCCATCGCCCGCCCCAGTGGCCACTCTGGTGGCACCGGGCGCTGCGCGCGCAGTGCGCCGGTGTGGTCGATCGCGAGCAGCACGAGCCGCCCGCGCACCGTGTACGGCGCCACGAAGACGCCGCGCTGCAACAACTCTGTTGTCCGTCCGCCTTCGACTCGCAGCATCAGCTTCGGGTTACGTTCGGGGGTGCGCTATATGGCACCCGACGCGGACACCCGCAACCGTGCGGCCGAGCAAGCCTAACGCTTCCACATCTCCACATCGCTCGGTGTTGCGTCGATGCAACACCGGCGGCCGTACCCGGGCGGATGCACGACCCGGCAATGCCGCCGGTTGCCCGCGCCTAACGGCGTCCCCCACCTGCTGAAGGTCGCCGCATCATGTTCCTCCTATTCATCTTCGCCGTCGCCTGCGGCATCGCCGGCTACCTGCTGCTCGAGCCGATGGACAACGGCGGCGCAGGCGCCGCGCTCGGGTTTCTACTCGGCCCGATCGGGATCCTTATCGCGTGGATCATGCGAATGAACGCGCAGCGCGAGCTCGAGGCACAGCGCGTTCGACACGACCGTCACCACCGCGAGAGCGATTCCCGAGCGACGGCCGTCGTCCCGAGCGCGATGACACGCGACACGAAGGTCTGCCCCGACTGCGCGGAGACCATCAAGGCCGACGCCCGCATCTGCCGGTTCTGCCGTCGGGAGTTCAGCGTGGAGGAGATCGCGGCCGCGAAAGCGCCGCGCGAAGTCGCGCGCGCGAAAGGACCGCCGCGCGAGCCGAAGCCCTGCGAGGTGTGCGGCACCCCCGTGGCTTGGGCGGACCAGCGCATCGGCGGTCCTGTCCAGTGTCCGGAGCACCGCGGTGCGCCGGCGCGCCGGTCCTTCCGCTGATGCGGGATCTCAAGTGGTGTGCGGTGTCTCTTCTGATCGTCGGAGCGGCGGCCTGCAAGGGAGCTGACCGCGGCCCGGACCGTCAGAAGGTCACCGCGGCGCAGCCCGTAGACACCAATCCACCAGGGACGCGATGGACGATCGACAGCACCGTCGACGAGCTGACACGCGCGGTGTCGTATGAACTGAACGCGCGACCGGTCGAATCGTCGGAGCCCCACGGTTCCATCACCAGCACGGTCGACATCCGGTGGCGGTGCGGGCCGCGCGATCCGGTGGCTTCCGCCGGCGCCGCGTTCGACATGGCACTCCTCGACTCGCCTAACGTGACCGTGCAGCCGGGCGGGCGGCCCGCGCGATATGAGACGTGGCGACGTTCGGGCCGGTTCATCGTCGCTGACCCGCCGTTGGCCGATTCGTTGGTCGTTGACCTCCACGTCACCGACACGACGATCGTGCGATTTGAGGCGTTGGGCCGGCCGGCCTACGTCCACCTGCCGGCGCGCGGCTTTCCCGAAGCATGGCGCGACTGGGTCGCGCGCTGTGACAGGGGAGGTACCGTCCGGAAGATTGTGCTGCCCAGGATCGGTCGGGCCGTGAGCCGCGTCCAGCAGGCGGCTTCGCGATGAGCGCGATGCCCACACTCCAGGCGCCGGAGGAGTTCACGAAGCCGGCGACCAAGCGGTTCGTCGACGAAGCGCGCGTGGCGCTCGACGAGCACCACGCCGGCGTGCGGATCGACTTCACCCACGTCGTGTCCGTCGGCGCCGCTGGCGGCCTCGCCCTGCTCGCGCTGCACGAGTACGCCGCCCAGTTAGGCGGTGACGTCCTCCTCGTAAACGTGCCGGACGATCTCGCGGACGAGCTAGCCGCCGCGGGTGTAGACCGCGCGTGTTACGTGCGCCGCGCCGACGCACGCGCTACTGCGTCGCGACGAGCGCGCGCGAACCAGCGGGCCGGCCGTACCGAGGAGGGCGACGGGGCAAGCGCACGAGGGGGCTACATCCGCTTGGTGCGAGAGACCGAGTGAACGCTGAGGGCAAACCCCTGTACTTCACCGATCGCGACGGCACGCGGTGGCGCGTGTACGACCAGGTGCGGCACGAGTCGACTGCGGATGTCTGGCCCCCGGGCCCGGCGACCTTCACGTACCACGATCCGCCGCATCCCGCGGCGTGGATCCGCGTCTTCGTGCGCGAGGATCGCGTGCGGCGTATCGCGAGCATCGTGTGGCCTGCCGAGCGGGCCGTCGATGACGTGATGCTCGCGGAGCAACTCGCCGGCGCGTTCTGGGACACCTCGCACGCGCGCGGGCCCGTCGCGATCGAGGCGACCGGTGGCGGGATGACACCGACGTGATGTGCTCTGCGGAGAGCGACGGCGCCGGGCACGTCGGCGGATGACCTTCACCGCGAGGACCGATGAAACGCGAATGCATCGGTGGGACGTTCCACGGACAAGTCTTCGATGTTCGAGACGGGATTACTGAGGTGCGCATCCCCCTACCAAAGAAGCCCGGCAAGGCCGAGCGGTACACCCCTGGCCATGACGATGCCGGGCGCGCGCTGCTCGTGTATGAGGAGGAAGTTGACCACCCATTGGCGTGACACCCCCGCGATGCATGGCGTTCGAGGTTCACGTGTGCAACAACGCGCGATCAGTTTGCCTCAGTGCCCCCGCGCGCTGAAGCGTGACGCTCTAGCGTCGCACGCAGATTCACGACGAACCTGCGAGCGCTGTGGGCGCATCGGGCCCCTGGGAGAGGTGACGCGGAGCATGCAGCGTCCGTGAGCGCCGCCATAAGCTCATACGCCCGTGTCTGGACCGGTGCGGAATGGGAGGAGCACATCAACATGCTGCTCGCCATCCGCTACGCGGCCGGAGACTACGTGCGAGTACCTGCAAAGCATGGGGGGGACTGCGGAATCGAGGGCTACTCGATTCCGGACGGACGGGCGTATCAGTGCTACGCGCCGGAAACACCGCTCCCGACGACCCAACTCTACGAACACCAGCGACGGAAGATGGCGACCGATGTGAAGAAGTTCATCGCCAATCGGGAGCGGTTGCTGGCCGTCCTCGGGACAACTCGTATTCGTCGCTGGCTCCTCGTTGTGCCCGAGCATCGCAGCATACGCCTCAACGAGTACGCCGTCCGCAAGACCGAGGAGGTCCGCGCCGCAGGCCTGCCCTACGTCACGGATGACTTTCATGTTGTCGTCGTAACAGACGACGACTTCGCCCTCGAGCGAAACAAGCTCTACGAACAGCCAAGTGGCCTCGTTCGTCTCCCCGAAGTCCTCATCGACGGCGAGGTACTGGACCTCTTCGCCGCGAAGAATGCAGCGGCCATGGAGCACCTCGAGCGAAAGGTGAAGTCCATCGTGCCTCGTGATCTGTCAGCGCGCGCTGAGGTCGTCCAACAGCTGCTCGAGGCATACGTGATCGGCACAGCGTTGTTACAGCGGCTACACGACCTTTCCCCAGCGTTACACGAACAACTACTCAGTGTCGCTGCACGCGCGGCGAAGGAAATCCGTCTGAAATCCCGGATTACGACCGTTCCAGCCTCGGAACTTGTCCAACAAACCATCGGCACGCTCAAGGTGCAGATCCTTCGTGCAGCGCCGAGCCTTGAGCTGCATGCCGACGATCTCACGATGCAGATTGTTGCCGACTGGCTTATGCGCTGCCCGCTGGACTTTTCCGTCACATCGATGCCCGTCTCATGAGCGTCCTGGACACCACGCCCACGCCGACGCCTAACTATCTCCTTGCTGCGTTAAGGAAGTCGGCATCGGTCGTCTCGTTCACGGCCCGCCCGATACCTTTGCACGCCGACTACCGGCCAATCTGGCGCGTCCCGCTTCTCGCGATAACGATCCGCCTGTGTTGTCACGCGAGCAGGACAAGTCTAACGCGACTCCACATACTCAACTGGGCGGTGCGAACGCCGTCAGCGCGACGCGAGCTCCTCGCCCTGCTCGACGGCAAGAAACGTCCGCAGGACGTCATCGTTCGCACAGAGCCGACGCTGAACTTTGTGGTTGATCTTGCTCTGGGCGAGAAGGTGGTGTCGTTCCCACGTGGCGACCGGGTCGCGTTGACGGAGCGAGGGATCGCGCTTGCCGATGAAGTAATTCAAACGGAAGACTGCTTCGAGGTCGAAAAGGCATTCTTCGCGGCCCTCGGAAAGCAACTCACCGAAGAGTGGGTGGGCGAGCTCGTGAAGGTAAGCTTTCAGGACCGTTCATGATCATCACGCGACTTCGCCTTCGCGCGTACACCGCCATCGGTGAGGTTGGTGTTACAATCCCCTTCTCGAAGGGCTTGGTGCTCCTGCGCGCGGAGGGCGCTGGCGGCAAGTCGAACTGCTTGCTCGCGATCTTGTACGCGCTGGGTCTCGACGGCATGCTCGGGCCGAGTAAGGCAGTACCGCTTAAGCACGCGATGACGGACTTCGTCGATGTTGACGGCGAAGAGGTGCCAGTGATCTCGTCGGAAGTCATGCTCGAGATCCAGGACGCTGCTGGCCGATTCATTACCGTGCTACGGTCGGTGAAGGGCAATCGCTCCCGTGACCTAGTAACGGTCTGGGAGGGTGAACATCTTGAGGATACCGAATCCGCTAGCGTGCCCTCGCGCGATTTCTTTGTGCGCGTGCCCGGTGCGGTGACCAACGCGGCTGGGTTCCATCAGTATCTGGCGTCCTTCTTCGGCTGGAAGCTGCCGGGTGTGCTGACGTACGGCGGCGAGACAGTCCCGCTCTACATGGAGAGCATCTTCCCGCTCCTCTTTGTCGAGCAGGTACGAGGCTGGAGTGCCATCGAGGGGATTTATCCTACCCACTTCCGCATTCGCGACCCAGGAACCCGCGCGGTCGAGTTCATCCTTGCCCTCGGCATCCGCGACCTTGCGGCACGCCGAGCGCTGCTCGAGCGAGACATGGAGAGCGTACGGGTGTCTTGGACACAGTCAGCACGGCAGGTGGATGCGGTTGCCCGAAACCTGGGTGCTGTTGTGCATGGCCTACCCAATGCGCCGGTCGCAGAGTGGCCAACATCCGCACCACCACGCTTGCTGGTCTCCGCCGGGGAGAATTGGGAGCCCATCGATGCGTTGATCGCTACCCTTGAGTCCGAGCTCGCCGAGAAGTCTCGAGAGCCGGCTCGTACGACGGCAGAGGTGGCCCCACAGCTGGAGGCGGACCTTCGCGAGGCCGAACGACGGGTCCGAACGGTTGAGGCGTGGCTCTCGGGCGTGTTCAATGATATCGAGCTGCTTGAACTGGAGATAACGCGGACCGAGGAGCGCATTCGGGCGCTCGCGGATGATCTAACACGCAACAAGGACGCGCTTCGCCTCAAGAAGCTCGGGTCTACGCGGGCACTCGCAATCACATCGGACCGATGCCCGACGTGTCATCAGAGCGTCGAGCTGGCTCTGCTTCCCGAAGTTCGCGCCGCTGAAGCAAGCCCGATGACGCTCGAGGACAATGTGAGGTACCTCGAGGATCAGCGCGACATGTTCCAACTCGTCCTGGCGCAGACGCAGGACTCGCTCAGTGCGAAGCTCCGCCAGTCAACCGCTGGCGGCGAGGAGCTTGCCAGAGCACGGGCGACGGTCCGTGATCTCCGCGCGGCGCTAGTCGCACATCCGCTAACGACCTCGAAGGAGTCGGTCGCCGAGATCGTGCGCCTAGAGGCGAGGATCGATGCGTTGAAGCGCGGTGTCCGGCTCGCGCAGGAGTACACGAACGAGTTCACGGTGCTTGCCGAACGCTGGGCAGACCTCCAAGCACGGCTGGCAGAATTGCCGGAGGACTCTATATCGGCGGAAGATGCAGCGAAGCTCGGTGCCCTGCAGAGTTCCTTCACGGAGCAACTCGTCGAGTACGGGCTCACGTCGGTTGAGCCGCACGCGATCGTTATCCCAAGAGACTCACTGCGTCCGGAGTACAAGGGTTTCGACCTGCAATTCGACCTCGCTGGGAGCGACGCAACGCGGGCGACTTGGGCCTACCGGAACGCATTTCTGGAGGTGGCTCGCACCCACGCGACGAATCACCCGGGATTTCTCATCATCGATGAACCGCAGCAGCAACACCCGAGTCTGGAATCATTCGGGGCTCTGCTGCGGCGGGTCTCCCGGAGTGAAAGGCACGATCAGCAGGTGATTATCTCGACGAACGAGAAGGTCAGCGACTTAAGAGCGTTGCTCGAGGGGCATTCATACACGTTGCTTGACTACGGAGATGAACGGATGATGCGGCTTGTCTCTCGGACGGAGCGACCGGTGTGACGATCGCGTGACGCACCGAACGTAAATCGGGGCTCCCTCACCAGGAGCCCCGATTGTTTACACCGAACCTTACAGATTGCGAGCTCGCGGAGCTGCTCGTCGCGGTGTGACGAACGGGGCCCAGCTCTCGGAATACCGCAGCGGTCTCGCGGCGACGCGCGTAGGTGGGGGGCGGTCGATCTTCCTGACGACGCGCGCCGTTGTCGAGCAGCCGGAGGGACGGGATGGGCGCGTGGCTCAGCGCGATCGCGGAATGGCTCGAGGACGTCGTCATCTACGCGCTCGTCGTGGTCGCGGCGATTCCCACCTACCTGCTGACGATGCGTCGGCGCCGGAGCCGGCCGGAGGACGAGGACGACGAGCCGCGGCCGCCGCGGCGTCCCCCACCGCGATGACGCACGTGTGACGCACGAACGCGAGATTGGGCGCCCCCAACCCGGAGGCGCCCATGTCGCATCTCACCGATCGCGAGCTCGCCGAGCTGCTCGCGGCGATCGCGGGCGACGAGCCGCTGAGCCGCGCCGAGCTGCGTGGCCTCGCGCTCGAGGTGATGCGGCTGCGTCGCACCCTTGCGGAGTGTATATACACGACGTATATTCACCCCATGACGACGCGCTTCGAGTGGGACGACGCCAAGGCCTCGGCCAACCTCGTGAAGCACGGGATCGATTTCGCCGACGCGGTGCTTGCGTTCGCCGATCCGCAGTTCGTGAGCGTGGAGACCACAAAGCCGGAGCACGGCGAGCGTCGGTGGCTCGGATTCGGTCGCGTGGACGGCCGGCTGCTCGCGGTGGCGTACACGATCCGCAGCGACGCGACCCGGATCATCTCGGCGCGCAAAGCCATTCGCCGCGAGCAGCGCAAGTACGGCGCGCAGTGACTACCGCACGACCGCAGTGACTACAGCCCTGGTAACGATGCCTCGTAACGATAAGACGCCCGGCCGCGGCCGGGGGAAGCCGCGCGCGGGCCGCGCGGCGCAGACGGGCGGCGCGAAGGCGCCGGCGCCCACGAAGACGACCAGCATGACGCTCGAGGAGGTGCGCGCGCGCGCCGCGCTGCCGCCTAACGCGCCCGGCGCGCGCGGGCGTACGGACTGGGCCCGCGTCGACGCGATGACGGACGACGATGTCGAGCGGCAGATCGCCGAGGATCCGGATGCGCCGCCGCTACTCGACGACGCCTCGTGGGCGGCGGCGGTGGCAGAGCGAGATCGGAAGCAGGCGATCTCGCTCCGCGTCGACGCCGACGTCCTCGCGTGGTTCCGCGCGCAGGGCGCGGGCTACCAGTCGCGCATGAACGCCGTCCTGCGCACGTACATGCACCACCAGCAGCGCGCAACCGGCGGCTGACTAGGCGACCGCCTCGAGCGGCGGCTCGTCGTAGACGAGGCGCGCCCACCACTTCTGGACCCGCGGGGTGCCGTCGGCGGCGGTGACGCTCATCGTCACGCGGACGGGCGTGCCCTCGGCCGGCGCGGTGATCGATGGGACGAGCACCTGGGCGGCGCCGGTGCCGTCGGTCACGCCGCTGGCCGAGGCGAGCGGCGCCCCGCTGGCGTCGGCCACCGTGACCGTGACCGTGGCGCCCACGGCCGCCCCCTGGGTCCGGTTGTCGATCACGTCGTACTCCTCGAGCTGCGCGCTGCCGAGCGGCCACGTGTGGGGGATGATCGCGGGAGCCTGAGACATGGGAGGGGGAGCGAGAGGAGGACCGAGGCGTCAGCGCCGCGATCAGCGCCGCGATCAGCGCCGCGGTCAGCGCTGCGAGCGGCGGATGACATCGAGGACGGGCGCGCTGCGCGCGGCGAAGCGAAGCGGGGTGCTGAACGGGATCACGAGAATGGCGGTACCGCGCCCGGTGATGGCGGGGCGCGCCGCGAGCGAGCCGCCGCCCGATACGCGGACCGCGCCGACGCCGGCTACGCGCGCCACGCCGGCCACGCCGGCCAACGCACCACTACCCGAGACGGCGACTGCGCCGGCGCCGGCGAGGCGCACGTTGGAGACGAGCGTTCCGCCCCCCGTGGAGGTCGGCGCCCCCGCGACAGTGCCGCTGCCGGCGATCTTGGGGCTCGTCGTCACCACGCCGCCCCAGCTCGTCGCGCCAAGCACCTGGGGGTGCGCGTCGAACCAGTCCTTCGCGAAGTTGCCGAGCTTCGGGGCGGCCGACGAGTTGTAGTGCTGCACCGTCCCGTCGAAGTAGGTCGTATCGACGCACGCGTGGCCCGGCGCCTGGCGATCGATCTGCAGGAACGGGATGCCGTTCTCCCGCATCGCCTCGAAGTCGAGCAGGCCGGCCACGCCGGGCAGCGTGAGGAACGTCGTGCGCAGCCAGTCGTTCCACAGCTTCACGTTCACGCCCGTCTGATTGAGCGTGCCCGTTCCTGAGGGGCTGTAGAGGAGGTTGTAGTCGATCGAGGTCTGCCCGATCACCCGGAAGCCGAGCGCCACCGCCTTGGCAACGAACGCCGTAAACAGCGTCGTGACGGTGGGGATGTCGCCGGCTTGGTTGTAGAGGCTCGTGATCGGACTCAGGACGAATCCGGTCAGCAGGAGGTGCGGCCCGCCGCGGCGCGTATCGAGCTCCAGCGCCACGCGATGGTCCCACGTCGTATCGAAGTCGAGGAACCCGGCGCCGTTGTGCGCCGCCGACACCTTGTTGGGGTCCGTCTCCAGCCCGAGCGCGGCGAACGTCCCCGCGCCGCTGTTGCGATTCGCGCACGTCGAGAACCACCACCCGCTGCCGTTCGCGCCTGCCGTGTCGCCCACGTCGTCGACCGGCGCCGTGGTGCCGAACCCGCGGTCGTTGCTCGCGCCGATGTTGATGAACGTGCCCTTCTTGGAGAGGTCCGGCGCGGCGCCGAATTGCGCGGTCGCGAAGTCCTCGAAGGCGCTATCGAGCGCGCGGCTGCGCGTGGCCGAGCAGACGCCGACCCACAGGAGCGTCATGTCGGCGTAGGTCGTGCCCCAGCGCCCGAGCGCGAGCGCGAGCGACGCACTCGGCGCCACGGGGAGCCGGTGGCGCTTCACGCCCTGGCGGCCGCGCACGTGCAGCTGGTAGACGTGCGGCCCGCCCAGCGACGTGCTCACGTTCTGCTCGCGCCCCGCGATGATCGCGCGCGGCGTCGCGCCGGCCGCACTCACGCTGTCGAGCGTCACGAGGTTCGTCGTGCCCGCCGACCCGGCGTTCGCCTGCAGCCCGTAGTTGCCGCCTGCCGTCGTGGTGAGGTTGCAGTACGGCAGCGAGGTCGTGAGCGTCGGGTCGGGCGAGAGCGAGACGAGGTGCGCGCCGCTCGACGGCGACTTCACCACGGCGAAGATGTGCAGCGCGCTCGTCGCCGCGAGGTTGATCGCCGCGTCCACCGCCGCGATCATGTGGTCCTGGCGCGCCGCGCTGAACACGATCCCGTTGGCGGTCCACAGCGGCTGAGTTCCCGCCGTCGCCTGCGCGAGCGTGTTGAGGAACCCGCCGCCCGCGCCGCGCACGTCGTCCCACGCGGAGACGCGATCGGTGCCGTCCTTCGTCACGTTCTCCCGGCTGTCGGCGACGGCGAGCCACACCGCGTCGCCACCGGTCGCCGCGATGAACGCGTCGTTGTCGTAGCGCGCGGCCGTGTGGACGATGATCGTGCGGCTCGCCGTGCCCGTGGCGCCGAGCGAGTCCGTCGCGGTCAGCGTGATCGTGTGCGTCCCGACCGAGAGGGTGGGCGCGATACTCGTGCCGGTGCCTAACGCGCCGTCGATCGAGGAAGTCCACGCGAGGGAGGCGCCGGTCAGCGTGCCGTCCTCGGCGTCGGTGCCCGTGCCGGTGATCGTCACCGCGCTCCCCGCCCGCACGATGGTCCCCGAAGCCGGCGACGTGATCGCCGCCGTCGGACTGCTGTTGCCGCCGTCCGGCGTGTAAGCACCGACCGAGTAGAACGCGCCGTCAGTGAAGTTCCGCCGCACCGCTCGGCGCTCGTCGGTCGAGCGCGCCGTCTTGTAGATGCGCACCTCGCGCAACCGGACAGCGGAGCCCAGGATCTGCGTGCGCGTCGTGCCGTTGATGCGCCGCACGCCGATCGAGATGTCCTGCGGCGCCGCCGAAATGCTGCCGCTCGTGGTGCCCGTCGTGACGGTGCCGTTCACGTCGAGGATGCGGCGCGCCGTCGTGACGGCGTTGAGCAGGTCGAACACCGCGGCGCCGTAGTTCACGCCGACCGCGAGCTGGCTGTTCGCACCCGTGACGGCGTTTGTCAGGTTCTGCGACCGCATGGCGTCGGTCGGCCGCACCTGGAGCTCGTAGGGAATCTCGTTCGCCGCGAACCCGCCGAGGTCCACGAGCGAGTAGGTCATCCCCGTGCTGATCGACGCCGTCGTCTCGAAGATCGCCTCGAGCGTGAGGACGTTCTTATCCGGCACCACGTCGGTCGAGCCGTCGTACTCGCCATAGCTCGCGCCGTCGCCCGCCCACTGGCCGTCGCCGCCCGAGTCGAGGCTCGCCGTGCCGGTGCCGGTGACCGTGAGGTTGCGACCGCCCGGCGACGAGTCGAGGCCGGCCCAGGTGCTGCCGTCCCGCATGTGGCAAACGAACGCGTAGACGCTCGAATCCCACGCCGCGCTGCTGCTGTAGTCCGTCGCCTGCCCCGCATCGCCGATCGCGACGACGAACGTCTGGGCCGTCGTCTTCGACACCGTGACGCCCGCGACGTAGAGCACCACCTCGCCGGCGACCGGGTCGAAGCGCGTGCGCTCGAACGTGAGCTGCGTGCTGAACACCCCGCCCGAGACGCTCGCGTACGGCACGATGTCGCGCCCATCGGCGCGGCAGAGCCCTCCGTTCGCCACGCTCGCGAGCTGCGCCGCCGAAAGGCGAACGCAGACCGTGAACGCGGTCACGTCGGCGGTGAGGCTCGCGTCGGCGGGGATGGTGACGGTGAAGTGGCCGGCGAATGCCATTACGAGAGAGCTCGAAGAGGAGGGAGAGCGTTAGGCCGCGCGTTAGGCGCGTGCGTTCGGCAGACAGCGCGCGCGATCAGGTGAGGTTGAGCGTCGAGATCGTGACGTTCTGGCCGACCGTGATGCTGGTGTTATCCAGCTCGATGTCGCCGCCGCCGGCGGTCAGCGTGATCGTGCCCTCGATCCGGTGCTGCGTTCCCACGGCGGCGCCGGTGTCGCCTGTCGCCTTGATGCGGAAGTGCCCCGCCGTGCCGGCCGCCACCGCGGCGGTCGTCGCCAGCGCGGCGTTGAGCGCCTTGACCGCGCCCGACGCGGCGGCCCACAGGTCGGCCGGCAGGGTGATCGAGACGAGGAGCGTGCCGGACGGCACCGCGCCCGGCCCCGGCGGCGCGCCCGTGCGGATCTCGAGCGTGCCGCCGTTGAACGTGGCGTCGATGCTGTCGAGCATCGTGTTCTTTGTGACCGTGTTGAAGACGGTAGCCATCGGAAGGGAGGGCGAGAGGTCGAGGAGGGGAGGGGTGCGTTAGGCGCTAGCGCGGCGCCTGCGCGATCGTGTTGAAGAGGTGCCAGAAGGCCTCGTCGAAGGCCTTGCCGCCGCGGAGCCACCAGTCGCGCGGCGTCTTCGCCGCGAGCCCCTCGAGCAGCGTGCGCACGCTCGGCGTGCGCTGGGCGTTCGAGGGCTGGCCGGTGGTCGCGGCCAGCCACGTCGCCGGCGCGAGCAGGAACGCGTTGAGGCCCGGCTCCGGGTTCGGCCGCGCGGGCGTCGTCGCGCCCTCGTCGGTGCCGCGGAGCGAGTGGTACTGGAACGAGCGCGTCAGCGGGTCGTACTCGCGCGCCCACAGGTCGTCGACGGCGCGCTGCACCGCGGCGAGGATCCGCGGGTCGGGACTCACCTCGTCGTAGTACCGCGTGAGCGCCTGGAGCAGCATGCCGACCATGTAGTTCGACTGGCCGCCCGAGTCCGCGCTCCAGGTGCTCGCGGAGTAGTACCGGCCGCCGAACTGCCCGTCCTTCCGCTGCGACGCGAGCAGGTTGCTCACCATCGCCGGCAGCGAGTCGGGCGTGAGGTACCGCCCGTAGTACACGAGGCTGGCGCCGGCGATCGTGTAGTAGCGCGCCGCGTCGGCGGGCTGCGCGAGCATCTCGAGGCGCGCGGCGTCGAGCGCCGCGGCGAGCGCGCGGGCGCGCATCCGGTCGTCGCCGTACGTGCCGCCCATCCAGCCGCTCATGCCCTTCCGCGTCATCCACGCCTGGATCTCGGCGGTCTTGCGCAGCTGGTAGCGCGTGCGGTCCGAGCCCGTCGCCCAGTAGTGAAGCGGCATGGACTCCGTCATCGTCCACCACGCGGGCGAGCCGCTGTTGACGGCGATGTACCGCGTGAGGTAGTCGTCCACCATCGCGGTCGCGTGGTACCAGAGCGTCGCGTCGCCCGTACGGAGCCACGCCTGGTACGCGATGTAGGCACGGTCGTAGCCGGCGGTGCGCCCGCAGTCCCACTTCGGACCGCAGCGCACCCACTCGGCCGCCTCGAGGCGGCGGTAGTCGCTCTCGAACTGGCGCACGATCGCGCTCGTGTCGCTGCCGGCGACGCTGAGCGGCCCGCCCCAGCTCGACGCGATGAGGTACCGCGGATCGGTCGGCAGCGCGGCGGCCGCCGGCACGGGCGAGGTGACCGCGACGCCGGGCCGCGGCAGCGCCGCGGTGTCGTACGGCGTGCCGATCACGAGCTGCGCGTCGACGGGCGCCCCGTCGGCGAGCGAATCGCTGAACTGCACGAGGACCGCGCGGAGCGAGCCGTCGGGGTGCCGGCCGAAGAGCGCGGTGAAGCTCGCCGCGCGCTCGACGCCGGCGACGACCACGTGCATGCTGTCGAGCGTCGCCGCGGTGGCGAGGCCGCGCACCAGCGGGATCCCGTTCGTGATCGTGAGCCGACCCGCGCCGCCATCGAACCGCTGCAGCGCGAGCGGCACCACGCGTAGTGTGTCGGTCATCGTGTCGCACCGCACGACGCGCGTCGTGTCGATGCGGAGCGTGGTCGTCGTGTCGACCCGCCGCACGTGCACGACGCGCGGCACGACGGAATCGAGGCTGCTCGAGGCGGGCTGCGCGCCCGCGTGCATCGCAACGGTTGCGACGCAGAGGAGGACCAGCATGCCGAGCGACCCGAGCAGCGTCAGGGCCTTGGCGACAGCGAGGAGCGCGCGGTGCGCTCGGTAGGACAACGACATCGGAGGGAGGGGAAGGAAGGAGGGTATTCGTCGCGAATCGCGCCTATAACACAGGCGTTATGTCGACTCGGCGCACCGGGGAGCGGTGAAGCCGATCTCGCGCGGCCGCGCTGGCGAACGCCGGCCGCCGTAGTCGAGGTCGTCCACGAACGGGACCGCGTGACCGCCGTGCACCGTGTCGACGCGCGGGCGTAGCTCCTCGTGCTCGTCGAGCGCCGCGCGCGCTTCGGCGACGAGCTCACGTCGGACGCGGACGCGGTCCTTCCACGCGCACTCGCGCTCGAGGCGGAACGCGCCGACGTCGACGATGACCATGACGCGGGGGGCGGGGGCGTTAGGCATGGCCGTCCGCCTGCGCGACCGCCACCATGTCACATGCGCGCGGCATCCGGACGCAGCGCACGCGGTACGCGGCGCGTGAGAAGCGCGACACCTTCACCTGGTCGGACTGGTTCCCGCCGAGGCACTCGACGTACTCCGGCGTGGCCTTGAGCAGGAACGCGACGTGATTGCCGGTCGGGCTGCCGGTCGCCGGATCCGGCGCCGCGTTCTTCCTGCAGAGCACCACGATCGCGCCGCGCTGCTCCTCGGTGAGGGCGACGCGGCCATACCGGAGCCAGCTCACCGCGGCCGCGCTCTTCGTGCGCTGGTAGCCCGCTTCGCGCATCACCCAGTTCACGAAGCTCGAGCACCAGGGGACCTCGTCGTGCGTGATCGTCAGCTCGACGGTCTTCCCGTACTCGAGGATCCGCGGGTTGTCCTGCCCGGGACCGGTGCCCGCGATCTCGTGCTGCCCGAGCTCCCGCGCGGCGATGTGCAGCCACGCGGGGTCGGTGCGGAACAGGGGGAACGGCGTCTGCGCCGGCTGCTGCGTCTGGAGCTGCGTCTGGAGCTGCGTCGCGATCGGCGTCGGCATCGGCATCGAGGTGGGAGACATCAGAGGGTCCTCCAGTGCGGGGCGCCGAAGTCGCGCACCGCGAGATGCGCCGCCTCGGCGATCACGGGGGCGACGCCGACGTCGATCATCAGGTCGAGGAAGAGGTCATCCGCCTCCGCGCGGCTGTACCGGATGCGCGGGTCGCTCGGCACGACGCCGCCGGCGCCGTACAGCACGTCGTGCGGCAGCGCGGGCACGTCACCGATGTCATCGCGCGAGATGACCGACTGGCAGAGGTGCGGGATGGACGGCCCATCGAAGCGGACGCCGGCCGCGATCTTCCACACGCGCCCGTGCCGGCCGTCGTGCACCCACACGTCGTTGCGGAGGTCCACGAGCTTGCCCGTGCCGATCTCCTCGAACAGCGGCGCCGGCGCGATGAACGCGCGGGGATCCGTGAGGCGCATCGACGTCACTGCGGGGGGAGGGTAGCGGCGGGGATGAACAGCGCAGCGAGGAGCGCGTGCTCGAGCGGCGAGGGCGCGAACGGGGCCAGCGGCGGCACGCCGTCGGCGACCGCCAGCGCGATCGACGCGACGGCCGCGCTCGTGCGCTGCGGCCCGTGGAGGAGCGGCCAGCGGCGCCCCTGGCCCAGGACGGCGCACGGCACGCCGCGGTCGGTCGCCTCGTCGCTGCCTAACCGGCGGCACTCGATGCGGCCGAGCGTCGTCAGCGCCTCGGTGATGGACACGCGGTCCTCGATCGAGAGTGAGTCGCGCACGACGCCGACGCGCTGCTCGTGCTCGATGGCGGCGAAGCGGCTCCCGGGCGACTGCACCTGCGCGCCGACGAACGCGAGCAGGCCGATCGCGGCGGGCATCCACTCACGCGCGTGCTTCAGCAGCGCGAGCGGCGCGAGCGGCGTCGGACGGTTCGTATCGGGGGACTGGCCGTCGCTGGCGCGGCGGCCGTGGAGGGCAGACATGAGAGGCGGGGCATGAAGGCGGGAGAGACTGCGGAGGAGGCGGGCAGGGGAGCGCGTGGGGAGCGCGCGGGCCTAACTGTTCGTGATCCACTGCAGCGTGAGCCGCAGCTTGTCGCCCGATGCCCAGGTGAAGGGCACGAGCTGGCCGACCTGGCCGTTCGAGGCGTAGACCTCGGCGCGCGGCGGCGAGACGACGGTCATCTCGGCGGTGACCGGCGTGTGCGTGTTCGCGCTCGAGTCGTACGCGCGGCCGTTGCCGGGGAGCGGCGTGTCGGCCGTGTGGTAGTTCACCGACGCCGGCAGGTCGAAGCGCCACGTGCCGGTGCCGTACGTGGTGGTGCTGCCGGCCGTGAGCTCGATCACCGCGATGACGTGCTGGCCGCGGCGCCAGAGCTTCCCGGTGAGCGTGCCGTTGCCGAGCGACGGCGCGGTGCCGCTCGCGCCCCACGTCGGCGTGAAGCTCTGCTCGGCCTCGCTGACGTTGAGGTTCGCGCTGCGGACGTTCCTGAGCGTCTTCGTGCGGCCGAACGTGAAGTTCGTGAGGTTGACCTGGCCCTCGGTCTCGATGTCGTCGAGCACGAGGCCGTCGTACCCGGCGACGAACGGCACGCCGTCGGCCGCGATCACCACCTCGCCCGGGTCGGAGAGCACCGAGAGGCGGCCGACCTTCACGTTGTGCGCGAAGTCGCCGCTCCAGCTGTAGAGCGCGTCGGCGAAGAGGTCGAACGCCGTGTTCGTCAGCGCCGTGCCGGCAACGACGCTGCCGCGCACCGCCACGTTGATGATCGAGTGGCCGCGCCCCGTGGTGTCCGGGTTGTCGAGCTTATCGCGCTTCCGGAACATGAACACGCGCCGCGTGATCGGCGTGGTGGTCGTGTTCTCGGCGACGATCTCGATGTCGATGTCCTTGAGCGTGGCGGGGCCGGCGACGGACACGCCGGAGACGTCCGGGTACTGCGTCACGTCGCAGCACACGAGGCACTGGTTCGTTCCCTGGTCCTGCCCGCCCGCGTAGCGGCCTTTCGTGTGGTAGCGGAGCTTGATGTTCTGGCACGCGCTGAAGCGACCCGTGTAGCCCTTCGCGATGATCACGACATCGTCGAACGGCCCGCCGTGTTCCGAGTACATCTCGACGTCGTGGTCGCGGACGCTCGTCGGGAAGTAGCTGCGACCGCAGTTGATCGTGCGGATGTTGCGCGCCACGTAGTCGTCGCCCGAGTGCTGGAACGACTGCGGGTAGTAGACGGTCGTGAACTCCGCGTTGGTCATGCGGATGTTGCGCGCCCGGTACTGGAAGTCCGGCCACTCACCGCGCACCTGGAGCCCGAAGCGCCCGCCGGTCTGCTCCACGTCGCCGATCCGGATGCGGCGCGAGTCGCCGCTCACCGTGATGAGGCTGATCCCGTAGTCGCTCGCCGCGTTCCCGCCCGAGGTCGTGATCGTCGCGTTGTCCTGCGTGGCGCGGAGCCCGCGCACGGAGAACCCGGCGACGTTGAACAGGTAGACGAGGTTGATCTGGTTCGCCGCCGCGGTGGCGTCGCCAACCGAGAACGTCGCGCCGTTTGCCTCGAGGCGCTGGTCGACCGCGTTCGTGAAGTCGAGGAGGATCGATGTGCCGTAGGTCGTCCAGCTCCCCGTCGGGAACACGCGGTAGATCGCGCCGGGGCGCAGCTCCAACGTCGTCCCCTTGAGCGCGCCGCAGATCTGACTCGCGCGGATGATGAGCGCGGTGTCGTCCGTGAGGTTGTCGCCCTTCACGCCGTAGTGCTCGAGGTGCCACCGGCGCGGCGGCTTCTGGAAGATCGGCGCGCAGAAACCGCCGGCGCTCAGGTCGAACACCTGGCGGAAGTCCGGCAGCGTCGGCGCCTCCTGGAACGTCATGGTGACGCCGGAGTCGAACTTGATCACCGCGCCGGGCGCGAACACACAGCCCTTGACCGTCGTCGCGTTCGAGATGCGGTAGGTGCCGGCGGACACCGAGATGCCGCCGTAGATGAGCGCCTCAGGCGACGCGACCGCGAGCGCGAAGTACGGCGAGTCGTCGTGCACGCCGTCGGCGAAGGCGCCGAACGAGCGCGGGTCATTCGGCGCGAGGCCGGTGTTGCCGCCCCCGCCGCCGGCGCCGCCGCTCTTGCCGCTCGCGTTCGCCGTCACGACGACGCTCGCGCCGCCGCCCGTCGACTCGGTGGCGAGAGTGGCCGTGAGGGTCGACACCTTCCGTGCGAGCGTGAGCGTCGTCTCGCGCGGATCGGAGCGGTTCATCCGCATGCGCACCACGCGCAGCGACGCGTTGACGAGTCCCAAGCGCGGCAGGTTCGCCGTCACCATCTGCCCGAGCTGCACGTCGGTGTTCGCCGTGCCCTTCTCGCGGTAGATGTCGCGGATCCCGGCCTCGTACGAGCTCGCGTTGGCGAGCGGGTTCGAGCGCTCGGGCAGCACGTCGACGACCGAGGCCCACAGGTCGTTGGAGCCCGAGAAGTCGCAGACGACCGAGGGCGCCTCACTCGTGAAGTGGAACGCGAAGCCGCCGACGCGCACGGCCTGCGGCGGGTCGGACGCGACGGCGACGACGGCCACGAGGTCGCGGCAGTCGGCGGGGATCGTGACGCCGGCGAGCGTCGCGGTGACCCACGCGCCGACGCCTAACGCCTCCCCGCTGAACGTCCGCGTCTCGAGCGTGGTGAGTGCCGTCGTCACGCCGCGGCGCCAGGTCGCGTCGTATACGGTGATCGTGAGCGCGACAGTCGCCGGGTCGACGCCGGAGTCGATCTTGTAGTCGAGGATGACGGAGCACTCCGTCTGCTCGTCGCGCCGCCAGCGGTGGACGAGCGGCGCCTGCAGCTGGGCGTCCTCGAGGAGCATACAGCCCTGCGCGTAGAGGCTGTCGCTCGTGTCCTTCGTGACTGACCCAGAGAGGAGCGCCCACCCGGTGGGCAGCGAGCCGCTCCACGTGGCGAAGTGGCCGCTCTGCCCCGTCTCGTTCCGGTAGCCCCACACGCCGCTCTGGGTGAGCGAGCCGGCCTTCACCCCGAAGCCGAGCGTCGTCTCCGCATTCGGGTCGTTGAGCGCGACGACGTGGCGCGAGGGGCTGGGCAGGCGGTCGAACACGATCCGGTCCCCGCTGAGCAGGCCGGTCGCGGAGTCGAAAGTGATGGTGTTCGTGCCGCTGTTGAACGCGTCGACGCGCGGGAACGCCGACTGGCGGCGGTACGTGCGCACCTGCACCACCGCATCGCTGACCCACAGCCCATTCGCCGTGGTGTTGACGGGGATCGCGGCGCCGGTGTAGAAGTCGGCGAGCTGGAACTCGGTGCGGCCGGCGTTGATCGCGGTGATGACGCCGACCGTCACCGTCTGGTGCCCCACCGTCGGGTTCTCGAACGTGACGATGTCGCCCACCGCGGGCGTGCCGGGGAGAACCCGGTACGTGATGCCCCACGTGCTCGTGCTCGAGTTCCACAGGTGCCGCTCGAAGCGGTACGGCGTGGCGGCAGCGCCGCCGGCGTCGAGGACCGTGTAGTCGCCGACGTTGTCGCTCTCGTCCGGGTCGTTGGTGTAGGTGGAGGTACCGATCTGGCGCCACACCTCGCAGCGGAGGTCGAGGATGTCGGTCGTCGCCTTGAGCGCGGCGGCCAGCGACGCCGCGTGGGCGGCGTACTTGTAGATGTAGGTCGTGTCGAACGTGACGACCGAGGTGAGCCCCGACGGCGTCCCGAGCTGGAGCCCGAACGGGTTGACGCCGTCGCCGCCGGGCAGCGTCGTGCGGAGCGAGGCGTCGAACGTGGTGTCGCTCGCCGCGAGCTCCACGATCTCGAACAGCTCGCCGGTCGTCGCGCCCGCCGTGAGCGTGCCTAACGCGGTGCTGCTCGTCGCCGACGTCACGGTGAACGTCGACGTGAGCACGCCCGAGGCCTTCCCGCTCGTCGACGTCTGGATCTGGTAGCACCGGCCGGTGAGGAGGCGGCGCAGGTACTTCCCGACGTGCTGCCCGTCCGACATCGCCGCCCACGTCTGCCCCTGCGGGTCCACGAGCGTGAGGTCGGACCCCGAGCGCGCGGAGAGGCGGAATGCGTTCTGATCGAGCGACGTGGCGTTCTCGCCGATCGCGACGACGCGTGTGACCTGCTCGGCCACGTCGTAGGCGCGCCGGAGGTTCGTGAGCGGGACCTGCGTGCCGGTGGCGTCCGAGGTGATCGTGCGCGCCGGCGCGGTACTCCCGATCTCGACCGGGGCGTTGAGGTCGTACTGGGTCGTGCCGTTGCGCACGAGCTGCGGCTCGCAGCTGTAGGCGCCGCTGAAGGTGTTGCGGATGACCTGCAGCGCGTTCTCGCCGTTCCACTCCCAGTCGAACAGCTGCGCGGGGTAGCCGACCGTGCCCGCGGCGATGTAGCCGTACCCCTGCTGCGTGAGGAACGGCCCCAGGATCGTGGCGCAGAACGTCGCCCAGGTGGCCTGGTCGAGCCGCCCCGAGAGCTGCGGCGTCGCGAGCGACACGTCGTAGAGCGGCCCCGCATCGGCGAGGTCGAGGAGAAGCGACGACGCAACGATCTGCACCGTCCCGAACTCGCCGTCGTCCTCGCGCTCCTCGCTGTGGAGGCGCCACTCCTCGATGACCGTGACGCCGTCGGCGCCGCGCGAGTACTCCACGCGCAGGATGCGCCGCGGCTGGAGGTACGGGACGATCGGGTCGGTCGACGGAACCGTCAGCTCGAGCTGATCCTCGCCGTTCAGCGTGTACTCCGCGAAGATCCCGAGCTCGTCGGGCGCGAGCGAGAGACAGCCGGCGAGCTTCGCGCCCCCCTGGCACTGGAGGCCCGACCACACCTCCACCTTGGTGATCAGATCCTTCGCCATCGGATCAGTTCACCGTGGTGCGGCCGCCGGCGCGCTCCTGGAAGCGCAGGCGGCCGTTGAGGCGACGATCGAGCTTGTCGACGATCTGGTCGGCGTCGCGGCCCGTGCCGCGATCGGCCTTCACCACGACGGTGAGCGTGCCGGTCCAGCCGCCGGTGAAGCCCTCGAAAAACTTCAGCGCGCCGGTGTTGTCGGCGATGCGGGACAGGTACGCGTTCGCGGTGCGCGCGAGCCCGTTCGACTCGTTCGCCTGCGACACCGAGAACCCCGTGAAGGCCGAGGCGACCGAATCCTTCACGGTGTCGGTGTGCTTGACGCTCAGGCCTCCGGCCGCCTGGAAGCCGGCGAGCCCCGCGTTGCCGCCGAGCTTCTTCGCGGCGTCGCGCAGGTTCAGCAGGGTGCTCGCAGTGTCGCGGAGATCGTTGAGCGTGTCCTGGTCGGCCTGTCCGAGCCGCGCGGGGTCGAGCGCTTCCTTGAGCCACGCGTCGATGGCAGCCGTGAGGCTCGCCGGGTCGGCGGTGTTCGTCCCGTCGAGCGCGTGCGCGGCGTTGCCGTTGAGCATCGCCAGCGCGGCCTGCTGCTGGAGCCCGAGCGTGGGGTCGATGCCTAACGCGCCGTTGCGCTGCGCGAGCAGGTCGAGGCGCGACGACGCCAGCGAGGCCTCGGCCTGCGCCGCGCGCTTCGCCGCATCGGCCGCCTTCTGCGTGGCGGCGGCCTGCGCCTCCAGCGCGTTCGTGTAGATGATCTCGGCCTGCGTCATCGCGTCGGCGCCGCCTTTGATCGCCTCCTCGAGCGCCCGCTGGACGGTGAGCTGGTCGCGCATCGCGTCCGCTTCCGCGGTGCGGCCCTGCGCGACGAGCTGCCGGACCTTCAGGTCCTCCCGGCTCGTCCGGTTGTACGCCTCGAGGCTGGCGACGCGCTCGCGCTCCGCGTCGGCGGCCTGCTTGTCGCGCGTCGCGTTCGCCGCGGCATCGGCGCCGCGCTGGAACTCGCGCGCCCGCTCGTCCTCGTAGGCCTGCTCCCTGGCCGCCGCGGCCGCTTCGGCCGCCGCCTTCTCGCGCGCCGCGTCGCGCGCCGCCTGCGTCGCGAGCACGCTATCGCGCACGTCCTCGCCATACTGCTTGATCGCGTCGTTCAGCTCCTTCGTGTTCGCGATCTGCCGCTCGATGGCGTCGGCTTCGTCGCCGAGTCCGCCTAGCCGCAGCTGCTCGGCGCGCTGCTGCTCGAAGAAGTCGAACTTCGACTGGGCGAACTCCAACGCGTTGCGCTGGAGGCCCGCCGCCTCCGCGCTCGTGACCTGGGCCTGCTTCGCGGCGATGAGGCTCGCGTTGTCGCGGAACGCCGAGCCCTTGTAGGCGTCCGCGGCGTCCTGCCGGAGCTTGTCCGCGGTCGCGTGAATCGCCGCCTGCGCGTCGTCGAGCGCCGTGCCGGTGCCGCGCATCGCGCGGTCGAACGACGCGAAGCTGGCGACGTAGGCCTGCTGCGCGCGCACCATTGCCTCGGCGACTTCCTGCGCCTTCTTGTGCGCGCCCGCGAGCCCGGCGATCGCGCCGATGGCGCCGCCGATGATCGCGCCGGGGACCCCGCCGACGCTTCCGCCGGCGAGCGCGCCACCGACCGCGCCGCCAACGAACCCCTGCGCACTGTTCCCCGTCGCCGTCCCGATGCTGTAGCCGACGAAGCCACCGGCGAGCGCCGCGCCGCCGAACTTGCCGACGTCCGACTTGCTCGCCTTCGACAGCGCCCGCTGCAGCGCGTCGCCCACGAGCTGCTCGCCGAGCTGCGCGATGGACGACCAGAACGCCTCGCCGCCGAGCGTGCCGGACTCGAGGCCGCGGAGCACGCCCTGCGCGACCGCGTCGGCGAGGCCATTCGCGACGCGGCGATAGAACGGCCCGCCCGCGAGCTCGTCCAGCGTCTGGTCGAACGACTGCAGGAGCGCCGTCGACATGATGCCGAGCGCCTGCTGCGCGTCCTCGTTGATCGACGCCTCGAACGCGCGGCGCTGCTTCCCAACCTCGGCGAGGTCGGCGGCGATCGACTTGTCGAGCGACGGATCCGAGAGCGCCACAGCCGCGCGCCGCCGGTCGGCGGCCTGCGCGCGCTCCTCCTGGTCGGCGATGCGCTTCAGCCCCGCGTCGTAGCGCTCGATCGTCTTCGCGATCTCGTCGAGCTCCTTCTTGTGCGCCTTGTACTCGCCGGTGAGGCTCTTCGCCGTCACCACGACCGGGCCCAGCCCGCGCTCCGCGAACTCCTGCCCGTTGCGTGGATCGAAGAGCGCGGCGAACAGCTTGTTCACCTCGTCGACCTTCGGCGCGATCTTCGAGCGATCGAGCTCGTCGATCTGCTTCGTGAGCGCGTCGATGCGCGGGTTCGCCTGCACGGCCGAGCCGGCGCCGAAGCTGCCTGCCGGGGCGTTCTTCAGTGCGTCGAGGAGCTGCTGGCGCTCGTTGAACAGCCGCGCGCGCTCCTCGCGCAGTGCGGTGAGGCCGTCCTGGCCGCCCGCGGCGCGGGTGCCTAACGTCGCCTCGCGGTACTTCTTCTCCAGTGCCTCGAACGATCCCGAGTTCACGAGGTCGTCGATCGACTTCTGGATCTTCTCCGCCGCTTCCTTGGACGCCTTGCCGGCGCGATCGGCCGCGCCGCTGTACGCGTCCCACGCGCGCGCCATCACGGTGACGCCGACGAGGACGCCCGCCGTGCCGGCGGCGCCGAGCCCCATGAACGGGGCGAGATTGGCGAATAGGGTGCCGAACGACTGCGAGACGCCGAGCGACGAGGCCGCGAGGCCGTTGAAGGAGTAGACCAGCGACTGCGCCGTCGACGCGGCTCCCCGCTGCCCCTGCTCCACGTCGTTGATCACCCGCCGGTACGTGACGGCCGGCGGCGCGACACGGCGCGCCGATTCAGCGAGCCGGTCGGTCGCGTTGGCGGCCTGCCCGATCCCGGCGGCCGCGCTCTGCGCCCCGCTCTGGATGTCGGAGAACGCGCGAACGACGCGGTCCCGCCCCTCCTCAGCGGGGCGGGAATCGATCGCGAACGCGACGGTGGGCGACGCGCCAGCGCTCACGGCCGGGTACTCCGATCGGACGGCCCGTTAGGCGCCACATCCGGCGTCTCCCGCGCGATGCGCTCGTACGCGATCGACAGATACGTGCTGTCGAGTCGTTGCAGGAGGTCCAAGGCGTCCTCGCGGTCGTCGGGGTCGTCGGAAGGCCAGCAGGCGCGGAGGTAGGCGAGCGCCTCGCTGACGGGGATGGGCTGCGGGAGCGGCGGGCCGAAGCCGCCGGCGGTGCGCTGGCGCGCGCGATGGAGGGTCTGGAACGCGCGCCAGTACGGGACGGCGGCGTCGAGGAGGTGGGGGGGACCGGTGACGTGCTCGGCGCGGATCTCCGCGATGTCGTCGGGAATCGCGTGTCCGGCCTCGCGCGCGGCTTCGGCGACTAGATCGGCGACACGGCTGCGGCGCTCGACGCGCTCGCCTCCTCCGCCGACGTGCCAGCGGAGGTACTCGCAGAGTTTCCCGACAGGAGCTCCAGCGCGGCCGCGCGGAACGTCTCGGCGTTCACCGAGGCGGCCCACACGTCGTTCTTGAGCTCCACGAGCGCGGGGTGGCCGAGCACCGCGCGGACGTTCTCGGGCGTGCACGGCAGCGTGTTGCCCTCGAGGTCCACGACGCCGCGCCAGTTGCTGACGACGGCGCTCAGCACCTCGAGCTGATCGGCGTCCTGCGTCTCGATCGGCAGCACGCCGCTCGCGGCCTTCAGGATCGCCGGGCGGTTGCGCGTGTTGATGGCCTGGACGACCTCACGGACGGCGCGGCTCGACTGCGCGCGGACGCACATCTCGACGCCGGCGTCGAACGACACCCACGCGCCATCGGTGGCGGCCTTGGGGTCGATCGCGTAGCGCTTCCACATCGCCGGCTTCGTGCTGCTCTGCTTCGTGCTCATGGGTAGTGCTCCCGGTAGGGGTAGGGACCGCGACGCGTGGTGCCGCGGGAAGAGAAGGGGTGGCGCTGCCGTCGCCGGCACGCTCCCGAGGCCTGCCGGGGGACAGGGCACTCGGGCCGACGACGACAGCGCCTAACAGCGTTGGGCAGGTACAGCCGTTACAGGCCGATCCCCTCGAGGATGGACTGGCTGAACGCGTAGCCGAGCGAGGCGTGCTTGTACGCCTGGAAGCCCAGCTCCACGGTGATGTCCTGGTCGCCGGCCGGCGCGCCGGTCGTGTACTTCACGGCGGGCAGGTCGAGCACCGTCCCGTGGTCCGTGTTCGGCTCGCGCATCGGGAACGCGAGGTTCGTCGGCGTCTGGCCCATCACCTTGGCGAGCAGCGTGCTGTCGCCGAGGTAGGCCGTGATGGAGCCGGTGACGTTGCACTTGCCCGGGTTCACGCCGATGATGCCGTTCGCCGTCGCCAGCGCGGGCAGCTCGCGCAGCCCGTTGTCGAGGTTGATCTTCGCGGCGAGCACGTAGTTCGGCCCCGCGAGCGGGATCGCGCTCCCGCCCTCCACGATCATCCCGATGTTGGCCAGCGTGTTGTAGGGCGTGTTGCCGAGGCCGAGCGTCGACGTCGTGGCCTTCTGTTCGGCCACGTTCAGCGCGTAGGTCGCGAACGTGAGGCCGCTGTAGCTCACCTTCGCGATCGACTTCGCGCTGAGGTCGTAGCTCACCGCGCCCATCACGCCGTCCGAGAACAGCTCGTGGACGTTGTTGATGTCGAGGAACGAGCGCTCGAAGGCGAGCAGCACCGGCGTCACGCCGTTCGCGATGAAGTCGCCGAAGTAGATGCGGATCGAGTTCGCGGCCGCGTTGGTGTCGGCGGCCCACCCGATCGGCAGGATGTCGAACGTGAGCGACGCGTTCCCGCGGCCGGCCTTCGCGACGCGCGCCCAGCCGCCCGGGTTCGTGGCGAACTTCTTGTTCGCCGCGTCGCCGCCGACCCACACCCACGCGCCGTCGGCGGGGATGAACGAGGCGAAGTTGACGCCGGTCGCGGTGTTCAGGTTCGACGCGCCGGACTGCGTCGTCGTCGGTAGCTCGGCGCCGATGACCTTGATGCGCGCGCCGGCCGGCGGTGCGGCCTCGGCGACGCCGGCGGCGTTCGTCCACGTGACGGTCGTAGCGCCACCGTCCGCGTTCGCGAGGAACACGCCGTTGTTGGTCGCGTTGGCGAAGCCGCTGACCTGGACCAGCATCTTCGACTTCACGAAGGTGCCGCCGGAGGCGACCGTCGCCGTCTGGATGTTGGCCGCCGGCGCCGACAGCGCCGTCACCTCCGGGAGGCCGGCGTAGCCGCCACCCTTGATGAACTCCGCCGTGCGCGTGAACGACGCGAACATCGCCGACTCGAGGAGCGGGTCGTACGAGCGCGCCGAGAGCTCGCCGTTGATGCCGCCGGAGAGCGTGCGGCCCGTGAGCACCGGGTCGGACATGTTGCGGTCGCTCACGATCTCGCCCGAGGGCGTAACCTGCGGCGCGGCGCCGAGCGACTCGTCGGTGTAGCGCAGGAGGTTGAACAGGGCGGCGGCGGGCACCGTGCCCGAGACGCTCTGACGCGCAACCTTGAGCGCGATGCGATTTCTGGTGGCCTGTCCCATCGGGGGCGGGGGCGGGAGGAAGGAGGCGGGAATCCGAGGCCGTTAGGCGCTCAGATCGAGTTCGTGGTGTGCGTGCGCCAGCTCACGGTGCAGGGCGCCATGAGCCAGCCGGCAGCATCGGGGATGGCGCCGCCGCGGCTCGCGCCGGTGAGGCGGAGCACGCCGTCGGCGGCCTGCGCGTTCGGCAACGCGAGGTCGAGCCCGGGCGGGAAGGCGAGCACCACCGCGTCAGCGAGGGTGTCGCTGTCCGCGGTGCCGGTGTTCGCCGGCGTGAAGACGTCGACGAGCCAGAGCCCGACGGTCGTGAGCCGTGCGTGAGGGCCGATCGTGTCGGGGACGGTGCCGCCGACCCGCAGCGTGCCGCGGATCCACGGCCGACCGGTCGGGCGGGTGAAGCGAAGGCCCTCGGACTGCACGGCGCAGCCAGCGAGCGCGCCGAGCGTTGACGCCTGGAGCGCGGCGTCGAGGCGCGCGCCGAGCGCCGCGCGCAGTGCGGTGGTGAGCGGCGGCAGCGTCGCGCTCATGCGCGGGCTCCTCCGCGAGCGTTAGGCGTTCCGCCCTCGAGGACGCGCGCCGTCGCGCGCACCGCGTCGTCGAAGATGCGGTCGGCCTGGAGCAGCGTGAGGCGCACGAATCCTTCCGGCGCCTGGTCGCTGTGGCCGTTCTCGAGCGCCGCGATGTAGACCGCGCGGTTCCCACACCAGATGATGTCCCCGACGTGCGTCCCGGCGATCGCCGACGCGATCTCGTCGAGCGCTGCCGGGCCGATCGGCTCGGGCGTGCCGTCCTTCGGCCGCTCCGCCGTGCCGAGACCGGCTGGCGGGGCACCGAGGGAAACGACCCACATGTTGCGCGCGAAGCCGGTATCGACGGGCGTGCCCGGGAGCCCGAACTTGCCGCCGACGATCACGAGCTCCACGCACTCGCTCGCGAACTGCTGCAGCAGCGCATCGGACCAGTCGACGGTACGCCGCTTCAGATCCTCCACGGCGAGCACGAACTCGGCGGCCGGCAGGGCGGCCGTGTGACGGGGCGCGATCATCGCGCGACCTCCACGGCGTAGCAGCCCGGCTGGTCCTTCACCGCCGTGATCGTCCAGCGCACGGGATCGCCCGTGACCGGATGCGTGGTGACGAGCGTGTGTGTCGGCTCGGGGATCACTGGCAGATCCACCGTGCTGATCACCGCGCGGCCCACGACCGCGAAGCCGCCCGACGTGTCGCGCGCGCGACGCTGCCGCACGATGGCGGCCGTGCACGCGTACGCCGGCGGCCCGCTCGCGGTGACGCCGTCGGGGTTCGGCACCTCGAGCAGCGCGGCGCCGCGCGCGGGCGCGACAGCCCGCATCGCGGTGAGGAACGCGCCGGCGATGGCGGTGGTGGGGAGCGGCACGGTGCGCCTCCGCCTACGCGCGAATCACGCGCTGGCAGGCCGCGGCCGGCCGGCGGAGGCCGCGCAGCTGGCGCACCACGGTGGGCGGCAGGGCGTGCGGATTGTTCACGAGCGCCACGCGCAACCCGTCCATGTCGACGGTCGCGTTAGGCACCAGCGCCGCGTCGGCGGCCGGCGCCCAGCTCCCCTCGAGCAGGCAGCAGGCGAGCTCGCACGTCGCCTCCTGCACGCCGCGCGGCACGCTGAACGTCTGCTGCGCGTCCGCCGGGTAGAGCGGCGCGACGAGCAGCTCGCCGAGGCGGTAGACCCGCGGCCACGGGAGCGCCTGGGTGAGCGTGGCAGGCACGCCGATCCAGGACTCCTGCGTCAACCGGTCGGTCGCCGCGACGAGCGCGCGCGTGATCGCCACATCGTCGTCGGTGGGCACGCTCCCGCCCACGCCCGTCGATCCCACGCGGCGCTCGACATAGCTGTCGAACGTCGCGCGGGCGACGAACGTGTTGGCGGCAGCGCCACCCACCGTCGGATCGAGGGCGAGCGTCACGCGTTAGGCCTCGTCGGACGCCGGGGCGCTCTCGAGCGCCGCCAGCGCGGCCTGATGCTCCGGCGAGCCGGGCACCACGCGCACGAAGCCGTGCAGCGTGTCGGCCGCGGGCAGCTCGACGAGGTGCGCCGGGCAGGGGTCGAAGCCCTCCGGCACCGTGTACGTCGGCGCCTGCGCCTCGGCGGTCGCCGAGGCGCTGGTCTCGGCGCTGGCGTCGGAGCTCGTCTCGGTGCTCGTCGCCTCGGGCGCGGTGGACGCCGCACTCTCGGGCGGCGTCGCAGTCGACGCGCCTGGGGCCTGCGCCTCGGCGGTCGCCGAGGCGCTCTTCGTGGTCGGCTTGGCCATGGCTTACGCCCCGGCCAGGCGCGCGACCAGCGCCGAGCGGAAGACGCCGACGCCGTAGAGCGTCGCGATCTTCAGCTTGCTCTGGTAGTTCTGGCGCTCGATCTCGGCGCGGAACACGAGACCCGTCTGCGGATCCGTGTACGTGAAGACGTTCGCCGGGTTGAAGCCGGCGATCGTGAGCTCCTTCAGCGGCCGCGACGCGAACACCACACCGCTCTGGTGGATCACCAGGCTGTTGCTGTACGTCGTGCCCGCGCCCAGCACCGTGATCGCCTCGCCGCCGGCGAGCGCCTTCTCGAGCCCGAGGCCGACCCCGGTCGCGGTGCGCGTCAGCGCCGCGTTGATCGTGACCGTGGTGTTGCCCGCCTGCGCGACCACGACGTCCGCCGCGAGCACGTAGTTGCGCGAGTGGCCCGCGATCGAGATGACGTCGCCCGCCTTCGCGTTCCAGTTCGCGCCGGCGCCCTTCGCGATGCTGAAGGACAGCGCGCCCGCGGCGGCCGCGCCGTTCACGGTGAGCGCGCCGGCGCCGATCGCGTTCGTCACCGTGTTCGGGATGAGCTGGTCGGTGCCCAGCGCCGTGCCGTACGCGCCGTTGAGATCCCCCGTCACGAGCGGGTTGGCCGCGTCGCCGCGGCGGTCCGCCTGCGCGAAGTTCGGGACCTTGAACGCGCGCCAGTACGCGGCCGGCGTCAGGACGCCGACACGGCCGGCGACCGCGGCGCGCTGCTCGTCGAGGTGCTGGAGCGCGTCGAGGAACGGCTGCTCGTCGGTCGCGAACGGGTTCGTGCCGGGCGTGCCGATCAGGCGACCCGCGCCCACGACGGCGGCCGCGTACACGTCGCCGTTCACCTGCTCGGCGAGGTCGATGCCCATCTGCGTGACCTGCGCCGGCGTGTTGCCGGACTCGATCTCGCCGACCTCCTTGTCCGTGAGCGCCATCGAGCGCTCGTAGAACTTGTCGACCTTGAGGCCGAAGCTGTCGGTGTCGGCGGCCTGCGGCGCGGTGGGCTGGTAGCCCGGCACGACGGCCTGGGGCGCCTGGGGCTTGGCGACGCGCACGCTGATCGTGTCGCCGAGGTTCGCCGGCGCGGGGTCGAGGTCGCGCGAGACGACGCGCGTGGCGATGGCGCGCGCGCGCAGCTGCGTGAGGAACTGCGCCGTGACCTGCGGGAGCAGGGTGGTGATCGGCATGGGGGTCTCGGAGGGGTGGAACGGAGGGAGGGAGGGCCGAGACGCACACGCGCCCGGCACGCTGGGGAAGCGTCCGGGCGCGGAGGGAGAACACCGTTAGGCGGCTATGAGGCCGTCGCACGCGGACGCGGGTGGGAGCGCGGAGCGCGGGCACGGCCCGTCGTCGCGCATCTCACCGGAGCTGGGGTCGGGCACCGCCCGACCATGTGCGAGGCACCGCCTCATGGGGTGGGGGCACGGCCCCCGTGCTGCCTTGCGGGCACCGCCCGCGTCATGCCGTCTGCTGTCGCGCTGTCGTACGACCGCGTGCTACTCGACGAGCTTCACCTGACCCCTCGCGATCGCGTCGAGATTCGCGCCGAACGCCGCGTTGTCGCCCACCTTGACCGTCTTGGCGTTCGCGTCGACGGTGCCGCGCGCCGCGTCGGCGGTCGCGCCGGTGCCGCTGGCTGCGCTGCCGGCGAAGAGCCCCGGGTACTGCGCGCGCAGGTCCTGCGCGACCCACTGCTCGACGGAGTAGACCGACTCGGTCCCGTCGGGCTGCAGAACGACCGGCTTCGTGCCGTCCTTGAGCTTCACCTGCTGCTTCGCGGCGAGCCGTGCGAGCTGCTTCGAGGCGGCGTCCTTCGGCTGCGCCTTGTCGATGGCCTCGTCGATGACGCGATCGAGCCGCTCGACCTCGAGCTCGGAGCGAAAGCGCGAGAGCTGCTCGGTGGCGGGCTTGAGCTCCTTCTCGCGCACCTCGGCGATGGCCGCGGCGATCGCCTTGTCGCGATCGGCGCCGCTCTCGAGGAGCGCGCGTACCTGCTCGACGGGCCGGTCGCCGATCACGTCGCGCAGCGGGCGGATCGAGTCCTCGAGCTGCTTCTTCTCGCGCAGCACGTCCGCCTTCGACCGCGAGACCGCGGAGAAGGTGGTGGACTTGTCGCCGTCGAGGATCGTGAGGTGAAGCTTCCCATCGGCACCGGAGACGTATTCCCCGCGGAGCGATTCGCGGAGGGCCTCGGGCAGGGAGTCGAGCGAGTCGATGACTGCGGGCAGCGGCATGAGATCACGATGGCGCGGTACGGCTGTGTGCGGCACTAGCCCAACGGGCTAGGTCTGGCGTTGCGGTCCTCGATGGCGCGCGCCGCGAGCTCCCCGCTCGGCCAGATGCGCGTCACGGCAGCGCAGCGGCAGTTGTAGTCGCCTTCGCCAACACGACGCCACACGCGGCCCGTGGCGGGGTCGCGGAACGGCTCGCCCTTCCGCACGGTGCGCCGGTGCATGCGGTGGTGCTGCGGGCGCTCGCGGCCGTCGAGCCGGGTCACCCACGTCGTGGTGATTCGATCGGCGGTCACGCGCCCGTCCGCGATCGCCTGGTCCCACACGCTGTCCTGCGCGAGACGCAGCGCATCGAGCGTCGCGGTGCGAGTCGCGGTCTCCGCGCGCCACGCGAGGAGGCGCCGCTGGTATGCGGCGACGCTCGTCTCGATCTGCTCGCGCGTGAGCGCCTTGCCGCCCTCCGCCGCACGCCGCAGCGGACCGTCGTAGCGCCGATCGCGCAGCGTGCGCGTGAGCGCCGTGCGGTCGGCGGTCTCCAGCTGGCGGCGGAAGCTCGCGACGAGCTGCACGTCATGCTCGCCGAGGCCGATGAGACTGCGCACCTGGCGAGCGGTCTCGCGCGGGTTCACGCCCGCCTCGATGCCGGCCGCGATCGCCGCGCGGAACCCCTCGCGCAGACTCTCGGTCATCGTGCGCAGCACCTCGGCGCGGTACGAGGCGAGCGTCGCCGACACTGCGGGGTGCAGCACGTCGAACGTGAAGCGGATCGCCGCACCGCCCGGGCGCGGCGACGGCACGGGTGGGAGGTCGCGTGCCCAGGCAGCACCGCCGGTCGAGAGCACGGCGCGCAGCGCGTCGCCGACGCCGTTGAGCGCCGCCACCGCGTGCGGCCCGCCGAACACCGCCTCGAGCGCCGCCTCCACGTCGCCGGTGGTGATCGCGCGCTCGATCGCCGAGAGCGTGGCGGCGTCGCGGATCTGGCGCACCGCGCGCAGCCAGGCGCGCGCGACGTCGGGCGTGAGCCGATCGGCGAGCGCTTCGAGGCGCGCGAGTGCGCGTTGGTCTGCGGTCGGCGCCGTCACGGATCGTCGGCGACCCGCCGATGCACGATGTGCAGCCCGACTATGCCGTCGTAGAGCTCCGGGATCGCACAGGGCTCCCAGCCCTTACCCTCACAGCGGTAGCAGTCGGCGCCGGCTTCGCCCTCGCACGCGGAACAGGCCTGCGAGACCGCCGGTCCGCACCAGCAGGTGAGCCCCTCGGTGTCGTGCGGCCGCACGTCGTCGAGCGGATAGGTGTGGACGTTAGGCACCTGCACCCCCCGGGGGGTCGACCCGATAGACCGCGGTCATGCTCACGACGCGCGGGTAGCGGTGCAGCCCCTGGAGCACGCCCCACCACGGGTCCAGCACGCGCCCGTCGCGCAGCAGCACAACAGCGTGCTGCCCGCTGCCGCGCGTGTTGATCACCTCGACGAGATGAAGGTCCGCCCACGGCGCACACGGCCACGACTCGCGCCGCGCTCCGTTCAGGCGGCTCAGGTAGTCGAAGCGGAGGCGCCACGCGAAGCCGTGGGCGTCGAGCACCTCCTGCCACTGGTAGCGGTGCGCGCCCTCGACGGTGAAGTCGTTGTGCGCGACGAAGTACTGCTTGGTCTCGAAGTACGTCTTGCCAATGATCATCGCGACGGCGGCGACGACGCAGCCGGAGTTCTCCGGCTGATACACGAACTTCACCGGTAGGTCCGTCGCCGTGCACGCGCAGGGCATCCGGTGGCGCTCTCCCGTGCCGCGATGGAGGATGAGGCGTGCCTTCTGATCGGCGCAGTCGGCGCACGCGATCGCGGCCGGCGCATCGGCGTTCAACGCGATCACGCCTCACTCCCAGCGTTCGGGTCGCCGTTGCCGTTCACCGCGGCCGCGTCGCGCACGGCCTGGTCCTGCGCGGCGAGCGTCAGCTCCTCCTCCTCGAGGTCGATCGACTCCGGCAGCACTCCGCCGCTCGCAAGCAGCTTCAGGAACGTGCCGCGCGTGAGCCCACCATCCTTCCGGATCGTGTTGAGCGCGGTGAGCGTCGGCGCATCGAGCTGCCGCACGTCGTACGTCGTCTGCACGCGCACGGGCAACGCCTCGACCGGCGCCGCCGCCGAGGACGCGAAGCGCGCCGAGAACCCGACGCCCTGATCAAGCATGTCCTGCAGCCCGAGCGCCGCCAGCGCGAGCGAGGCGTGCCCCGCCTGCGCGTCGTACGCGCGGCCGGTCGCCGTCTCGGGCGCCGTGTCGCGGCGCAGCAGGAAGTCGAGCGACAGCGTGGCCATCTCCACGCGCAGCCGCTCGAGCTCGACCTGGCTGGCGGCCATCGCGTCCGCCGGCGCCGCGACGTACTTCACGTCCCCATTTCGCGGCACGTCGATCGAGGTACCCGGGCCCACGGCGACCTGGGGGAACCGACCATCGTCGCCCGGCTCGCGGCCGACAAGCACGAGGATCGGCGCGAGGGAGAGCGCCATCGACCAACGGCGGTCGCTCGCCGTGCGGTAGTAGTCCGCGTTCGTGTCCGCGAGCGCGAGCAGCGGCGAGTCGGCGACGAAGGGCGCCGTATGCGGGCTGCCGTAGCCGACGGCGAACGGGATGACGCCGAACGAGCGGCCGGTGCCGTCGAGCACCCAGCCCGCCTCGCGTGCGACGAAGCGTACCGGCTCCGCCTCGCCGGGCCGCTCGACGCGGTCCCAGAGGACGTAGCGCACGCCGAGCGGTCGCTCGGCGTCGGTGCCCGCGGCGGGATCGTCCGTCCGCACGAGCAGGAGCTCGCGGAAGCGCCGCGTGGCCGTGACGCCGTACGCGCCGGCGTTCGTCTCGACACGCTCCTCGAGCACGAGCCGCGTGAGCGCGAGCCGCGTCCCGCCCTGCACGGGATCCACGGCGAGGCCGATGCGCCAGTTCAGGATCTGGTCGCGGCGGTAGGGCAGGAGCCGCGCGACGACGCGCGTGCTCGCGTCGGGCACCGTGCCGTCGAGCCGCGGCGGCACGTCGACGAGCAGCCCGGCCAGTCCGTCGGTGAGCATGTCGCGGAACACGCCGCGCGCGACCGTCGCGAGGTCGTGGCCCATGCCGTCGGCATCCTTCGCGAGCGCCTCGAGCGCGTCCGGCAGCGGCGCGGGTTCGGTGCTGCCCTCAGGGTCATCCCGCTTCGGACGCTGCGGCGGGACGAGCGCCGGCGGCGTGGAGAACACCATGCCGAGCGAGGCGATGAGCGCGCGCCCGGTGGCCGCGTACACGGAGCTGTACTTCGTGCGGGCCTTGTAGGTGTCCGAACTCTCGCCCTCCCACTTCGGGAGGTGGGTCGGACCTGCGCGGCGCACCGCGTCGGTGCCGGCGACGAAGTCGCGGACGCGACCGAGCTGCTCGCGCGCGTTCTCGAGCTCCTGCCGCGCGTAGTCGGGGCGCTGCTCGGGCGGCGCACTGCCCAGGATGTCGGCGGGGAGGGCGCCGTTAGGCGCGGCGGTCGTGGTAGCCATGGTGAACGACGGAGGGGATCAGAGGCGGCCGAACGCGAGCAGCATCGAACGCCGGCCGATGTAGAGGGCGAGGCCGGCGATCTCGTCGCCGCGTGGGCACGTGATGCCCCAGCGTGGCGACGTGAAGCGCGCGCGGGTGAGCGAGAGGCAGTGCGAGCGGGCGACGAGAATCCAGCCGGTCCACCCGTCGTGGCGGTGTGCGAGGAGGCGCATGGTCAGAGGGCGGTCTGGTCGGTGCGGGCGCCGTGCGCGACATTCGCGCGGCGCGCAGCCTGGCCGAACACGCTGTCCATGAAAGCGAACGGGTTGCCGGCAGCGCGCTGCGCGATCTCCTCCATGTCGGCGGCCCGGTGCGCGGCGTCGGCGACGGCGCGCTCGCGGCGCACGACGGCGGCGACGAACTGCGCGACGAGGCCGGAGAGCTCGCGGGCCTGCGTCGCGTCGGGGACGTTCGCGTTGACCCAGCGGGCGAGCGCGGCGTTCGTCTCGGCGACGGCCTCGTTGTGCGTGGTGGCCATGGTTTCGTTGGTGGTGATCAGCGGTAGGTGCCCGTGCCCCAGACGCCCACGGGCGCGGAGCGGCCGAGCCACGCGAGCATCTCGGAGACGAGCATGTCGCGGCCGTTCAGGTCGTAGCGCCCGTCCGCGCCGCGGCGCACCGCGAACGCGTCGCGCAGCGCGGCCTTCGACGGGTTGCCCGCGACACGCTCGACTGCGGCGGTCACGAGCTCGCGGCCGGCGTCGAGCATGAGCGGCTTCGACTCGGCCGTCGTCGCCCAGCCGATGCGGCCGGACTGCTCGCGCTGCGACTGGTCGTGCGCGACGCGATGGTAGATCGCGGCGAGCGGGTACTGGTGGTCGTCCACCAGGTGGCGCAGCACCGTGATGCCGTGCGCGTTCTTCTCGACGACGAGGAAGGCCGGCGTGCCGCCGACGGCGAGCCGACGGCCCCACGTGTTGAGCAGCGCCGCGAACTCGCGGGGCGTGATGTTCGGATCCTCGAAGGTCGCGCGCAGCTTCCACGTCGTGCGCGTGCGCGCCGTGAACGTGCTGCGGTCGCCGCCGGTGCCCTCCGCCGTGTCGGCGCCGATGATCACGCGCTCGTTCGTCGGCGCGTCGTAGAGCTGCAGCGCGCCATTCAGCTCGACCGAACGTGGCTCCGGCGCGGCGAGCATGAGCGCTTTGATCTGCTGCGCGTCGAAGAACATCCCGCCGACGGCGGCCCAGCAGCTCTCGGGATCCTCGGCGTACTCCTGGAGGAACAGCGTGCGCGTGAGCTCCGCGATCTTCGCGCGGCGCCACTTGAGCTGCTCAAGGTCCAAGCCGTGGGCCGTGAGGAGCAGCTGCTCCTCGTCGGTGAGCGCCCCGAGCTCGTCGTAGGCGAACAGCGGTAGGCGGTAGTTCGCGCGGTCGCAGAGCCACCACGGGTAGAACACGGCGCGGTAGCCGCGCGCGGCCGCCTCGCGCCAGAAGTTGTGCGCGGGGCTGTCGAAGCCCGAGGCGGTCGTCTCGAGGACGACGATCGAGCCCTGCGGCACGAGTGCCGGCGTGACGCTGCCTAACAACGCGACCGGGTCGCCCCAGAAGGCGAACTCGGAGCCGTGGAAGCGCTTGATCGTGAGCCCGCGGCCCGTGCGCTTCGATCCGGCGGTGCCGGTGTAGAGCCGCGCGTCGCGCCCGGGGAAGCTCACCTCGGTCGTACCCTTCTCGCCGAGGCGCGGCAGGAGCGCCGGCGGGAAGTGCTCGATCGCGCGCGTCGTGATGCCGAAGAGCTTCTCGGTGTCTTCCTTCGTGTGCGCGAGCGTGAGCGCGTCGAACCCGCGCTCGCTCCAGATCTGGTGCAGCGCGCGCCCCTGCTGGTCCGTCGACACGCCACCCTGCCGGGCCTTCAGGACCATGATGCGGGCCTGGCCCTTTGTGGTGAGCTCCTCGCGCTCGACGTCGCCGATCGCGCGCTGCACGTCGTTCAGCACGAACGGCAGGATCCGTCCGTGCTTGTCGCGGATGCGGTAGCAGCGCCGCGCCCACTCCGCGTAGTCGACGCGGAGCCGGTCGACGAACGCGATCGCGCGCGCGCGCGCCGCGCCGGCGGGGCTGACTTACTCGCCGTCGCCAGCATCGCCCGCACTCTCGCGCTCCGCCTCGTCGAGCAGGTCCTCGATCGTCTTGTCGCGCGTCTCCACGCGCTCGACGAGCATGCCGAGGTGCTTCGCGACGTTGAGCAGCGCGCCGTCCTGGTCGCGCATCCGCACGTCGACGCCGTGCTGCGTCTCCTTCACGCCGGCGTACAGGCGGAGCGCCGCCGGCGACAGCCGCCGCGTGTCCTTCACGAGCACGCGCGCGACGCCGTCGCCCCAGCAGCGCTGGCACTTCGGATTCGGGTCGCGCCGCGGGTCGTACCCGATGCCACCCTGCTCGTCGAAGGCCGGGAACGCGTCGGCCGCGCGCTTCTTCTTCCGCTCCCAGGCGGCGCGCTCGAGGTCATACTTCGCGCGATCGCGCTGCAGCTCCACGGCGGTGCGCTGGTACATCCCGCCGCGGCCGTGGCAGTAGCGGCACGAGCGGCGCTGCACCTCCACCAGCTCGTTCGGGTTCGCATTCGCGAGGTCCCACCAGCGCTGGAGGACGTCGTCCGCCTCGATCTGCGTGCGGAGCGAGCGGGCCGCCTTCGCTTCCCGGATCGCCGCGGCGATCTGCGGTTTCTGGAGGTTCTCGTAGCCGATGTTGGCCGCCACGCGCGCCGAGTAGCCGGCCCGAATCGCCGCCTGCGTCGCGTTCAGGTCGACGATGAACTCCTCGACGAAGCGCTGCTGCTTGGGCGTCAGCGCGGGCGCATCGGACGTCACGACGCCAGCTGCAGCGGAGCCGCGGAGCCGTGCAGCGCGCGGTCGGCCGCGCGGTCCGCCTCGAGCATCCGGGCGAGGCGGCCGAGCCGGGGCCCTTCCCATGCGCAGCGGCTCGCGACCGCCTGGGCGAGCTGCTCGACGCGCGCGCGGCAGATGCCGAGCAGCGCCGCGGCCTCACGCTTCGAGTAGCCGGCGACCAGGAGCTCGGCGACCGCGCGCTCCCGGGGCGTCAGGGAACGCGAGGGCCGGCGAGCGGCAGGGCGCGCGGCCAGCGGCCGGGGAGTGCAGCGACGGAACGTGACGCGGTTCTCGGGCACCTTGCCACGAAACCCGATTGTAGCCGGCCCGACCATTGGCACATGCGGCTAGCCACATGTGTCTAGACACATGTGCCGAGAACCCGCCAGTCCGCAGAGGGCAGCGTTAGGCCGCGTGGTCCTGTGAGACGGGGAGCTCCCGGTCGCGCGGCGCCACCGACTCCGCCAGCCGCCGCATCGCGTACAGGACGACACGGTCCTTCGTCCCCGCGTTCGGGGCCCAGTCGTCGGGCAGCTGCGCCGCGATGTCCTCGACGTGCTGGCGCACCGTGCGCTTCGACACCCCCAGCGCGTGCGCGATCTGCTTGTAGCCCGGCGCCTCGGCGAGGAGGGCGAGGACACGGGCCTGGGCGGGCGTCAGCGGCCGCCGGAGCTCCACGACGGCGCGCATCGGCATCTCAGCCCTGCGCTCCTCGGGACTCGCTCATCGTGTCGTACACGTTGCGCATCGGCGTCGGCTACGGATCGGGGTGTGGCGCCGCGCGCTGGCGGTCTCGTTCGACCACCGAGCGCGCGGGCCCATCTCAACAGACGACCTGGGCTACTACCCCGTCACCGCTGCTGCAGCGCGCGGAACGCGCTGTCTCGCGACTCCAGCAGCTTCCGCAGCGCCACCGTGCGCTCCGCGGTGCGCGGCAGCGTGTTCACGATCAACTGGGCGTTCTCGAAGTAGACGCGGCCCACCGCCCGGAGCTGCGGCGGCAGCGTCTCGTACACGAAGAACCCGACGATCGGCTCGACCTGCGTGCCGCCCGCCTGGTCGCCCTGCTGCACGTTGCTCCCGGCCCAGGTGTTCGCCTGGGCGTTGTTGTCGGTTCCGCTGATGATGGTCGCCGGGCTGTCGGTCATGGTGCCTCTCCAATGGGAGTAAGGGTGAGACGGATCGACGCAGGTTCTTTCCGTGTCACGCGCTGCGTCGGGAACGCCCCCCACCGCACGCAGGTTCGGCGGTCGCTCGCGAGGTAGCAGCGTGCGACCAGCCAGTCGATTAGCCACTTGTGACGGCTCACCGCGCCGTCGTCGTCCCCCGCGCCGCCGAGCACCATGGCCGACGTGAGAAGCGCCCGCCGCATCGGCGTCGCCGGCGGGTCGGGCACGCGCCACGGTGCGGGCGGCGCGTGGCCGATCATTGCGAGCGTGTCGAGCTGCTCGAGGTACGTGCGCCGCTCGCGGTCGATCGCGCTCCAGTGCCGCGAGCTGCCATGCGCACGGTTCGCGACGATCGGCGGCACCGGCACGACCAGCTCGAGCGGCGCTGTTACGCCGCTGTTCTCTCGCGCCGCGTGGCCCGCAAACGACGCGGTAACACGAGACGGCGTCTCAGGTTTTCTGAGGTCCGATCGGGCCGCAGCGGGACGTTGGCGCGGCGCGCGGCCCTGTTTCGCGAGCTCGGCACGCGCGCGATCGCGCAGGTGCGCCGGCAGGTCGGAGAGGCGCATCAGGTGCGCGCTCCCGCCACGTCCCCTCCCTCTCTGATAGTCTCTCTTCTTTCTGGGAGACTAGGGACGGTTGGGAGGGTGGAATAGATAAAGTGCGTGCGCGTGCGCGCATGACACAAAATGCCCGGGAGAGCCTCCCAACTGTAGCAACTCCCCCAGACCGTCCCGCCACGCGCAGAGCACCTCACGGCGCCGGCTCCCACCGCGCGGCCGGCGCATCCTGCGATGCTAACCGTACGCCACGACGCCACACAAGGCGCTGGGCGCCGGTGCCGCGGAGCTCCTTGGTGATGCCGCGCTCCTCGAGGCGGCGGCCGAACAGGGTCTGCGACATCACGTACTCGCCGCCGTTCTCCGCCCACTTCTTGTACGACGCGTAGAGACTCGACGCCGCGTCGGCGGCGCCGTCCTCGCGCACGCAGCACTCGGCGATCCACGCGCCTAACACGTCGCTCTCCGCGCGATAGCTCGCGGTCGCGAGCAGCACGCGCTCCGGCGGCTGCAGCCGCCCGCGCCGCCAGGCCAGGCACCCGTCGAGCGCCCACCCCAGGATGCCGGGGAGTTCGCCCTGCAGCTTCGCATCGAGCTCGTGATCCTGCTCCTCGGGCGGGATCGTCACCTCGAACGGCACGAGCCGCACGCGCCGCCAGATGCCGTCGTCGGTCCCGCGCACCACCGGCTTGTGGTTCGCCGCGAGCCACAGCTTGAAGGTCGGCTTGAACTCGAACGCCTCGCTGTACAGGTAGCGCGCGCTCACGACGTCGTCGCCGGTCACGCTCTTGATCAGCCCCTCGGCGAGACGCTGCCCCTCGTTCGCTTCGCTCGCCGTCACCACGCGCGCGCCGAGCAGCCGCGCGACGTCGTTGCGTGGGCCCGAGTCGCGGCCGCGGTCGAGGAACGTCGCGAAGTCGGCCGCCACCGCGGCGTCGCCGACGAGCCACCGCAGCACCTGGAGGAACTTCGACTTCCCGTTCGACCCGGTGCCGTGCATGAGGAACATGCACTGCTCGCGCGTGTGGCCGGTGAGCGAGTAGCCGATCGCGCGCTGCAGAAACCCGATCATGTCCTGGTCGCCGCCCATGATGCGCTCGAGGAACGCGAGCCACGTGGGGCATCGCGCGTCGGCCTCGAGGCGAATGTCGACGAGCTTCGTGATCCGGTCCTCGCGGGCGTGGGGCCGCAGGCGTCCGGTGCGCAGGTCGAGCGTGCCGTTCGCGAGGGTGAGCAGGTCCGGGTCAGCGTCGAAGTCGGTCGGTCGTGCGGGGATGCCCTCCTCGCACTGGGCGCGCTCGATCATCGCGCCGATGCGGCCGTTCGATTCGCTCGCGATCGCGTGCTTCGCGAGCAGCTCCGCCTCGTCGCGGGTCGCCGCGTCGCGCGCCTCCTCGAGGATCGCGCGCACGGTCTCCTTCGCCAGCTGGTGGATGCGCTGCGTGTCGTCGACGGCCCACCGTCGGCCGTCCCAGACGAGCCACCGCTTCCACGCCGGCACGTAGTGGAGGTCGGCCCCGTGCCGCGCGACGAGCCGCTCGGCGTTGCCGAGGTCCGTCGGGTTGAAGGTCGCGACATCCGAGAGGACAGCTACGGCGTTCATGCGACGCTCCGCGTGGGGCGCGGCTCGCTCTCGGCGGGTCGCGCGAGCACGTAGTCCACGATGCGCAGGCGCCGGCGCGGCGGGCGCTTCGCGCGCGCGCGCAGCTCCGTGATCGTACGGCGGCCGTCGAACACGACGGCGATCGGCACGCGCGCGAGCTGCTCGACGAGGTCGCGCACCTCGTGCAGTGCGACGCGCTCCGAGAGCGGCTCACGGATCGCGGCCGGCACGGGCGGGCGGCGCGCGAACTCCACGAGCGCGAGAAAATCGAGCGGCCGCAGCTTGAACAGTCCCTCCCAGCCGTGCAGCGTCACGCGCTCGGGGAAGAAGGCGAGCAGCGCCGCCACATGCTGGGGCGCGCCGCGCGGGAAGACGCGCAGCAGGTCCTCATCCGCGAGCTGCGCAGCGGCCCACGGGTCGCGCAGCAGCGCGGCGAGCGTGCCGAACGCTTGCCCCGCGCGGAGCGTGCGTGGTCGGCTCATGGCGCGAGCTCCGCCCGGTCGGCGAGCTGCACGAGCAGCCGCGCCGCGGTGTCGAGGTGGGCGTCGCGGATCTCGGTCGGCTCGCCGGTGCGGCTCTTCCGCGCGAGCGCGGTGAGCATGCGCGCGTAGAGGCGCGCCTGGTCCTCGAGCGAGATGCTCTGCGCCTCGTGCGCCACGGGGCGAATCGGGATCGGGCGGCTCATGGTCGACCTCCGTGTGAGACACCCACCCCGCATCGCAAGGCAAGTCGCGTCGCGCAGCTCATGGTGTCGGCGACTCCGGCGCCTCGGCCTTCTGATCCGTAGTCAGATGCGCGGTCGGCTCATCGCGTCGGCGCGGCGACGCGTGGCCGAGCGGCCGGGCGGGCCGCGACGGGGCCGACGCGTCGGCGCGGTCAGCGGGGACGCGCTGCTGGAAGCCCTCGGAGCGCCCGAAGCGGCACGAGCACAGATCGGGACGCTTGTGGCACGTCGGGCAGAGCGCGTTAGGCATCGAGCGCCCTCGCGTCGACATACCAGCCCCCCGCGTCCTCGCGCGCCGTGAGCAGGTCGCGGAAGCCGTCCACCGCCAGGCGCACCGTCGCGTGCGAGCTCGCGAACGTGTGGCCGTCCACCTCCAGGGAGAGCTCACCCATCTGGAGGTGCGCGTGGCCGCGGACGCGTCGGCGCACGATGCGGCCGCTCGGCAGGATTACCCGGACCGAGTCGCCGGTCTTCGGCGCCGTCCGCAGGCGCTCGAGCTCCGCCGCGATCGCCGTCAGCGGCGGCAAGCCACCGTCGCGCCGCGGGCGCGGCTGACGCCGGGGGCTCATGCCGCACCTCGATCGGTGGGCTGCCGCGGGATTGACCCGCCGCAGTCGAGACAGCGACCGACGAACGCGCCGTCCCGGTAGCCCCACGACTCGCGCGTCGGCGCGACGCAGCGGCACTCCGCCGGCCCCCACCCCACGTGTTCCGCCCACCACCGGCGGAGCGCCACGAGCGCGCGCGCCCAGCGCGTCGCCGGCGCCGGCACGGCCGGCATCGACGTCGGGACGCGCGACAGACTATGTTCGCGCCGTGACGCTCCAGCGCCCCGATCGGCGAACGCCGCGAACGCGTGTTCGCTGGTTACGCGTTGGTTACGGCGGAGGGAACACGATTCGGCCGGTGTACGGCCTTCCGTGTTCGACCCCGCGAGCGCCGCTCTCTGGGGCGCGTTCGCAACGTTCGCGAACCTCTGTTCGCGGTCGAGTTTACCAGAAGTGCGGCTTCCGCATGCATCACGTGCGACAGGACTACTTCTGGTACGAGCGGCGGCCGCGGTTCGAGCACGGGATCCGCGTGCAGGACCTGCTCGTGTTCCGATACGTTCTTTGACAGGATGAACAGGACGGACAGGATGTAAACCAACACCGAGCGCGTTGCCGTTCGTGTTGGTTTACATCCTGTCCGTCCTGCTCATCCTGTCGAAGAACGAACAGCAACGAGATCCTGTCGATTGCCATGGAGCTCCGCCATCTCCGCTACTTCGTCGCCGTGGCCGAGGAGCTCCACTTCGGCCGCGCGGCGGAGCGGCTGCACATCGCGCAGCCACCGTTGAGCCGGCAGATCCGCGACCTCGAGCGCGAGCTCGGCGAGCCGCTGCTCGAGCGCGGCGCGCGCGGGGTGACGCTGACCGCCGCGGGGCGCGCGTTCCTTCCGGAGGCGCGGCTCGTGCTCGCGCAGGCGGAGCGCGCGCGGCGCACCGCCCAGCGCGCCGCGGCGGGTGAGACGGGCCGGCTGCGCGTCGGCTTCGTGGAGGCGGCGACGTACGGCGGCGTGCTGCACGACGTGCTCGGCTTCTTCCGGCTGCACCTGCCGAACATCGGGCTGTCGCTGTTCGAGCTCGACCCCGCGCAGCAGGCCGACGCGTTCCGCGACGGGCGCATCGATCTCGGCATCCTGCACGCGCCGCCGCCCGACGCGGCGCGGTGGCTGCACGTGGAAGCGGTGTACGGCGTCCGCATGATCGTCGCGCTGCCGGAGGCGCACGCGCTTGCGCCGCGCGCCCGCGTCGCGTTAGGCGATCTCGCCGACGAGCCGTTCGTGCTGTTCCCGCGGCCGTCCGCGCCGGCGCTGCACGACGAGATCGTGACGCGCTGTCGCCGCGCCGGGTTCGAGCCGCGGGTGGTGCAGGAGGCCACCGGGTGGCACACGGTGGCGGGACTCGTCGCCGCGGGCATCGGCGTCGCGTTCGTGCCCGCGTCGCTCGCCGAGCTGCGGCGGCCGGGCGTGGCCTACCGCCCGGTCACCGGGCTCACCGCGGAGCTCACGCTCCACGTCGCGTGGAAGCGCGGCGAGCGGTCGCCGGTGCGCGACCGATTCGTCACGGCATTGAAGGCCGTCGCGCGTACCACGCGACGCCCTCGGCCGCGCTCTCGCGCACGGCCGCCAGCAGACCGCGGAGACGGCGCAGCATGACGCGCCGCCGCGCCGCCGCACGGCGGGCGACGCGCTCGGCCGCCGCGCGGCGGGCCGCCGCGACGTGCTCGGGGAGCGGATACTCGGTGTGCAGTCCGAAGTTCGCCATCGTGTCCTCCATATCGTCAGTCGGCCGCGCCAGCGCCGCGTCCTCCGCGGGCGTCGCGAGCCGGATGGTTCCGACCGGGTGGTAGATGGATGGGGTCATCGTGCCTCCTGCGATGGGGTGACTCGCATCCACATCGAGAGTTAGGCACCCCGGGACACGAGGTCCAAGACATCTTTGGTGGGGTGCGATACCCATCGGGTATCGCGGCGCGCGGCGCGCGGCGCGCGGCGCGCGGCGCGCGGCTCAGCGACGGCGGCGCTTGCGGGGCGCGGTGGCCGGCGCCGGGGCTCGGCGGCGGCGGCAGTGCCGGCGGCGGCCGGCTGGTCGGCGGGGACGGCGCCCGCCTGGGTGGCGACGTACGCGCCGGCGAGGTTCGCGTGGCGCAGCAGCGTGCGGTCGTCGGCGCCGCCGCGCAGCAGACCGGCGAGCAGCACGGCGAGGAACGCGTCGCCGGTGCCGACCGTGTCGCGCACCTCCACCTCGAAGCCCGGATGCTCCGTCCACCGCCCGTCGTGCCACAGCCCCGCGCCCTCGGACCCGCGCGTCACGCACACCACGCGGCACCCGAACGTCTCCGCGATCGCCGCCGCGGTCCGCGCCGCCGACTCGTCGGGCAGACGGAACCACTCCGCCACGCGGCGCAGCTCCGCCTCGGTGAGCTTCGCAACCGAGGCGCGCGCGAGCGATGCGCGCACCACCTCGGCGTCGTCGTGCGGGGGGCGGAGGTTCGCGTCGAACACGCGCACCGCGTCGGCGGACCCCAGCCGCTCGATCGTGCGGCGACTCGTCTCACGGCGCTGCGCGAGGGAGCCGAACACGATCGCGCGCGCGTCGGCGGCTCGCCGGAGCAGTTCCGGCGTCGGCGCGATCGCGTCCCACGCCGCGGGGTCGACGATCTCGTACGACGGCGCGCCCGCCGCGTCCACGGTCACGCGCACGAGCCCCGTCGGCAGCGTGTCGTCGCGCTGCACGAGATCGGTGTGCACGCCGTACCACGCGGCGCGGCGCACCGCCTCGTCGCCGAGGTGATCGCGTCCCACGCGGCTCACGAGCGACACCGGCAGGCCCGCCGCCGCGAGGTGGCACGCGACGTTGAACGGGGCGCCGCCGAGGAACAGCCCCGCGGGAAGCGCGTCCCACACCACCTCGCCGACGCAGAGGATCTCGGTGGCTGGCATCGGGGTGTAATGTACCGTCGCCCCGTCTCCCACGAGTCGATCCCATGAGACACGTCGTCCTCACTCTCGCCGTGCCCGCGCTGCTGTCGGCGTGCGCGAGCGCGTCGAAGCGCGTCGAGCAGGGACAGAAGCTGGAGCGCGAGGGACGCGCGGCCGACGCGGCCGCGCGCTACGTGCAGGCCCTGAAGAAGGACCGCACGCTCGAGAGCGCACGCGCGGGGCTGCGCGACGCCGGCGCGCGCGCGATCGACGAGTGGGTGCGACAGGCCGCGGCCGACGACTCCGCCGGACGCTCCGATAGCGCCGCCGACGCGTTCCTCGCGGCCGACGATCTGCGCGGCGACGCGACCGCGCTCGGTGTCGACCTCGCGCTGCCGCCCGACTACGCCGCGCGCCGCCGCTTCACGTTCGACCGCGCGATCGCCGCCGCGCTCGACGACGCGCGCACGCTCGCGCAGAGCGAGAAGTACGACGACGCGGCACGCCGCGTGGAGCGCGCCGCGCGCCTCGCGCCTAACGGCAGCCAGCTCGCGCGGCTGTCCGCCGGCCGCACCGACGCGCTGCTCGCGTGGGCGCACGCGGACACCGTGCGCGGCCGCTTCCGATCGGCGTACGACCGCGCCGCCCGTGCGCTCGACTTCGCGGGGCTCGCCGCGCCCGACTCGCAGCGCGCGCAGGCGGTGCAGGCGGCGGCGCTCGCGCGCGGCACGCGACGCGTGGCCGTGGTGCCGCCGTGGGCGCGCGAGTCGGCGCGCCGCGCGCTTCCCGACGACGCGCTCCCCGCGCTCGCCGAATCGCTCGTCGACGAACCGTGGACCGAGCCGCCGCGGTTCGTGGATCTCGCGCCGCTGCCGCTCGTGCAGCGCGAGCTGCGCCGCCTGGACCTGAGCCGCCGCGCGCTCTCCTCGAGCGACGCCGCGCGACTGGGCCGCGCGCTCGGCGCCGACCTCGTCGTGATCGCGCAGGTCGACTCGGCGCGCCGCGAGGAGACGAACCTGAAGGCGACGCGCCGCGTGGCGAAGACGAGCGGCGGCGCCGACACCGCGTACACGCTGGAGGAGGGGAAGCGTCGCCTGTGGGTCCGCATCGCGTACGACGTCGTCGAGCCGACGACGCGCGCGGTGCTGAGCAGCGAGACGGTGACCGCGAGCGCGTCGAAGGACTTCAAGCGCGGGCGCTACGCGGGCGACCCGCGCACGCTCGACCTGCGCCGCCAGGACCGCGACCTGTTCGACCGCGGCGCCGCCGACCGCGTCGACCGCGACCTCGTGAAGGATCTCGTCGACGATCTCTCGCCGCAGCTCGCGCGCAGCGTGTTCGATGCGCTGCTGCGGCGGATACCGTGAGCGTGACGACTTCGTCTCGCGCGGAGGCGCGGAGAACGCGGAGAAAGTCCATCGAAACCGCAGAGGACGCAGAGGGCCGCAGAGGACCGCACTTGATGTTCTCTGCGGCCCTCTGCGTCCTCTGCGGTTCGATCATCACAGCGAAGGAAGCTCTGCGCCGTCACCGCGCCTCCGCGTGAGACACACACGGCACGTGCCATCATGATCGCCACTCCGCGACTGGAGACCGCACGCCTGATCCTGCGCCCGACCGCGCTCGAGGATCTGGATCGATGGGCCGAGATGCTCGCCGACGAGGCGGCGGCGCGGTTCATCGGTGGGGTGCAGGCGAAGCCCGTGGTGTGGCGCCAGGTGATGACGATGGCCGGTGCGTGGACGCTCACGGGCGTCGCGATGTTCTCGGTGATCGAGAGATCGAGCGGCCGGTGGATCGGGCGCGTGGGGCCGTGGGAGCCGTTAGGCTGGCCGGGGCCGGAGGTGGGGTGGGCGCTGCATCCCGATGCGTGGGGGAACGGCTACGCCGTCGAAGCCGCCGCCGCGACGATGGACTACGCGTTCGACGTGCTCGGCTGGCCCGACGTCATCCACTCGATCGACGCCGAGAACGCCGCGTCGAAGCGCGTCGCCGAGCGCCTCGGGTCCGCGTACCGCGCCGCGGGGCGGCTGCCGGCGCCGTACGAGCACGTGCCGGTCGAGATCTGGGGGCAGACGCGCGAGGAGTGGCGGGCCCGACGCCGTTAGGCGCGGGCCAGCACGTGCCGCGCGATCACGATGTCCTGCACCGCGACGCCGGTGAGGTCGCACACCGTGATCGATTCCTCCGCGCGCTGCACGCGGTCCGCGAGCACCTCCCCGAGCTCGCGCACGGTGTCCGCGCGCACGACGCCCGCCGCGAGCGCGTGCGACAGCTCGCCGTGGTCGGCGCACTGGGCGCGGCTGTCCACCACGACGAGATCCGCGCGGCCGAACAGCGCGGGATCGAGCTCCTGCTTCCCCGGCGCGTCGGCGCCGACCGCGGTGACGTGCGTCCCCGGGCGCACGGCGTCGGCCGGGAACAGCGGCGCGCGGGCGGCGGTCGTCGTCACGAGCAGGTCCGCGGTCGCCGCGACGGTCGCGGCGTCCGGCGCCACGCTCGCGTTGAAGCCGAGCAGCGCCGCCTCGGCGACGAGCGACTCGGCGCGCTCGCGCGTGCGGTTCCACACGAGCACCGCGCGGGCCGGTGTGACGTGCGCGAGCAGCCGAAGCTGGAGCAGCGCCTGCACGCCGGCGCCCAACAGGCCGATCACCGACGCGTCGCGCCGCGCGAGCGCCCGCGCCGCCACCGCGCCCGCCGCGGCGGTGCGCAGGTCCGTGAGCCGCGCGTGGTCGAGCAGGATCGCGCGCAGCAGTCCCGTGCGCGCGTCGAGCACCAGCATCGCGCCGTCGCCGGTCGGCAGGCCGCGCGCGACGTTGCCCGGAAACCCCGTCGCGACCTTGATCACGAACACGTCGTCGCCGCGCACGTGCCCGTACTTCACGTGCAGATCCCCCGGCGGATCGTCGAACCCGAGGTGGCCGACGGGCGGCACCGCGACACGGCCGGCGGAGTAGTCGACGAAGCCGCGCGCGATCTCGTCGAGCAGCGCGGACGCGTCGACGGCGCGCTCGGACTCCTCGGCGGACAGGATGCGCACCTCGGGGAAACCATTCACGTGCACAGGACCTGTTGCTGTGTGTTCTCGACAGGATGAACAGGACGGACAGGATGAGAACCAACAACACGTGTAGTGCCTTTGTTGTTGGTCTTTATCCTGACCGTCCTGTTCATCCTGTCAAAACGAAGAGCCACGGCTCCCGTCCATCCTGTCGCTCGCTCACGCGACGAGCGTGCGCGCGAGGAGCTCGGCACCGAGGTTGCCGCCGCAGAGGATGATGATGCTCGGGCCGCGCGCCGGTGTCTTGCGCCACGCGGCGACCGCGACGCCGGCCGCGCCCTCGACGACCATGTGATCGCCGAGCGCGACCTCGCGCATCGCGTCGGCGATCTCCGCTTCGCTCACCGTCACGTGGTCGTCGATGAGCGCCGCGCAGAGCGGGACGGTGATCGCGCCCGGCTCGAGGTTCCCGGCCGTGCCGTCGGAGAGCGTCGGCTCCTCCTCGACCTCCACGACGTGGCCGGCGCGGATCGACGCGAGCATCGCGGTCGCGTGCTCGGGCCAGCAGCCGACCACGCGCACGTCGGGGCGCGCCGCCTTCACCGCCGCCGCCACGCCGGCCGCGAGCCCACCGCCGCCGACCGCGACGTAGATCGAGTCCAGCTCGGGCAGCTGCTCGAGCAGCTCGATGCCTAACGTCCCCTGGCCGGCGACGACGTCGGGATCGTTGTACGGGGACACGTAGACGCGGTTCTCGCGCTCGCCTAACGCGCGCGCGCCGCCAGCTCGGCCGCCATCGGGTCGCCGTCGTGCGTCACGACCTCGAGCCCCGCCGCGGCGAGCTTCCCGACCTTGTACGCCGACGCCCCCGCCGACACGACGATCGTCCCGCGCCCACCGACGAGCCGCAGTGCCTCGGCGACGGCGAGGCCATGGTTCCCGGTCGAGGAGGTGACGACGCCGCGCGCGCGAGCCTCCGCGGGCAGCGACAGGATCTTGTTCAGCGCCCCGCGGATCTTGAACGACCCGGTGCGCTGCAGGTTCTCGCACTTGTACCACGCGCGGTCGTTCGGATCGAGCGCGCGCGCGGGGACCACCGGCGTGCGGAGCGCGTACGGCGCGAGCCGCTCGGCGGCGGCGCGGATCTCGTCGCGGAGAGTGACGAGCGTGGGAGCGGCGGTCATGGGCCAATGTTAATCTCACGCGGAGCCGCGGAGAACGCGGAGCGGTGAACCGGCCGTGCATGTGAACCGCAGAGGGCGCAGAGGGCCGCAGAGCCTTTCACCTGAACCACAGAGGACACGGAGGACACGGAGGAAAACCAACTCTCTTCAGAAGCGTTCTCCTCTGTGCCCTCCGTGTCCTCTGTGGTTCAATACAAGGAGGGCAGTCCTCTGCGGCCCTCTGCGTCCTCTGCGGTTCGATTCGAAGAGGAAGTTCTCCGCGTGCTCCGCGCCTCCGCGTGAGACACGAAGAGCCGGAGAAACGCTTTCCCACCGACCGCTGTCTCACGGCCGACCTTCATCCCGAGGGATTCCGTGTCGTTCAGCATGATGGAGCTCCGCTCGGCCGCGCGCGGCCTGATGCGCGCCCCCACCGTCGCGGTGTCGGCGATCCTCTGCCTCGCCCTCGGCATCGGCGCCACCACCGCGATCTCGAGCGCGATCGACCGCGCGCTCGTGCAGGCGCTCCCATTCCGCGCGCCCGACCGGCTCGTCGCCGTGTTCCGCACGACGCCGCAGTCCGGGCCGCAGGGCACGTGGCCGCAGTCCGTCGCGAACTACCTCGATCTCGCCGCGGGCACGCGCCGGCTGAGCGCCCTCGCCGCCATCTCGCAGGGGACCGCGCTCGTCACGCTGAAGGGCGGCGCCGTGCAGGCGAGCCAGCTCTACGTGACCGGCAACCTGTTCCCGCTGCTTGGCATCGCGGCCGAGCGCGGACGGCTCATCGGGCCCGAGGACGACCGCACCGACGCGCCGCTCACCGCGGTGCTGAGCGACGAGTTCTGGCGCGCCACGCTCGGCGCCGACCCGACGATCGTCGGACGCACCGTCATCATCGACGGCGACCCGACGACCATCGTCGGCATCGCGCCGCGCGATCTCCGGCTCCCGGTGGGGCCGCAGATGCTGAAGGCCGACGTGTGGATGGCGACGCGCTTCACGGCGCCGCAGCCCGGCACGCGGCGCAACAACTTCCTGCAGCTCGTCGGACGGCTCGCCCCGGGCGCCACGCCGGAGGCCGCGGAGACCGAGCTGCGCACGCTGTTCCAGGGGATCGTCGCCGCGAACCCGGAGCTGCGCGGCGAGAACGTGCGCCTCGCCGGGATGCAGCCGGAGAGCGTGCAGTCGATCCGCACGCCGCTGCTGCTGCTGTTCGGCGCCGTGTGCATGGTGCTGCTCATCGCGGCGACGAACGTGGCGGGGCTGCTGCTCGCGCGCGGCGTCCAGCGGCGGCGCGAGCAGGCGGTGCGCTCCGCGCTCGGCGCGAGCCGGTGGGACGCGATGCGCCCCGCGCTGGCCGAGTCGGCGGTCGTCACCGTCGTCGGCGCGACGTTAGGCCTCGGCCTCGCCGCCGCCGGCGTGCGCACGATCGGCAAGCTCGCGGCGGCACGCATGCCGCAGCTCGAGGGGCTCGGACTCGACCCGCGCGTGCTGCTGTTCGCGGTTGCCGTGTCGGCGGTCGTCGCGGTGGTGTGCGGCGCGGTGCCGGCGTGGCGCGGCGCCTCGGTGGATCCGCAGGACGCGCTGCGCGGTGGACGCGGCGGCGGCATCGGCCGGTCGCAGCACCGCATGCTGCGCACGCTCGTCGTGTTCGAGATCGCGCTGTCGCTCGTGCTGCTCATCGGCGCGGGGCTCGTGCTGAAGGGCTTCGCGCAGCTGCTGCGCAACGATCCCGGCTTCGAGACGGCGCACGTGATGACGATGCGCGTCGCCGTGCCCGCGGCCGCGTACACGAACCAGCGCGCCGTGCCGCGCTTCCTCGAGCCGGCGCTCGACGCCATGCGGGCGATCCCGCGCGTGGAGAGCGTCGCGGCGATCTCGGCGCCGCCGTACGTGAACTGGGGGAACAACTCCAACATCCGCTACGAGGGACAGCCGAAGGACGACCCGACGCGGCAGCCGATCGTCGAGCAGCGCACGATCACGCCCGGCTTCTTCGACGTCACGAAGCAGCGGCTCATCGCCGGCCGGCTGCTGAACGCGTCGGACGACGAGCGCCCCGAGGCGCCGGCCGTCGTCGTCGTGAACCAGGCGCTCGTGAAGCGCGACTTCCACGGCGAGAACCCGGTGGGCCGCCGCTTCTACACGAGCGACACGTCGTTCGCGACGATCGTCGGCGTGGTGAGCGACATCCGCAACATGGGTCCTGCCACGGATCCGCAGCCGGAGATGTACTGGACGTACCGCCAATCGGGGCTCGGCAGCTCGTCGTTCCCGCTCGTGATCCGCGTGCGCGGCGAGGACCCGACGGCGGTCACCGGCGAGGTGCGCGCGGCGCTGCGGCGGATCGACTCGCAGGCCGCGGTGTCGCAGGAGCGCGCGATGCCGGACGTGATGGCGAAGGCGTTAGGCCGCCCGCGCTTCTACTTCAGCCTCCTCGGCACGTTCGCCGGCGTCGCGCTGCTGCTCGCGCTCGCCGGGCTGTACGGGGTGCTGAGCTACGTCGTCGCGCAGCGCACCCGGGAGCTCGGGATCCGCACGGCGCTCGGCAGCTCGTCGGTGGGGCTCGTGGCGCTCGTCACGCGCGACGGGCTCGCGCTCGTCGTCGCCGGAGTCGTGCTCGGCCTCGCGGGCGGCGCGGGCGTGACGCGGCTCATGGAGTTCATGCTCTACGGCGTGAGCCCGCTCGACGTCGTCGCGTGGTCCGGCGCCGCGCTCCTCATGATCGCCGCCGGTGCGCTGGCCACGCTCGTCCCGGCGCGGCGCGCCACGCGCGTCGACCCGACGATCGCGATGCGGGCGGAGTGAACGGGGCTGACTAACGGCCGGTCGTCCGCAGATTGCGCAGATTTCGCAGACCGCTCTTCACCAGCGCTGCGGAATCTGCGTAATCTGCGGACCACCTGTGCCGTCGACTCAGCGCCCGAGACATGCCCCGCGCCTACGACAAGAGCTACTTCGACAAGTTCTACCGCGCCTCCGACACCCGCGTGCGCTCGGCCGCGGAAGTGGAGCGCATGATCCGGTTCGTGCTGTTCACCGCGGACTACGTGCTCGGCCGCCCCGTGCGCTCGGTGCTCGACGTCGGCGCGGGCGAGGGGAACTGGCTGCCGGTGCTGCGAAAGCTGCGGCCGCGCATCCACTACCAGGGCGTGGACCCGAGCGCGTACGCGGTGCGCCGCTTCGGCGCGCGGCGCAACATCCTGCTCGGCGGCGTGGGCTCGCTCGACCAGCTGCCGCTGCGCGACGGCTACGACCTCGTGGTCGCGAACGGTGTGCTGAACTACCTGTCGCCCGATGCGCTGCGCGATGGACTCCCGCAGATCGTTCGCCGCGCCGACGGCATGCTGTACCTCGAGATCTTCACCGACACCGACGACATCACCGGCGACACGCGCTTCGGGCAGCTCGAGTCGGCGGCGCACTATCGTACGCTGCTGAAGCGCGCGGGGCTCGTCGGGTTGGGCATGCACTGCTACCTGCGCCGCGCGCTCGAGGGACGGCTCGCGGCGCTCGAGCGATCGATGTGAGCAGTGGCTGCGTGGCGCCTAACGCAGCGACGAAGCCACGCAGCCACGCAGCCACGCAGCCACTACTCACACCCACGCCGCGAGCAGCAGCCACGCCGCGATCGCGAGCCCGAAGCCGACCTTGAGCGCGGCCCCGGCGGCGCGGCCGAGCAGCGCGCCCCACGCGACGCGCGTCGCCGTGCCCGCGCCGCTGCCGCGGTTCGACATCTCCGCGATGAACGCGCCGGCGAACGCGCCGAGGAACGCGCCGATCACCGAGCCGACGATCGGGATCGGGATGCCGGCGAACGCGCCGAGGAAGCCGCCGACGATCGCGCCCCAGCCGGCGCGCCGCGACCCGCCGTACTTGCGCGCGAACCGCGCCGCGAGCGTGAAGTCGAGGATCTCGGAGACGATCCCGAGCGCCACGGTGCCGACGAGCGTCGGCCAGCCGATCGGCCCGGCGATCGCCCCGACGGTGAGCGCGTTGTAGCCGACCGCGGCGGCGATCATCACCCACAGCCCGGGGAGGCCGAGGGGGATCATCACGATGGAGACGAGCAGGACGAGCGCGAGGAGCAGGAGGCCCATGGTGGTCTCGGACGGTACCGGCGTCGCCGGCGGCGCGCCGGCCCTTCTCCCTACGCGAGACGGGTGCCCCGGGTTCAGACGGGGTCAGACGACGTCGGTCCGCTCCACGCCGGGGATCTCGAGGATCACGTCCGCCCCGTAGGCGCGCGACGGCGTGTGGAACCCCGGCGGCGCGTCGCCGCCTAACGCCTTCGCCGCGAGGTGCACCGCGGTGCGCGCGGTGAGCGTGTACGCCTCGGGCCCGCGCAGCCGCGCCTCGACGCGCCGTCCGTCGGTGGCGACGGCCTCGCCCCACAGCAGGCTCGTGCCGCGCGCGCGGGCGGCCGCGTCGGGGCCCGGCGCGCCCCGGCGCACGCGCCGCGCGAGCGCCCCGCGCACGACGCCGCTCCTGAGCAGTGGCGCCATCCATCGTCCCCACCGCATCGCGCGGCGGACCGCGGGCGCCATCGTCATGTAGACCTCGACGTCGGGCATCCCGGTGCTGTGCCACGCGGTCGACACGTCGCCCCACGGGATCGTCGTCGCGTCCCGGACGCGGCCGTCGCCGAAGTCGATGCGCCGCGTGCGCCACGCGGGCGGCACCGGCACGATGCGTCCGCCGCGCCGCACCGCGCCCGGCGTGCCGAGGTTCGCGACGGTGGTCAGCAGCGTGCCACGCGACATGCCGCCGAGCGCGCGGAAGGCGAGCGCGAGGCGCGTCGCGTCGGGGAGCCTGCGCGCGAGGTGCGCGGCGAGGCAGTCCGACGGCACCACGTCGAACCCGACGCCGGGGAGCAGCATCACGCCCGCGGCGCGCGCCTCCGCGTCGCGCGCGGCGAGCCGCTCGAAGACGAGGATCTCGCCGGTGATGTCGAGGTAGTGCGCGCCGCGGCGGAGGCACGCGTCGGACATCGCCTTCCATGTCTGCGCGAACGGCCCCGCGCAGTGCAGCACGACCGTCGCTCCGTCGAGCGCGCGGTCGAGGGCCGCGGCGTCGTCGAGCGCCGCGGCGCGCCACGCGAGGCCTAACGGCTCCGCCTGCGCCCGCACCGCGTCGCCATTCCGCGCGGCGAGCACGGGCCGCAGCCCGCGCGCGACCGCCTCGTCGACGATCAGGCGGCCGGTGTAGCCGGGAGAGCCGTAGATCAGGAGCACCGTGATCCGCGGTCAGCTCAGCCGAGCAACGAGCTCGTGAGCCAGAACGGCCGCCCGCCGAGCATGTCGACGCGCGTGACGTCGTCGTCGTACGTCTCCGTCGTGATGCCGGCGACGGTGCCCGACGTGCCGACGCGCTGCTTCAGCTGCCAGCCGCGCGGGAGCGGCTCCTGGTCCGCGTTCACGTTGTACGCGCCCCAGTAGTGGCGGAACGCGAGGTCGCGGTACAGCTGCGTGGCGCCGAGTCCGGGCGAGTCGCCGACGTACAGGCCCGGTGCGTAGCCGGCGTCGCGCACCGCGTGGTGCCATGCGTTGCAGTACTGGATGACGTCGAATGCGGTCGCGTCGTCGCTCACCCCCTCGAGGTCGCACCACACGCTGACCCCCGTGGGCACGCCGATCTGCCATGTGAACCGCGCCGCGTTCGCGCCGTACTCGGCGCCGAGGGCGCGGCTCGGGAGCCAGCCCGGGTTGAGGACGTGCTGCACGATCATGAGCGCCAGCCCGGCGTCGAGGATCGTGCGCGCCTCGCGGTGCGACAGGTCGCGCGCCGGGTTCATCGCCGTGCGCCCGACGTAGCGAACGCAGAAGTGGTAGCCGCGGTCGCGGAACGCCTGCGCCGCCGCGGCGGTGAGCGGCGTGTCCACGTCGAACCCCCGGACGCCGGCGGGCGCCGCCTCCACGGTGCCGGGGAGGGAGGTGACCGCGGTGAACGTGGTGTCGGCCGCGCCAGTGGTAGAGGCCGGGTCGGGGCTCATGCGCGCTCCCGTGTGAGTGGTGGCTCCACGTTTCCATCCCGCTCCGAACCGGTCAACTCGGGACCGGATCGGCGCCGGATCGGCGCCGGATCGGCGCTGGATCGCCACCGGCGTGATCGGATCCGGCGCGCTGCCGCGTATGGCACCGTCGAGGGGAAGAACGTCCCGAGGCCGGGGATCCGCCGTGAGACTCGTGGGCCGGTCGATGCGTTATCTGGCGGCCGGAGCCGTAGTTACGAACTCGGAGCATGCCCGTCTTAGGGGTACGTGCGTGACACGGTCTTCACGGTCCCGCGCGTCGAACGTCTTCCATCCGCCGCGTGCGCCACTTCCGGCGTGCCGGCCCCGCCGTCGCCGTCGCTTCGCTCCTCCTCTGACGCCATGACCACTACGCTCCGGTCGGCGCTGCCGACCTACGTCGCCCCGACCCTCGGCGCGCGCATCACGCTCCCGGCGTCGTCCACCGACGAGGCGGTGCGTGGCTCCGGCCGCCAGGTCCGCATCCTCCGGGCGCCGTCGCTCGGCGAGCTGCGCGAGCTCGTGACGCGCGAGATCCGGGCGTTCGCGATGACGTTCGTCGGCGAGACCCGCGCGCAGCGCAAGCGCGGCGAGTTCGCTGGGAAGACCGCGTACATGGCGATCGCCGCGGGCGTGCTGGCGAAGCTCGACGCGGGCGATTTCGTCGGCGCGGTCACGGCCCACGTGGAGGGCTTCGGCCTCGGCGTCGTGCTCCCGCCCCAGCTCGGCGGCGCGATCGGCGAGTGCTTCGAGCTCCCGGCGCCGGTCGACAAGCGCAAGCTCGTGCTCGACGAGGAGGCCGCGGTGGAGGAGGAGGTCGCGGAGCGGACGGAGGAGCTGACGCTGGTGACGGCCGAGTCGCCGCTGCCGCCGGCCCCGGCCCCGGACCGTCCGGTGCGCCACGCCGCCTGACCCGGCGACGCCGGACAGGATTCGACACGAGCCCGCGCCGCCGAGGACACTCGGTGGCGCGGGCTCTTCGTTTGGACAGGATGACGGGACGGACAGGATGAAAACGAACCACTAGTGCGTGGTTGTATTCATCCTGTCCGTCCCGTCATCCTGTCCCGACGCCCGTGCAGCGCACGCTCCGCACTCTGGCCGCGGTCTTCGCGGTCGTCCTCGTGTCAGGCATCCTGTCCCTCGCGCCGCTCCCGGGGCGGCGCGGCTGCGTGGTGAGCGCGATCGCCACGACGCTCGGCGACGACGGGCCGAAGAGCCGCGGCACCGCGCCGCGGCCCACCGACGTCGACCCGCGGGTGACGTTCGACGCGCTGCTCGCGCCGGGCGACGACGCGACGCGATTCGACGCCCGCCGCGCGGTCGAGGTGGAGGCGTGGGTGACCGGCGTCCACGTCGGTGGGTGGGAGGGAGTGAACTGCTTCGCGCTCGACGCCGCGCACCGCGACACGCACATCGATCTCGCGCGCACGCCCGACGCGCCGGACACGGCGCGGGTGATCGCCGAGGTCACGCCACGGTGGCGCGACGCGATGCGCGCGCGCGGCGTCGACTGGTCCACCGAGTCGCTGCGTGCCGCGCTCGTCGGCCGCCGGGTGCGGGTGCGCGGGTGGCTCTACTTCGACGCGCATCATGCGACGGGGGCCATGCACGGCGATCCGGCGGACGTGCGGGGCGAGCGGAACTGGCGGGCGACGGCGTGGGAGATTCATCCGGCGACGGGGATCGAGGTGGTGCGGCCGTGAGGCGGGACGACTGACGGCGGGACGACTGACGGCGGGACGACTGACCGCGGGACGACGAACGGCGGGACGACGAACGGCGGGACGACGAACGGCGGGATGTCTGACGGCGGGACGGTCGACGGTCGGGGCGGGATGCGTTCAGCGGGATCCACGCTGCGTCGGATTGGTACGGCAGCGGTTTCAGCGCATAGCACCTTGGGCGAAGGGGGGGAGCCCCCCTGGCACCTAGGTACGCGCCGTTCAATCCCGCCCTCGACCATCTCGCAGTGGATCGTCCCGCAGTGGATCGTCCCGCAGTGGATCATCCCGCTGTGGATCGTCCCGCCGTCGATCGTCCCGCCGTCGATCGTCCCGCCGTCGATCGTCCCGCCGTCAGGTGTGAGGCGTCCCGCCGTCGATCGTCCCCCTCACCGCCGCCTCACCCCCCGCCCCGGATACGCCCCCGTCGCCCGCCCGCCGTCCCACACCGCCACCCCGTTCACCCACGTCGTCACGATCCCCTCCGACACCGCCCGCGGCGCCGCCGGCGTCGCGCGGTCGATCACCCGCGCCGTGTCCAGCAGCACGAGGTCCGCATACCGTCCCGGCGCGACCACGCCGCGCTCGCGGATCCCCACGTGCTCCGCGGCCGACGACGTCATCTTGCGGATCGCCTCCGCCCACGACACGACCCGCCGCTCGCGCACGTAGCGCCCCAGCACGCGCGTGAATGCGCCGTACCCCCGCGGATGGCGCCCCGCGAGCTCGCCGTCGGTGCAGACGTTCGCGTGCGGCCACGCGAGCAGCCGCGCCACGTCGTCCTCGCTCATGCTCGTGCCGATCACGCTCTCCGCGCCGCCCGAATCCGGATGCGCGCGCTCCCACGCCTCCGCCTCGTGGATGAGCGCCGCGAGCGTCGCGCCCGGCGCCGTGCCGCGAAGCGCCGAGATGTCGGCCAGCGTCTTTCCGACGTAGCTCGGCTCCGGCGCGAAGCGGCCTAACAACAGCCCCTCCGGCGCCGCCACCTCGCGCAGCGCGAACTCCTGCGCCGCCGCGTCGTCCACGTTGCGGTCGGGGAACAGCACGGTGAGCGTCGACTGCCAGTACGTGTACGGGTACACGTCCGCCGTCACGCGCACGCCGGCGGCGCGGGCGCGGTCGAGCGTGTCGAGCAGCGCGGGGGCCCGTCCCCACAGGCTCCGCATCGCGAGCTTCGCGTGCGACAGCTGCACCGGCATCCCCAGCCGGCCGATCGCGAGCAGCTCGGCCACCGCCGGCCAGAACGCGCGATCCTCGCTTCGCACGTGGCTGATGTACCGACCGCCCGACGATGCTGCGGTGCGGGCGAGCGCGAGGACCTCCTCCGGTCGCGAGTAGATCCCCGGGTCGTACTCGAGCCCCGTGGAGAGGCCTAACGCGCCGGCGGCGAGGTCGAGCCGCAACGCCGCCTCCATGCGCGCGAGCTCGGCCGGCGTCGCCGCGCGCTTGTAGTCGGCGCGCATCGCCTCCTCGCGCAGCGAGCCGTGCCCCGCGTACGTCGCGAAGTTGATCGCCGCCGGCGTCGAGTCGAGCCGCGCGAGGAAGCCCGCCACCGACGGCTCCGGCGACCCGCCGTCCTGACCCACGACGGCGGTCGTGATCCCCTGGCTCACCGCGGCGATCGCGTCGCGATGCGTGAACACGCCGCGGTCGTAGTGCGAGTGCGTGTCGATGAATCCCGGCGCGAGCACGAGTCCCGTCGCGTCCACGACGCGGTCGGTCGCGCGCGGCGTGAGGTCGCCGACGGCGTCGATCCGGTCGCGCACGATGCGCACGTCGGCGATCCGCGGCGGCGCGCCGGTGCCGTCGAGCAGCGTCGCTCGGCGAATCAGCGTGCCGCGCGCGGCGGGAGCTCGGCTCGGCCGCGTGCAGGCGAGTGCGGCGACCAGGAGCAGGAGGAAGGAGCGGAGTCGCATCGGGGGACCTTCCCGCGGCGTGCGCGCGCTGTCAATGCCGGCCGCGGCCGCGCGACGCGTTGCGACCACGCGGGGGCTGCGATATGGTGGCGCACCTCCGTCGGAGATCTGACATGCGCCGTCTCGTCCGCGCGCTGCCCGCCGCCGCGATCCTGCTCGCCGCTGCCCGCCCCGCGGCCGCGCCCACGCCGTCGCCGGCGCTGCTCGTGCTGTCGAAGGGCGACCACGTGCTGAGCATCGTCGATCCCGCGACGCGCGCCGTCGTCGCGCAGATGCCGTCGGGCCCCGACCCGCACGAGGTCGAGGCGTCCGCCGACGGCCGCATGGCGTACGTGACGAACTACGGCGGTGGTGGTGCGGGCGCGCTGAACACGATCACGCCGATCGACCTCGTGGCGCAGCGCACGCTGCCGACCATCGACCTCGGCGCGATGCGCGGGCCGCACGGGCTCGCGTTCGTCGGCGGGCAGCTCTGGTTCACCGCGGAGGGCGCCGACGCGGTCGGCAGCTACGATCCCGCGACGCGGCGCGTCGAGCGCGTGCTGGAGACGGGGCAGGAGGGGACGCACATGGTGTACGTCTCCGCCGACCGCTCGCGCCTCGTGACGACGAACGTGCGCGCCGGCACGCTCACCATCGCCGACCGGCGCGCGCCCGGCGAGTGGACGCAGACCGTCGTGCAGGCCGGCGGCGGCGTGGAGGGCTTCGACGTCACGCCCGACGGCCGCGAGGTGTGGGCGGCGAGCGCGCGCGACGGCACGATCGCGATCGTCGATCTCGCCGCGAAGCGCGTCGTGCAGACGCTCGACGCGCACGTGGACGGCGCGAACCGGCTGAAGATCACGCCGGACGGACGGCTCGCGCTCGTCTCCACGCTGCGCGGCCCCGACGTCACCGTGTTCGACGTCGCGGCGCGGCGCGAAGTGAAGCGCATCCCCGTCGGCCGCGGCGCTGCGGGCATCGTCATCCAGCCCGACGGCGCGCGCGCGTACGTCGCGTGCACGCCCGACGACTACGTCGCGGTGATCGACCTGAAGGCGCTCGCGGTGGCGGGGCGCGTCGTCGCCGGCCGACAGCCCGACGGGCTCGCGTGGGCGGTCAGGCGTTAGGCGCCCGTCAGATGCCGTTCGTGCTCGCGAGCCCGTGCTGCAGCATGCACGTCGGGATGAACCAGTGCAGGTAGCCCTGGATCTCCTTCACGATCTGGCTCCGGCGCGCCGCCGTCGTCTTCGGGTTGGCGGGCTCCGTCTGCCACGCGGGGACGAAGTTGAAGTGCTTCGACCACCGCGGGTACGGCAGCGGGACGTGGCGCGGGCTCGCCCCCATCCCCGGCGAGGCGCCGGCCGGCTGCGGGCCCTGGTTGTACCGGAACACCCGCGCGCTGCCGATGCCGGCGAGCGTGACGCCCTTTTGCGCGAGCACGAACGAGCCGTCGAAGTCGTACACGGCCCGCACGCGCTTCACGAGGTCCGGGCAGCTCGTCACGAACTTGTTCAGCTCACCGATGCCGTCGCTGTTGCACGCCAGCACGAGCGGCAGCGGCGTCGTGAGGCTCGGGAACAGCTCGCGGCTGATCTCCGTCAGGCACTGCTCGACGAACGCCTGGCTGGACGCGAACTCGCCCGCACCGCCGACGGCGATCGGCAGGATGACCGCGACGTTCTTCCCCGACCGCAGCACCTGCCGGCAGACCTGCATCCGGCCGATGAAGTAGTCGCCCACGCCCGTCTCCAGCAGCTTGTGCTCGCCCTGGAAGTCCTTCTCCTTCACGCTGTGCCGGAAGTAGATGAGAAACGCCTCCGGCACCTTGCCCTTCAGCGCCGCGACGCCGACGTAGCGCACCTTCGCGCCGGGACGCGCCTCGAACGCGAACGTGTCCATCGTCGCGTCGGGGCCCGCGCCGGGAAAGTCGAGCGGTCCGGTGCCGTCGACCGACGACGTGCTGGCGAGCAGCGGCAGGTTCACGTTGCCACGGTGCCGCCACGTCGGCGTCGGGAGCCGGAGCACCGCGGCGCCCGGATGGTGGCGCCAGAACGTCGCCGGGTCCATCGACCGCGTCGTCGAGTCCAACGGCGACGTGTCCGGCACGCTGACGGCTGGCTCCTTGCCCATGGTCGCGGCTCCGCGTGATGAGAGAATCGTTGCAGACACTCTCCATACGCCGAGCGTGCCGGCATCGCATCACGCGACGGCCGGTCGCCGTCAGTGGATGCCGTGCCTCCGGTCGCCGTCGGTACCCGTTAGGCCCCGCGCATCCGCGACGAGGACCGGCTCGCCGAGCACCGCCGGGTCGGGCCTCACACCGAGCCCCGGCTCGCGCGACGCCGCCATCCGACCGCGATCGCGACGCGGCGCGCCGTCGGCGATCGACGTGGTCACGTAGCTGTTGAAGTCGGTCGTCGAGAACAGCAGCGGTGCCGGCGTGGAATGCGCCAGGTGCGCGATCGCCGCCGTGACGATGTCGCCGCCCCACGTATCCTCGATCGTCATCGCGATGCCGAGCGCGACGCAGAGGTCGCGGATCTCTCGCGCACGCGTCAGGCCGCCGACCTTCGAGATCTTGAGGTTCACCACGTCCATCGCCTGATCGTGCGCGCCGCGCACCACCATCCCGATGTCGTCCATCACCTCGTCGAGGACGAATGGGCGGTCGGTGTGGCGACGCACGGCGAGGCATTCCTCGTAGGTGCGGCACGGCTGCTCGAGGTAGACGTCCACGTCGCGGACCGCGGCCGCGACGCGCAGCGCCGCGTGCTGTGTCCACCCGGTGTTCGCATCGGCGACGAGCACGTCGCCCGGCTCGAGCTCCGCCGCCGCGGCCCGGATCCGCGCGATGTCGGTGTCCGCGTCGCCGCCGACCTTGAGCTGGAACTTCGTGTACCCGTCCGCGCGGTACTCCGCGACGCGCCGCGCCATCACCTCCGGCGCCTCCTGCGAGATCGCACGGTACAGCGCGACGCTCTCGCCCACGTGCCCGCCGAGCAGGGTGGCGACCGGCAGCCCGCTCGCCTGGCCGAGGACGTCCCAGCACGCCATGTCGATCGCGCTCTTCACGTAGGGGTGTCCCTTCATCGCCGCGTCCATGCGGCGGGTGAGGGGACCCAGCTCGAGCGGGTTCGCGCCGAGGAGCTGCGGTGCGAGCTCCGCCAGACCGGCCCGCACGCCCCGCGGATACGACGGGAGGTATGCGGAACCGAGCGGACAGACCTCGCCATGGCCGGTGATCCCCGCGTCGGTCTCGATCGCGACGACGGTCGAGTCGAACACGGTCACGACGTTGCCGCCTGACCACTTGTAGCTCCCCTCGTGCAGCGGGAGATCGATCTGGTACGCGCGGATCGCGGTGATCTGCATGATGTCGGTATGCGGTGGTATCGCTGCGAGCCGTTCTCACCTCGCATCGCCAGCATACGGACCGACGACGGCGAGCGACAGCGCGATGCCGGCGAACGCGACCAGGGCGCAGCCGCACGCGAGGCGGGCTGAGCGGCATTCGTCACAAGCGGTCCGGCCGACGGAATGCGTGCGCCGGCCACGGTGTCCATGGTGCCGTGACCATTGGCTTCCAGTTCATTGCCTCACGGCGACATTGCAGCAGACGCCACGATGGGGGAGCTGTTGACTCGAATCGCAGAATGGATCGAGGACGGCCTGATCTATGTGGTGGTCGTCGTCGCGTCGATCCCGACGTACCTGTGGACCATGCGGCGCCGATACCCGGCGCGGCACGAGGACGACGAGATGTCGTCGTGAGGCGCGCGGGCGCCACGGCGGCTGCCTAACGGAAGCTCGTGGCGCGATCGCCGCTCGCCGGCTCTGGTCGCGCCGCGGCGCGGGGTGTATGCTCGCTGCTCCCGCGCACCGAGCGAGCGATGTCGACGGATCCGCGTGCGTCCCGGTTCACGAGCACGAGCGACCTCACCGTCGGCGTCGGACGCGACGGCCCGGCACGCCTCGTCGCCGAGCTCTGGCGCCGGCTTCCGCCCGGCGCGGACACGCTCTCCGATTCCGGCGGCGGTGGATCGGAGCAGTGCGTCGCCGAGCTGCGCCGTTCGCTCGCGGCCGCGGCGACCGAAGCGAAGCGGATGACGCTCGACGGGCCACCGCTCGAGCGGAGCGCGGCGCGGCTGCTCGCCGAGACCGCGCAGGCCGTGCACGATGCCCTGGGCGCGTCGCACGCGGACGGCGTGACGCCGTGGATGGATCGGCTCCGCTTCGCGCGCATGGAGCGCTGGCTCGCCGCGCGGGCGGACGACGACGTCGACGCGGAGCCGGCGGCGAGCCTGTGCCTCTGGGTGATCGAGCACCTCGAGATGGCCGTGCCGCTGCCGCGCCGCATCGTCCCGCCCTAGCCGGACCGCTCGAGCGGCGCCCTCACATGAGGGCCAGCAGCTCTCCGTCGGCCAGGGTGGGCCAGCTCGCCGGGAACGCCTTCAACCGGCGCAGCACCAGCCCCGCGTCGAAGACGAGCGACCGCTCCCCGGGGAACGGCGACTGCTCGGGTGCGATCCACTCGTACACCTGCCACCAGGTGCCGTCGTCGTCGCGGAGCTCGCGCACGACCGACGCGGGCTGCGGCCCGACGAGGTCCGGCGACGTGGCCGGCACGCCGGCGAGCAACGGGTGCGAGAGATCCACCGACATCAGTCAGCGCGCATCGTGAGAGGGAGAGGGCACGGGCAGGTGGGAACCCCCGCAAGAAAGACACCCCGCGCTCCCGCCCCGACGACCGCCGCGTACGGTACCGTGCTCATGCGCACTGCGTGGGTCCGGGGAGCTGCAGCGTGAACGTCGACCCGTCGTTCGGCACGCTCCGCAGCCGCAGGTCGCCGCCCATGCCGCGCGCGAACTCGCGGCTGATCGCGAGCCCGAGCCCCACGCCGCCGATCGGGTTCTGCCGGCCGCGGTCGAGCTGCACGAACGGGAGGAACACGCGCTCCTGCTCCGCGGGCGGAATCCCGGGGCCCGTGTCGGTGACCTCGACCACGCCGCCGTCCGCCGGGTTCTCCGAGACCGGCGCGCTGCGGAGCGTCACCCGGCCGCCGGGCGGCGTGAACTTGATCGCGTTCGTCAGCAGGTTCACGACGATCTGCCGCACGCGCTTCGGATCGCCGCACACGTCCACCGGGCGCAGGTCGGAGTCGAGCACGACGCCCTTCGCCTGCGCGTTCCGCTCCATCCACGAGCACACGTCCTGGATCAGCGGGCGCAGCGCGACGGCGCTCGACTCGTACGCGACGCGTCCCGCCTCGATGCGCGCGTAGTCGAGGATGTCGGTGATCAGCTCGAGCAGGTGCCGCTCGCTGCGGGCGATCCGCTCGAGGCACTCGCGCTGCGCGTCGGTGACCGGTCCGTGGACGCCGAGCGCGATGAGCTCCGTGTAGCCGCGGATCGCGTTCAGCGGCGTGCGCAGCTCGTGCGACATCGTGGCGAGGAACTCCGCCTTCGCGCGGTTCGCCGCCTCCGCGGCGGCGAGCGCGTGGGCGGTCGCCTGTTCGGCGCGCACGCGCGGCGTGATGTCGCGCGCGACGACCAGCACGGCCTTCGGCCGGTCGTCGGCGTCGGGCTCGAGGACCGTCTGCGCCTCGAACCACCGGCGCCCCGACGGCGTGTCCAGCTCGAACGTGAGCGGCGAGAGGGGCTCGTCGCTGCACGACGACGCGAGGAGCGCGCGCAGTCGATCGGTGCACCGCGCGACGATGTCCGCCGGCAGACCGAGCATGTCGGGGGTGTGGCCGAGCAGCGCGTCGGCGGGGATGCCGGTGACACGCGTGACGGCGGGGTTCGCGAACGTGACGCGCAGCTCGCGGTCGAAGCGCAGCACCGCGTCGGTCGCCGTCTCCAGGATCACCGACAGCTCGCGCTCGCGCGCCGCGAGCGCGGCGGCGTAGCGCGCGCGCGTCGCGGCCGCCGCGCGCTCCTCGGTGATGTCGCGATAGACGACGGCGAGGCCGCCGTTCACCGTCGGGAACGCGTGGATCTCGTGCCAGACGTCGCGCCCCGGATAGTGGTGCTCGAAATGCGCGCTGCGGCGCTCGGCGACGACGGCGCGGTAGCGCGCCTCGACCTCGGTGCCACACGTCTCGGGCCACACATCCCAGTGGATGCGACCGACCAGCGCGTCGGGCGGTGCGCCGCTCAGGGCGACGGCGGCGGGGTTCGCGTACGTGACGCGCCACTCCGCGTCGAGGGCGAGAAAGCCGTGCGTGACGCTCTCCAGCACGGCCGCGACTTGGGCGTCGAGCGCGCGCCGGGGGATGGTGGTGCGTGCTCGACGCTCCACCAAGTTGGCGCCGTCGCCCGACGCCTGCGAGCTGTCCATGACCCCACTCCGCGCGAGCCCATCGACCGTGCCGCGGCCACCGATGGATGGTACGACGATACTGCAAGTGTTCGTCCACCGGCCCCGGCCTAACGATCGCCCGGCGGCCCCGCGTCGCTGCCTTGCCTCCGTCGGAACCGCTCTCCTAGCTTTGTCGACCATGGCCGCACGAGACCGAGCTCGAGCACCGCTCCGCCCACGGGCCGCGGATTCCGCCGCGTGACGCGGGTCGTTAGGCGGGTGCTCTCGATCGTCGCGGCGTGCGCGCTCGTGCTGGGCACGTGGACGCTGGCGTGGGCGCACGCGACGCTCGTGCGGGCCGAGCCGGCGGCGGGAAGCCGCCTCGCGACGAGCCCGAGCCGGGTGTGGCTGCTGTTCAGCGAGGCGCTGGAGCCCACGCTCGCGCACCTGACGCTCGTCGCGCCCGACGGCGGCGTTAGGCACCTCGTGGCGGCGGGCGACCCGCACGACGTGCACGCGCTGATCGCTCCGGTCGACGCGCTCGCGCCCGGCGCGTATCGGCTCCTGTGGCACGTGGTCTCCGCCGACGGACATCCGGTGGAGGGCAGCTACGTGTTCACGGTCGGCGCGCCGTCCGTCTCGCGACCGCCGCCGGCGCCGCCCGCCGCGGAGTTCGCGCCGACGACGTGGGGACCGGCGGTGCTCGGCGCGCCGCTGGTGCCGGCGCTGCTGCGCGGGCTCGGCGTCGGCGCGCTGATGGGACTCGTCGGACTGCTCACGCTCGCCCGGTCGGGGCGCGGGCTGCGGCTCGCGAGCGGGCTCGCGGTCGCCGCGTTCCTCCTGCTCGCGCTGCACCTCGGCGCGTGGCTGATGAACGTGTCGCCGCAGCGCGAGCTCACGGGCGACTGGGTGACGACCGCGCTCGCGAGCGGCGTCGGACGCGTGGAGCTGTGGCGCACGGGGCTCGCGCTGCTCGCGCTGTGGGCGCTCGGGCTCGCGCGTCGACCGCGCCTCGCGCTCGCGTTCGCGTGGGGCGCGCTGCTCGTGAGCGGCGCGGTGGGCCACTCGATGGCGATGCACGCGGCGTGGGCGGTCCCGGCGAAGGTGCTTCACCTCGCCGCGGGGGCGTGCTGGCTCGGCGGCCTGCTCTGGCTCATCGTCTGTGCGCCGCTCGGCCGCGACGGCGCCGCGTTCGTGCGCGAGGCCGAGCGCGTCTCCGCGATCGCGCTCGTCGCCGTGGTGCTGGTCGCGCTGAGCGGCGCGGCGCAGGCGCTGCTGTTCCTGCCGACGCCGATCGCTCTCGTGCGCTCGGCGTACGGCGCGGTGACGCTCGCGAAGGTCGTCGGGCTGCTCGCGCTCGCGGGGTTCGGCGCCTACCATCGCTTCCGCGTGCTGCCGCGTCTCGAGCGCGACCGGCGAACCGGCTTCGGCGGCGCGCTCCGCGCCGAGGTGCTGGTGATGGCGGTCGTCATTCTGCTCGGCGGCCTGCTCGCCTACATCCCGCCGCCGGCGGCGCCCGGCGCGCACGCCGCATCCACCTCCGCCGACTGAACATGTCTTTCCTCCTGCGCCGCGCGCGGGCCCTGGCGTTAGGCGTCGCGCTGCTGCTCGCCGCGCCGGCGCTCGCCCTCGCGCACGCCGTGGTGTTCCCGAAGACGTCGACGCCCGGCGCGTACGAGCGCTACGTGCTGCGGGTGCCTAACGAGAAGACCGTGCCGACGGTCCGCGTCGAGATCCGCTTCCCGGCGGACGTGCGGGTCACCGCGTTCGAGGACGTGCCGGGGTGGCAGCTGCAGGTGCTCACCGATTCGGCGAAGCGTGTCGTCGGCGCGGTGTGGACGGGCGTGCTGCCGCCGCAGCGGTTCGTCGAGCTCCCGTTCGTGGCCGCGAACCCGAAGGCGAGCACGCGTCTCGTGTGGCCCGCCTACCAGACCTACGCCGACGGCGAGCGCGTCGAGTGGACGGGAGCCGAGGGCACGAAGTCCCCGGCCTCGTCCACGAGCATCGCGGCGGCGGGGGCGTCGTCCGGCGGCGCTGCGCGCTGGGTGTCGTGGGCGGCGCTCGCGCTGTCGCTGCTCAGCCTCGGCGTGGCGCTGCGCCGCACGGACGAGCGAGTGGCGCGTTAGGCGTCGTCACCGTCCGCGCGCGATCGCCCGTGCCGCGATCCGATCCACGAGCGCCGGCGCGAGGAGCATGAGCCAGCGGCCCAGCTTTCCGCGCGCCGTCATCACGACCTCGCGCTTCCGCCGATCCATCGCGTCGACGACCTGCCGCGCGCACGCGTCGGCCGACATCGCGTGCGCGTCGTGAACGTGGCGCGTGCCGTACGAGCGCGCGGCGATGTCCGTCGCGACGAAGCCGGGATAGACGACGGTGACGCTCACGCCGCTGCCGGCGAGCTCGATGCGCAGCGAGTCGAAGAAGCCGCGCACGGCGTGCTTGCTCGCGGCGTACGCGGTGCGCGTCGGCACGCCGGAGAGCCCCGTGAGGCTCGACACCGCGGCGATCCGCCCGCGCGTCGCGCGGAGGTGCGGCAGCGCGGCGTGCGTGCAGTACACGGCACCGAGGAAGTTCACGCGCATGATGCGCTCGACGAGCGCGAGGTCGGCGATCTCCTCGAACCGCAGCTCCATCGAGATCCCGGCGTTGTTCACGAGCGCGTCGATCCGACCATAGCGAGCCGCGGCGCCTGCGACGAACGCGCGGCACGGCGCCTCCTCCGCGACGTCGGTGGGGAACGTGGCCGCCTCGCCTCCGGCGGCGCGGCACGCGGCGGCGACCCGCTCCAGCTCCGGTGCGCTGCGCGCGGCGAGCGCGAGCCGGCAGCCGCGCGCCGCGAGCCGCCGCGCGATCGCCTCGCCGATGCCCGACGAGGCACCGGTGACGAGGACGACGTCGCGTGCGGCCAGTGGAGCGGACATGAGCACCGCTTAGTTTACACCGCCATGCCCACTACACAGTACCACGAGCCGCCCGACGAGCTGCCGCAGCGCACGCGCACGTTCGCCCGCATGATCACGTCCCTCGGCGAGGAGGCCGAGGCGATCGGCTGGTACGAGCAGCGCATCGCGCTCGAGAAGGACAAGGGTGCGCGGGCGATCATGCGCAACGCGCAGCAGGAGGAGTTCAAGCACTTCGGCATGAGCCTCGAGTTCCTGCTGCGGCGCACGCCGAAGTGGCGCGAGATCCTGCGCGAGATCCTCTTCACCGAGGGCGACATCGTCGAGCACGGCGAGCAGGCGGAGGACGACGCGAGCGAGTGACGCGGTGCGGCCGACGCGACGCGCCTAACGCAGCACCAGCACCGCGAGGCGCCAGTCGGTCACCGCCGGCGTCGTGCCGTCGTTCACGAGCACGGGGCCATCGGGCGGCGTGCGCGCGACGTACGAGCGCGCCGCCACGGCCGACGCGGCGACGAGGTCGTCGACGATCTTGTCGCGCTCCGCGTCGACGTCGGGATCGATGCGATGCGTGACGGCGTGCCGGGCGCGCGAGTAGCGCATGCCGTCGTCGCGCGTCGCCGCGACGAGCCACAGCGGCTGCCCGTCGACGTCGCCCCACGGCCACGCGCGCGCGTGGTGCCGCTTCGCCATGGAGTTCACGACCTTCTCGAACGCGAGCGTCGGCGGCCGCCCGTCGAGCTGCAGCGTCGTGAACGGCTGCGCGCCGAACCCGCGGCCGCGCGCCGCGGCGAGGATCGTCGCGAGCTCGCCGCGCAGCTTCGACCGCGCGGGCGTCGTCCACCCGGCGGCCGTGAACGCGCGCGCCACCTCCGACGCGCTGCCGAGCAGCGCCACGGTGAACAGGTCCGCCGGCAGCCGCTACCTCACCGTCGCCACGCGCGTCGGCGCGTCGCGTAGGGCGTCGGCAGCCGCCGGCGGCGCGGCGGGAAGCGGTGGCGCGGCGGGCCGCGCCGGGAGCGCGAGCGGGGCGGTGAGCACGAGCGTCATCTCGACGCCCGGCGCGTACGCGATCCGACGGTGCCGCTCGAGGCGCTCGGCGTCGAACGCGGCGAAGAGCATCGCCGCGGCGAGCGGCTCCTCGGCGCCGAGCAGCGCCGCCGCCCACGTCGTGCGCGAGCGCAGCACGCCCGGACGCTGCGGCCCGACGACCCGTCCCGCGGCGTCCACCGACTCGCGCGCGTTAGGCACGTCCGCCACCCGCGCCGTGAGCGGGAGCGCCGCACGCGACGTCGGGTCGGCGAGCGCGACGCGGTCGAACGCGAGCGTGAGGAACTGCCGCCGCCCGCGCGCGTGCTCCGTGCCCGCGTCCCGCAGCACGCCGTCGACCGTGTCGCCCGGCGCGAGCCCCGGCCGTGAGCCCCCCGGTGGGCGCGCCGGCGCGATGACCAGGGCGCGCACCCGCCGGCCGAGCGCCGACGACGTTCCCGGCACCGCGTCGAGCAGTCGGACGGCGACGCGCGTGCCGACGGGAAGGACGGGCTCCGTGGCGGCGCCCTGGGCCGCGGCGCGGACGGACGACGCCCCGAGCAGCAGCGCGAGCGCGAGGTGTACGACGCGTTCTCCCATGCCGATTCCGTGGTGACGGGCGCGAGGTCCTCCCGGCGGCGACCGATACGGCGCAACTTCGCCCCGGCTGGTTCGACTCCTACCCTGGGGAACACGTATGCCGCGCGCCACCCGGCCGTTCCACCTCGCCGTGCTCCTCGCGCTGCTCGCCGCCGCGCCGTCCATGCTCGCCGCGCAGAAGCGCCCGCGCGAGGAGCTCCGCCCGCTCGCCGCGCTGCGCGTCGACACCGCGACGTACTCGCGCCTTCGCTGGCGCCACGTCGGGCCGGAGGGAAACCGCGTCACGTCGGTGGCCGGCGTGGCGGGCGATCCGAACGTGTACTACGCCGGCGCCGCCTCGGGCGGCGTGTTCAAGACGACCGACCGCGGCATCCACTGGAGCCCGATCTCCGACAGCCTCCCGGTGTCGTCCATCGGCGCCGTCGCCGTCGCGCCGTCGGATCCGAACGTCGTGTGGATCGGCACCGGCGAGGCGTTCATCCGCAGCCACATCTCCGCCGGCTGGGGCGTGTGGCGATCGACCGACGCGGGGAAGCACTGGGCGCGCGCGGGGCTCGAGAACACCGGGCGGATCTCGCGCATCGTCGTCGATCCGACGAACCCCGACCGCGCGTTCGCCGCGTCGTTGGGCTTCGCGTACGGGCCGCAGCAGGAGCGCGGCGTCTACCGCACGACCGACGGCGGCAAGTCGTGGGAGCGCGTGCTGTTCGTGAACGACTCCACCGGCGTGTCGGAGCTCGCGATGGACCCGACGAACCCGCGCGTGCTCTACGCCGGCACGTGGCAGATCGAGATCCACACGTGGGGGCGGACGAGCGGCGGCGCCGGCGGCGGCCTCTGGACGTCGCGCGACGGCGGCACGACGTGGACGAAGCTCACCGGGCACGGGCTCCCCACGACGCCCGTGGGCAAGGTGAACGTCGCGCTGAGCGGCGCGAACCCGAGCCGCGTCTACGCGCTCATCGAGGCCGGCGACTGCGTGCCGCTGCCTAACGGCCAGGAGACGTCGTGCGGCCGCCTCTGGCGCTCCGACGACGCCGCCGCGACCTGGCGGCTCGTCAACAGCGACATCCAGCTCGCCGGCCGCACGCACTACTACAACCGCTTCGCCGTCATGCCCGACAACGCCGACGAGGCGTACTTCGCGAACGCGGCGTGGGTGCGGACGCTCGACGGCGGCCAGACCGTGCAGGACCCGCCGCCCGCCGAGGTGCCGGGCGGCGACCACCACGACATCTGGATCGACCCGAAGAACGCGAATCGCATGGCCGTGAGCCACGACGGCGGCGTGTCGATCACGACGAACCGCGGCAAGAGCTGGCTGCAGGTGCAGCTCCCGATCGCGCAGATGTATCACGTGACGGTCGACAACAGGATCCCGTACAACCTCTACGGCAACCGGCAGGACGGTCCATCGGCGATGTGTCCCAGCAACCCGCGGGTCGCCGGCTTCGACGCCTACTCGAACACGATCCCGCGCGGCGTCTGCCAGACGGTGGGCGGCGGCGAGAGCGGGTGGGCGACGCCCGACACGGTCGACGGGAACCTCGTCTGGTCGAGCGCGTCGGGCTACGGCAGCGTGGGCGGCATCGCGACGCTCTGGGACCGGCGCACGAACGTCGCGCACAACCTCGACATCTGGCCGCTCTCCACGATCGGGTGGGCGCCGGACAGCCTGCGCTACCGCTTCGTCTGGAACTTCCCGCTCACCATCTCGCCGCACGACCACAACATGGTGTACGTGGGCTCCCAGCACGTGCACGTCACCACCGACAGCGGCCGCACGTGGCGCGAGCTCAGTCCCGACCTCACGCGCAACGACAAGAGCCGGCAGCAGCGCTCGGGCGGCCTCACGCCGGACAACATCGGCGTCGAGTACGCCGGCGTGGTGTTCGCCATCGCCGAGTCGCCGGTGCAGCGCGGGCTGCTGTGGGCGGGGACGAACGACGGTCTCGTGCACGTCTCGCGGGACGGCGGGAAGACGTGGACGAACGTCACGAAGAACCTGCCGAGCCTCGTCGAATGGGGCACGGTGAGCTCCATCACGCCGTCGCGCTTCGACGCGGGCACGGCGTATCTCACGGTCGACGGTCACCAGGTGGACGACCGCGATCCGTGGGTCTACAAGACGACGGACTTCGGCGCGACGTGGCGACTGATCACCGGCGGGATCCCGAAGTCGCCGCTCTCCTACGCGCACACGATCGCCGAGGACCCGGTCACCCGGGGGCTGCTCTACCTCGGCACCGAGAACGGCATCTACGTGTCGTTCGACGACGGCGCGCGCTGGCAGCCGCTGCAGACGAACCTGCCGCACGCGCCCGTCTACTGGATCACGGTGCAGCCGCGCTACCACGACCTCGTGATCGCGACGTACGGGCGCGGCTTCTGGATCCTCGACGACGTGACGCCGCTGCGGGAGCTCGCCTCGGCGGTGCCTAACGCGCCGGCGCATCTGTTCGCACCGCGCGAGACGTACCGGCTGCGCGACGCGGAGGGGCCGTTCGCGATCTTCGACGACCCGGCGGCGTCACAGGCGCCCCCGGCGGGCGCGGCGATCACCTACTGGATCACGAAGGCGCCGAACGACTCGGCGAAGCGGGCCGTGGGCGCGAAGCCCGACACGACGAAGAAGCCGCCCGCGGACAGCGTGACGATCACGATCGCCGACGCGGCGGGTGCCGTCGTGCGCACCATGAAGGGCCCGGCCGACGCGGGGGTGGGCCGCGTGTGGTGGAACCTGCGCTACGATCGCACGCGCGAGGCGAAGCTGCGCACGTCGCCGGAGTACGCGTCGTGGTTCGCGGTGGGCCCGTCGGGGCGGACGGCGCCGGGCGTGGGGCGGCTCGCGGTGCTCGCGCCGCCGGGGGCGTACACGGTGAAGCTGTCGTACGGCGGCACCGAGACGACGCGGCCGCTCGTGATCCGCAAGGACCCGAACAGCGGCGGCAGCGAGGCGGAGATCTCGGCCCAGGTCGCGCTGCTCCGCGCCATCGGCAAGGATCTCGACAGCGCGGTGTCGATGATCAACACGCTGGAGACGGTGCGCGGCCAGCTCGCGTCGCTGCGCACGCTGCTCGCCGACGACTCGGCGCGGGCCGACGCGCACACGCCCGTGCGCACCGCCGCCGACTCGCTCGACCGCCGACTGTTAGGCGCCGAGCGTCGACTGTTCCAGACGCGGATCACGGGGCGCGGACAGGACGACGTGCGGTGGCCGATGCGGCTCGCCGAGCAGCTCGTGTACCTCGGCGAGGAGATCGGCGGCTCCGACTACGGGCCCACGCAGTCGCAGCGCGACGTGGCGACGCTGCTCCACGGGCAGCTCGGCCAGGTCGCGGGCGATGTCGCCGCGCTGCTCGACCGCGACCTCGCGGCGTTCAACGCGATGCTGCGCGACCGGAAGCTGCAGAACATCATCGCGGCGCAGTGAGGCGGCGAACACCGAAGGGATTTCGCGCCATGATCGTCGCCGCGCTGTCGATCCTCGTCCTCATCGGCGTGGCGATCGGCGCGGTGGGCGTGCGCAACGCGTGGCGCGCGGCGGCGAGCCGTGGGTGGCCGACGGCGTCCGGCGTCGTCGTCGCGTCGGCGCGCGAGACGCACGTCACGTACGACCAGCGGACGAACCGCTCGTCGAGGGCGTACGGCGCGCGCGTGCGCGTGCGGTACGCGGTGGGCGGCGCGGAGTACGAGACGGAGCAGCGCCGGTTCGGGCAGATCGTCGGAACGACGGATCCGTCGGACGCCGGGCTGCTGGTGCTGCGCTACCCGCCGGGCGCGCCGGTGACCGTCGCGTATGACCCCGCGCACCCGTCGCGCGCGGTGATGGAGCCGGGGCTGTTCGCCGAAGCGCTCTCGCTGCCGGCGGCGGGGCTCGCGTTCGTCGTCGCGGGCGTGCTCTCCATCGTGCTGTTCCTCGGCAGCGTCGGTGACGACGCGCGCGGGATGGCGTTGGGCCTCACGCTGTTCGGGCTCGTGTTCTGCGCGATCGGCGCGGCGCTGCTCACGCCGGGCGCGATCGCGCTGTGGCGCGCGCGGGCGAGCGCGCACTGGCCGGCGGCGGCGGGAACGATCGTCATGGGCCGCCCCGCGCCGCTCCCGGTCGACGCCGCCGACGCGGCCGTCGACAGCGCCGAGTCGGCCGACAGCGCGTCGGGGCGCGTGCTCCAGCCGGGGCGGCTGGTGTATGCGTACGACGTCGGCGGGCACCGGCACTACGCGAACGTGCGGACGTTCGGCCAGGTCTCGCGCGGCGGCGGCGGCCCGGACGAGACGATCGGGGCGCGCTATCCGATCGGTCGCGCGATCACCGTCAGGCACGCGCCCGACGCGCCGGATCTCGCGGTGCTGGAGCCGGGCGTGTCGGGCGAGGCGTGGCTGCTGCCGGGGGTGGGGGCGGCGTTCCTGCTCTTCGGATTCGCCGTCGTCCGGTGGGGGGTGCCGGCGCTGGCGCGCTCCTGAGGTTCGGCGCGCCGCGCGCGATTCTCTCGTCGGGCACGGGCCCACGTGATCTGGACGCGGATCACGCGGATCGCGCGGACACTACCGGATAGATCGAAGGATCGAGGCTCGAGCCTAACGCCTCCTACCTATCTGGTAGTGTCCGCGTGATCCGCGTCCACTCACACGGAGCCACGCATGGCCGCAGCGTCGCGCGTGGCGCGCTCACCCCTTGACACTCTAGTGGTCCGCCCCCATCGTACCACCAGAACATCTAGGGGTAATCGACGCATGCCCATCGGCGCGAACAGCGACTTCCTCCACGGCACGCTCGACGTGCTGATCCTGAAGACCCTCTCCTGGGGCCCGCGCCACGGCTACGCCATCGCGCGCTGGCTCGAGACCGGGTCCGGCGACGCCCTCCAGATCGAGGACGGCTCGCTCTACCCCGCGCTCTACCGCCTCGAGCGCAAAGGATGGATCGAGGCCGAGTGGGGCGTCACCGAGACGAAGCGCAGGGCGAAGTTCTACCGCCTCTCCCGCGCCGGTCGCGACCACCTGCTGCGACAGACGGCCGAGTGGGCCGCGTTCTCCGAGGCCGTCTCGCGCATCCTCCTGCCGGCGCACGCCGCCGCGACGTGAGCGGGTGGCAGCGCGTCCTGCCGGCGCGCCTCCGCCGCGGTGCCGTCGCCGGCCAGGTGGACGACGAGCTGGCGTTCCACCTCGAGATGCGCGCGCAGGAGTACGTCGACCGCGGCCTCACTCCGGAGGCCGCGCGGGCCGAGGCGCTCCGCCGCATGGGCGACCTCGAGCGAGTGCGCGGGACGTGCCGCGCGTTGGGCGAAGCGAAGGAGCGTGACATGGCGCGGGCCGAGTGGTTCGAGGAAGCGTGGCAGGATCTCCGGTTCGCCGCCCGGCAGCTGCTCCGCGCGCGCGCCCTCACCGCGATCGCCGCGCTCACGCTCGCGTTAGGCATCGGCGCCACCGCCGCGATCTTCGGCGTGGTCGATGCCGTCGTGCTGCGGCCGCTCCCGTTCGACCACCCCGAGCGCATCGTGAAGCTCCGCAGCGCCGCGCGCGGCGGCGGCGTGAGCAGCGTGTCGAACGCGAACTTCCTCGACTGGCGCGCGCAGGGCGCCGCCGTGTTCGAGGTCATGGCCGCCGAGGTGCAGACGGGGATGACGCTGTCGCGCCCCGGCGACGTGCCCGTGCTGCTCGACGGCGCGCGCGCGTCCGCCGACTGGTTCCGCGTGTTCGGCGCCCGCGCGGCGATGGGGCGCACGTTCGGCGCCGACGACGACGTGCCGGGACGCGGCAACGTCGTCGTGCTCGCGGACCGCACGTGGCAGAAGTACTTCCACGCGGACCCGCGCATACTCGGCCGCGCGCTGCAGCTCAACGGCACGTCGTACACCGTCATCGGCGTCATGCCGGCGTCGTTCGACTACGTGGAGGAGAGCGAGGCGCTGTGGGTGCCGCTCGCGCTCTCGCCGAAGGACGCTGCGAACCGCGGGGCCGGCTATCTCACCGTCCTCGGACGGCTGCGCCGCGACGTCGCGCCGGAGGACGCGGCGCGCGCCATGGCGCTCGTCGGGCGACGCCTCGCGCAGCAGTACCCGGAGGACAACCGCGACGACGGGATCAGCGTGAAGCCGTTCGCCGCCGATCTCACGGGCGACTACAGCGGCCGCCTGCTCACGCTGCTCGGCGCGGTGGGCTTCGTGCTGCTCATCGCCTGCGCGAACGTGGCGAACCTGCTGCTCGCGCGCGGCGCGTCGCGGGCGAAGGAGCTCGCGCTGCGCAGCGCGTTAGGCGCGGGGCGCGCGCGGCTCGTGCGACAGCTCCTCACGGAGAGCGTGGCGCTCGCGCTGCTCGGTGGCGTGCTCGGCGCGGCGCTCGCCGTCGGCGGCGTGCGCGCGCTCGTCGCCATCGCGCCGCCCGGCGTGCCGCGCCTCGAGCAGGCCGCGGTCGACGGGCGCGTGCTCGCGTTCACGCTGCTCCTCTCCGTCGCGAGCAGCATCGTGTTCGGCCTCGCGCCGGCGCTGCGCGCGGCGCGCCCGGATCTCCAGCCGACGCTGCGCGAGGGCGGACGCGGGACGATGCCGGCCGTGCGCGACCGGCTGCGCGCGGGCCTCGTGGTGGCGGAGGTCGCGCTCGCGCTCGTGCTGCTCACCGGCGCCGGGCTGCTCACGCGCAGCGCCGTGCTGCTGCACCGCGTGGAGCCCGGCTTCGACCCGGCCGGCGTGCTCACCGCGCGCATCATGCTCCCCGAGGCCGGCTACGCCGACGCCGCGCGCGTCGTGGAGACCTATCGCCGCATCGGCGAGGAGGTGCGGCGCGTGCCTGGCGTGAAGGACGCGGGGTTCGTGCTGATGGTGCCGCTCGCCGACGACGATGCGGCGGCGACGGTGACGGCGGAGGGAAAGCCGCTCACGCCCGAGAACCGGATCCCGGTGCCGTTCCGCATCACGAGCGGCGGCTACTTCCAGACGATGGGGATCCCGATCGTGCGCGGACGCGACTTCACCGATCGCGACGACGCGACCGCGCCGCGCGTCGCGATCGTGAACGAGTCGCTCGCCCGAAAGCTGTGGCCCGGCCAGGACGCGATCGGCAAGCGGCTCACGCAGATCACGGCGTCGCCCGAGGATCCGGGATGGACGGAGGTCGTCGGCGTCGTGCGCGACGTACGCGAGAAGGGGATCGGCATACCGACGCGGGCCGAGGTGTTCTATCCGGTCGCGCAGACGAACCCGCGGCTCTGGGCGCTGCTCCAGCGGTCGCTCGTGCTCGTCGCGCGCAACGGTCGCGGGGCCGGCTCCGCGTCGGCGCTCGAGCGGCCGCTGCGCGCCGCCGTCGCGCGCATCGATCCCGACCTGGCGCTCGGCAGCGTGCGCAGCATGGACGACTACCTCGCGGCGTCGCTCGCCACGTCGCGCTTCACGTCGCTGCTGCTCGGCGCGCTCAGCGCGATCGGGCTCGCGCTCGCCGTCGTCGGCATCTACGGCATCATCGCGTACTTCGTGACACAGCGCGTGCCGGAGATCGGCGTGCGCATGGCGCTCGGCGCGACGCCACGCGGCATCCGCGTGCTCGTCGTGCGGAGCGCCATGCGCCCCGTGGCGCTCGGCGTCGTGCTGGGCGCGGCGGCGGCCGTCGGCGCGACGCGGCTGCTGCGCGCCTACCTCTTCGGCGTCACGCCCACCGACCCGGCGACGATCGTCGTCGTCGTCGCGCTGCTGTTAGGCGCGGCGCTCGCCGCGAGCCTCGTCCCCGCGAGGCGCGCGATGCGCGTCGACCCGGCGACGGTAGCCCGCGGCTAGCACGAGCAGCGCACCGACGCCGACCAGGCCGACGGTCGCGGGCTCCGGCGTGCTCGTGACCGCCAGCGACGCGACGGTGAACTCGGAGACGACGTCGGTCACGCCGCCGGCATCGTCGGGACCCGACCAGAAGTCGGACATCAGGAACGGGGTCGGGTAGCCGACCGCCGCCGCGCCGGCCGGCGCGTCCACCGGCAGGTATCCGGTGAGGGCGTTCGCGAACGGGCTCGACGCGCCGGACGTGAACGTCCACGCGATCGCCTGGCCGGGCGCGAGGCCGTCGAGCGACTGGAACAGGAACGGGACGACCCCGCCCTCCCCCAGGTCGCCGTCGCGGAACAGCCACAGGTCGAACGACGTGACGACGAACGGCGCCGGGCCCGCGAACGCGGGCGCGAGATAGGTCGTCGTGCCGGTGAGCGCGTAGTCGACGAGGTACGACGGCACGTTCTGCGGCGCGAGTCCGGGCACCCCGGGCAGCGGCAGGACCGGGCCGCTGCGCGCGACCTCGGTCAGCGTGAACTGGTGGCAGGCGAACGCGGAGCAGCCGGCGAACGTGCCGAGCCGGCCGAACTGTCCCGCCCCCGACTGCGCGTGCGCCACGGCGGCCGCCGCGGGAAGAGTGAGGGCGGCGAGGGCGACAACGATACGGCGGTGCATGGATTCTCCTTCGGCGTGCGGCTATGCCGGAGCACCGCCAGCGTCGGCGGAACTGCGTGGGCTGCCCGACCATTGCGCCGCCGCGACGACGGCGCAAGCGGGGACTGGCGGGTCGGCGGTTGGCGTGATAGATGCGCGATCGTACCTCGGAGGTTTCGGAGCGAATCCCCGATGTTCACGCGGTTCTCGATGCCGCCGCAGCGGAGGGATCCGGCGCCCGTCGCCGGTTCCGTCGCGAGCCTCGCGGCGCATGCCACGCTGGTCGTTCTGCTCATCGGCGGGGGCCCGTCCGGCACGGGCACCGGGGCCGGCGCGGCGGGTGCGCCCGCGAGCGCGTCGGCCGAGCCGGCGGCCGGGGAGCGCATCCAGTGGGTGGGGTCGCCCGATGCGGACCGCGGCGCGTCGGCGGCGCCGAGCACGACCCGGCCGCCGATCGCCTACGTCGTGCCGGGGCGGGGACCGCTGCGGGAAGTGACGGCGCCCGTCGCGCCGCGCCGCCGTCCCACGCGCGGCACCGCGACGTCCGTCCCGCCGATGCGGCCGCCCGAGCCGCGTCGGCTGAAGTTCTGGCAGCGGCAGCTCCTGCCGCTCCCGCCGCTCCCGGAGGTCGACGTCGCGCTGCTCGTCGCCGGCGTCGTCGCGGCGGCGCCCGACCTCGACCGGCTCGTGACTCGCCCGGAAGACTTCCACCGGCTGCCCACGACGGACCCCGCGGAGTTGCTGGCGCTGGCGAACGTGCTGACGCCTAACGGGCCGCGTCCCGTCGGGCCGGTGGACGTGCTGCCGATCGCGTTCGTGAGCAACCCGAAGCCGACCTACCCGATGTTCCTCGCGCAGTCGGGCGTCGGGGGGCGCGTGCTCGTCGAGTTCACGATCGACAGCGCCGGCGTCGTGGACCTCGCGTCGCTGCAGGTGGTGCGGAGCACGAACGACATGTTCACGCAGGCGGTGCGCGCCGTGCTGCCGCAGCTCCGCTTCCTCCCCGCGCAGATCTCGCAGCACGCGGTGGGCGTGCGCGTGCGGCAGCCGTTCGAGTTCCGCATCGGATCGCGGAACTGACGCGGGCGAACGCGGTCCGAGGTTGACGACCGCGCGACGCGGCCGTATATGTATGATACATACATATCGGAGTCGCGATGCTCACCGACGCGCTGAAGAAGGGGAGCACGGAGTTCCTCATCCTGTCGCTGCTCGCGGCCGAGCCGCGGCACGGCTACGAGCTGCAGAAGCTCATCGAGTCGCGGTCGCGCGGCGTGCTCACGTTCAACGTCGCGTCGCTCTACCCGCTGCTCTACAAGATGGAGGACCGCGGCTGGATCGTCGGCCGCTGGGTGGAGAAGGCCGGCGAACGCCGCAAGCGCTACTACCGCCTCACCGCCGCCGGCCGCGACGCGCTCGAGGCGCAGCGCGTGAGCTGGCGCGAGTTCGTCGAGGCGATCGAGAGCGTCGCGGGGGTAGGCTATGCGTGACGCGCGCGAGATCGACTGGCATCGCGAGGTGCGCGCGCGGCTGCGCGCGACGCGGCTGCATCCACAGGACGAGGCCCAGGTCGTCGACGAGATCGCCGAGCACCTCGCGGCGCAGTACGCCGAGCTGGCGCCGGCGATCGGACCGGGGGCCGCGCGCGAGCGGCTGCTCGCCGAACTGCGCGAGCCCGGGCTCGACGACGCGGCCGCCGCGCGCCGCCGCCGCGCCCGTCCCGCGCCGACGCGCGTGTGGGGCGCCGGCTCGCTCTGGCGCGACGTGCGCTACGGCATGCGCTCGCTGCGCCGCAGCCCCGGGATGGTGGCCGCCGGCGCCGCGGCGCTCGCGTTAGGCATCGGCCTCACGGCGACGGTGTTCAGCATCCTGTACGGGCTCCTGCTCAAGGGGCTCCCGTTCGACGACGCGCCCCGCATCGCGATCGTGCGCTACGTCGACCCACGCAACGGCTCCGACGACCTCCCGATCCCGTTCGGCGATTTCGTGCGCTACCGCGCGGGACAGCGCTCGTTCGAGACGCTCGGCGCGTACGGCGCCGAGATGGCCACGGTCACCGGCGGCGATCGGCCGGACCGCGTGCGCGCCGCGCGCGTCACGGCGGGCGTGTTCGACGTCACGCGCGTCCGTCCGCTGCTCGGCCGCACGCTCGTCGCCACCGACGCCATGTCGGGCGCGCCGCCGGTCGCCGTGCTCGGCTTCGCGACGTGGCGCGACCGGTACGGCGCCGACTCGGGCGTCGTCGGCAAGGTGCTGCGCGTCGACGGCCATCCGTACACGGTCGTCGGCGTGATGCCCGAGCGGTACGAGTTTCCGCGCGAGGTGCGCGTGTGGCTCCCGCTGCAGCTCGACGCGGCGACGGCGCGTGCCGGCGAGGGGCCGTCGCTGCTCGTCGTCGGCCGGCTGCGCGCGGGCGCGTCGTACGAGCAGGCGAACGCCGAGCTGACGGGCATGGCGCGACGGATCGCGACGGAGCGCACCGAGGGCGGCGTCACGTTCCGCGCCGTCGTGCAGCCGTTCATCCGCGGCACGATCCCGGTGCGCGTGTACTCGCTGTTCTACGCGATGCTCGGCGCGGTGATGCTCGTGCTGCTCGTCGCCTGCGCGAACGTGGCGAACCTGCTGCTCGACCGCGCGGCCGCGCGCACGCGCGAGATCGGCATCCGCACGTCGTTAGGCGCATCGCGGCTCGCCGTGATCCGGCAGTCGCTCGTCGAGTCGACCCTCATCGCCGCGCCGGCCGCGCTGCTCGGCACCGCGCTCGCCGGGGGCGGCGTCGTCGCGTTCAACCGGGCGATGGCCGAGCTGGAGCACCCGTTCTGGATGGACATCCGCCTGCACCCGGCGGTGCTCGCGTTCGTGCTCGCGACGACCGCGCTCGCCAGCCTCGTCTCGGGGCTCCTGCCCGCGCTGCAGTCGGCGCGGCTCGACGCCGCCGAGACGCTGAAGGACGAGTCGCACGCCGCCTCGTCGCTGCGCGTGGGGCGGCTCAGTCGCGCGATCGTCGGCGTGGAGATCGCGCTGTCGTCGGCGCTGCTGCTCGCGTCGGGGTTCGTCACGAAGAGCGTCGCACAGCTGCGCGCCGTCGAGCCGGGCTTCGCGACGACCGGCGTGTACACGGCGCAGGTCGACGTGCCCGCAGGCGACCCGGACGCGCGTCGCCGCTTCACCGACGCGCTCGAGCGCGGGCTGTCGAGCCTCCCGCGGGTGGAGGCGGCGTACGTCGGAAGCGGGCTCCCGGGCACGGGATGGGGCGGCGGATCGTTCGCCGTCGAGGGCCGCAGCTACACGCGCGACCAGGACTACCCGTCGGCGCGGTCGCTCGCCGTGAGCCCGGGGTTCTTCACGACGTTCGGCGTGCGCGTGCTGCGCGGACGCGCGATCGGCGCGGCGGACCGTGGCGGCGCGACGCCGGTGGCGGTGATCAGCGAGTCGCTCGCGCGCCGACAGTTCGCGGACGTCGATCCGCTCGGCCAGCGCCTGCGACTCGGCGGCGCCGACGGTCACGGCGAGTGGCTCACCGTGGTCGGCGTGATGCCCACGCTGTTCGCGATGAGCATGCGGAACCCGTGGCCCGCCGAGGTGCTCACCGCGCTCGCGCAGGAGCCGCGGGCCGCGGGCGCGTCGGCGGTGACCGTGGCGCTGCGCGGTCCGGTCGACGCGGGCACGGCGATCCGCGCGGCGGTGCGAGCCGCGGATCCCGACGCGCCGGTGTACGATCAGGCGTCGATGGAGGCCGTGTTCGCGCGCGAGACGTGGATGGCGCGCGTGCTCGGCACGATGTTCATGATCTTCGGCGGCGTGTCGCTCGCGCTCGCGGCGATCGGCCTCTACGCGGTGATGGCGTTCTCGGTGAGCCGACGCACGCGCGAGCTGGGTATCCGCGCGGCGCTGGGCGCGTCGCGGCGCGACGTGATCCGCATGGTCCTGCGCCAGGCCGCCGCGCAGATCGCGCTCGGCATGACGGCCGGCTTCCTCGTCGGCGGCGCCATCGTGCGCCTCGCGCGCGCCGCGCTGTTCGAGGTGCAGCCCGGCGACCCGACCGTCTTCGCGGCGGTCGCCCTCGTGTTAGGCGCCGCGGCGCTCGTCGCGTGCCTCGTTCCTGCCCGGCGTGCGACGAAGGTGGACCCGCTCGTCGCTTTGCGGATCGACTGAAGGGCGTCTCGCGCGGAGCCGCGGAGAACGCGGAGTGCTGCCTCCGCTGTGTGAACGAACCGCAGAGGACGCAGAGGGCCGCAGAGGACATCAACAGCAATACCTGGGGATGAAAGGATCTCCGGATCCCTAAGGATCCTTGCATCTCCGGATCTCTTGCCGTTCGAAGCGGCAGTCCCTCTGCGACCCTCTGCGTCCTCTGCGGTTCAATTACGCGGCAGCAGGCAGTTCTCCGCGCTCTCCGCGGCTCCGCGTGAGGTTCCCGGATGGGTTCACGCCTCGTGCAACACCGTCGCCGGATCGGCTCGCGCCGCGCGCCGCGCCGGCCAGATGCTGGCGAGCAGCGCGACGGCGCCAGTGACGACGACGACGCCGACGAACGTGAGCGGGTCGGTCGGCGCGACGCCGTGCAGGAACGCCGTCATCGTGCGGGTGAGCGCGAGGGCGAGCAGCGTGCCGAGCACGAGTCCCACCGCGGCCTGCGCGGCGCCGGCGCGCACGCCGAGCCCCACGAGGTGGCCGGGCACCGCGCCGAGTGCCGCGCGGATCCCGAACTCGTACGTGCGCGCCGCCACCACCTGCGCGACGATGCCGAAGATGCCGATCGCCGACAGCAGCAGCGCGAGCACGCCGAACAGCGCGAGCAGCCCCATCGCGAACCGCGGCTCGGCGATCGAGGCGCCGAGCACCTCGTTCATCGTGCGCACGTCGGAGATCGGCAGCCGCGGGTCGAGGGCGTGCACCGCCGACCGCACCGGCGCGACGAGCGCCGTCGGGTCGCCGTTCGAGTGGACGACGAGCGTCATGCTGCGGCTCGTGTTGCCCGGCGCCCGCGCGTACTGGCCGAGCGGCGCGTAGAACTGCGGCTTCACGTCGACCGTCAGCGCGTTGTGGTGCACGTCGTCGACCACGCCCACCACGGTGTACACGAGCCCACTGTCCGATCCGCCGACGGTCACGCGCCCGCCCAACGGCTCGCGGCCGGCGAAGTACTTCCGCGCGAACGTGCGGTTCACGATCATCGCGAGCGGCGCGTTCATCACGTCGCGCGAGTCGAACACGCGACCGGCGCGCAGCCGCAGGCCCATCGCCTGGAAGTAGCCCGGCGTCACGACCTGCCAGTCGCCCGGCGTGCCCTCGTTAGGCGGCGGCGTGTAGCCCTCGACGCGGAGCCCCCAGTCGCCCATCTCCGTGGCGAGCGGCAGCAGCCGCGCCGCGCCGACCGCGTCGACCCCCGGCAGCGCAGCGACGCGCCGCTGCAGCTCCGACCAGAACGCCTCCACCTTCACCGAGTCGGCGTACCAGGTGGACGGCGTGGAGAGCCGCATCGTGAGCACACCGTCGGCGCGGAAGCCGCTGTCGATCGCGAACAGGTTCGCGACGCTGCGGATCATGAGCCCCGCGCCCGCGACGAGCACCACGGCGAGCGCGACCTCGCCGACGACGAGCGTCTGACGCCAGCGGAGCCGCGACGTGCCCGCCGTCGCCGCGCGTCCGCCCTCGCGCAGCGCCGTGGCCGGCGCGACGCGCGTCGCCTGGAGCGCGGGCAGGAGCCCCGACAGCACCGCCGCGAGTCCCGCCGCGACGAGCGCGAACAGCAGCACGCCGAGATCGAGCCGCGTGTCGGCGACGCGCGCGAGCCCCGCCGGCGCGGTGTGCCGCACGAGCCACACGCCGAGCGCCGCGAAGCCGACGCCGAGCACCATGCCGATGCCGGCGAGCACCATGCTCTCGGTGAGCAGCAGCCGCACGAGCCGCCGCACGCCCACGCCCAGCGCGACGCGCAGCGCCATCTCGCGACGCCGCGCCTCGCCGCGCACGAGCAGCAGCCCGGCGACGTTCGCGCAGGCGATGAGCATCACGAGGCCGACCGCCGCGAACACGACGAGCAGCACCGGCTTCACGCGCCCCATGACCTGCTCGTCCATCGGCAGCGCGTAGGCGCGGAACTGCGGCGGCGCCTGGAACGAGCCGTCCTTCTGTACGCGGTCGAGCAGCGCGGCCATCTGCCGGTTCGCCTGATCGACCGTCGCGCCGGGAGCGAGCCGCGCGAGACCGTAGTAGCCGTGGTTGCCGCCGTTCGGGTTGAACGCGGGGCCGATCGTGCCGCCGTTCTGCGCCGCGTCGGTCTGCAGCGGGAACCACAGCCGCGTCGCGCCGGCGACGCCGTAGTCGGTGGGCAGGCGGAAGCTCGCCGGCATGACGCCGACGACCGTCGTCGCCTGGCCGCCGATCTGGATCGCCTTGCCGAGGATCGCCGGGTCGCCGCCGAAGCGGCGCTGCCAGACGTCGTAGCCGAGGATGACGACGTTCGGCCCGTTAGGCCGGTCCTCCTCCGCGGTGAACGCGCGGCCGAGCACCGGCGAGACGCGCAGCAGGCGGAAGACGCCGTGGTCGACGAAGCCGGCGCGCGCGCGCTCCGGCTCGCCCGTGCCGTCGTTCAGCGTCACCGCGCCGTCCCGGTACACGGCGACGTCGCTGAACGCCTTCACCTCGTACTTGTAGCCCTCGTACTCATCGTACGAGAGCCACGTGCGGTCGAACCCCTTCCACGCGCTCCAGATCCCGACGAGGCGCTCCGGCTGTCCCCACGGCAGCGGCGTGAGGAGCGCCGCCTTCACCACGCCGAACAGCGTGGTGGTGGCGCCGATGCCCAACGCGAGGGTGAGCGCGGCGACGAGCGTGAAGCCGGGACGGCGCCGGAGCGAGCGCCAGCCGAAGCGCGCGTCCTGGAGCAGGTCCTCGAGCGGCCGCGTGCCGCGCTGGTCGCGCACCTCCTCCTTGTACCGCTCCACGCCGCCGAACGAGCGCAGCGCCTGCCGGCGCGCCTCGTCGGGCGAGAGCCCCTCGCGCTCGTGCCGGGCGGCCTCCATGTCGACGTGGAAGCGGAGCTCCTCGGCCATCTCGACCTCGTCCTGTCGCTTGCTGACGAGCGCTCGCGCGATCGAGCGCATCTCATGATGCCACGCCATGTCAGCCTCCCTGGAGCGCGAAGCGGAGCACGCGATTCACGGCGCGCGACGACCGATCCCACTCGGCCATCTGCGCGTCGAGCTGACGCCGGCCCTCGCGGGTCAGCTCGTAGTACCGTGCGCGTCGGTTGTTCTCGGTCGCCTGCCACGCGGACTTGATCCACCCGCGGCGCGTCATGCGCTGCAGCGCCGGGTAGAGCGATCCCTGCTGCACCTCGAACACCTCGCCCGAGATCTGGCGCAGGCGCATCGAGATCCCCCAGCCGTGCATCGGCTCGAGCGTGAGCGTCGTGAGGACCAGCATCTCCAGCGTGCCCTGGAGCAGGTCGGCGCGATCGGTGGACAAGGGCATGCTCCTGTAGATGGTCTGAAGGGCAATATGGTTTGCTCCTGTAGACCGTCAAGAGGAGAATGCGTCCGGGCCCGCCGCGGGTTTCGACCGCCCGCGGCGACGCCTACATTCGCCGCCACGATGACCGACCCACGCGACCTGTCCCGGCGCGAGTTCCTGCGCGGTACCGCGGCCCTGACGGGCGGGCTGCTGCTCGGCGCCGGCGCGGCTGCGGGACAGCCGGCAACGACGCGGGACGCGCCGCTCGCGCTCTGGTACCGCCGACCCGCGGCGCGGTGGGTGGAGGCGCTGCCGCTCGGCAACGGCCGCCTCGGCGCGATGGTCTTCGGCGGCGTGGAGCGCGAGCGGATCGCGCTGAACGAGGACACGCTCTGGTCGGGCGGCCCGAGCGACTGGAACAACCCGAGGGCGCGCGAGGCGCTCGCCGAGGTGCGCCGGCTGATCGCGGCCGAGGACTACGTCGGGGCCGACCGCGCCGCGCACGGTCTGCAGGGGCCGTACACGCAGTCGTATCTGCCGTTAGGCGACCTGCGCCTCGCGTTCGAGCACGGCGACGTGACGCGCGGCTACCGGCGCGAGCTGGACCTGCGCTCGGCGACGTGCACGGTGCGCTACCGCGTCGGTGAGACGACGTTCACGCGCGAGACGCTCGTGTCGCACCCCGATCAGGCGCTCGTGATGCGGCTCGCCGCCGACCGGCCGGGCGCGATCACGTTCACCGCGACGCTCGACAGCGCGCTGCGCCACCGCACCGCCGCCGACGCCGACGTGCTGAAGCTGCTCGGCCGCGCCGCGACGCACGACGACCCGAACTACTTCGACTCGGCGACGCCGATCCGCTACGACGAGCGCGCCGGGATGACGTTCGAGGTGCACCTCGGCGTGCGCGCCACGGGTGGACGCGCGTGGACCGACCAGGACGGCGTGCACGTGCGCGGCGCCGACGAGGTGCTGCTCGTGCTCACCGCGGCGACGAGCTTCGCGGGGTTCGACCGCGCGCCGGCGCCCGAGGCCGGGGGGCGCGACCCTGGACCGGTCGCCGCGGGCGCGCTCGCCGCGGCGTCGGGCAGGTCGTTCGCCGCGCTGCGCGACGCGCACGTCGCCGACCATCGCGCGCTGTTCGACCGCGCGGCGCTGGAGCTCGGCGCGCCGGGCGGCGCGAACGAGGACCTGCCGACCGACGAGCGTCTCGCGCGCGCGGGCGCGCGGGATCCGCGGCTCGTCGAGCTGTTCTTCCAGTACGGCCGCTACCTCCTCATCGCCAGCTCGCGCCCGGGCACGCAGCCAGCCACGCTGCAGGGGATCTGGAACGAGGAGACGCGGCCGCCGTGGAGCTCGAACTACACGATCAACATCAACACGGAGATGAACTACTGGCCGGCCGAGGCGACGAACCTGGCCGAGCTGCACGAGCCGCTGCTCGACTTCGTGGCGCGGCTCGCGACGAACGGACACACGACCGCGTCGGTGAACTACGGCGCGCGCGGCTGGGTCGCGCACCACAACAGCGACGTGTGGGCGCAGTCGGCGCCGGTGGGCGCGTACGGGCAGGGCGATCCGGTGTGGGCGAACTGGAGCGGCGCGTCGGCGTGGCTGTCCCAGCACCTGTGGGAGCACTACGCGTTCGGCCGCGACACGGAGTATCTGCGCGGGGCGTACCCGATCATGCGCGGCGCGGCCGAGTTCTACCTCGACTGGCTCGTGCCCGACGCGCAGGGCCGGCTCGTCACGTCGCCGTCGACGTCGCCGGAGCTGAAGTTCCTGCTCCCCGACGGACGCGCCGCGGCGGTGAGCGCCGGCGCGACGATGGACCGCGCGCTGGTGTGGGACCTGTTCACGAACGTCATCGAGGCGTCGGAGGTGTTGGGCACCGACGCGGCGTTCCGCGCGCGCGTGCGGGCGGCGCGCGCGCGGCTCATCCCGTACCAGATCGGCGCCCGCGGCCAGCTCCAGGAGTGGGCGCACGACTGGCCGGAGCAGGAGCCGCGGCACCGCCACTTCTCGCACCTGTTCGGCGTGCATCCCGGCCGCGAGCTGACGCGCGACGCGACGCCCGCGCTGTTCGCCGCCGCACGCCGGTCGATGGAGCTGCGCGGCGACGAGGCGACCGGCTGGTCGATGGGGTGGAAGATCAACTTCTGGGCGCGCATGGGCGACGGCGACCGCGCGCTCGCGCTGCTCGCGAACCTGCTGCGCCCGTTAGGCACCGTGCCGAACCAGATCGGCGGCGTCTACCCGAACCTGTTCGATGCGCACCCGCCGTTCCAGATCGACGGCAACTTCGGCGCGACGGCGGGGATCGCGGAGATGCTGTTGCAGAGCCACGCCGGCGAGATCCACCTGCTGCCGGCGCTTCCCGCCGCGTGGCCCGACGGACGGGTGCGGGGGCTGCGCGCGCGTGGCGGGTTCACGGTCGACATCGCGTGGACGGGCGGTGCGCTCGCCGAGGCCGCGCTGTCGTCGGCGCGCGGGGGCGTCGCGCGGGTGCGCGCGGGGACGTCGGTGCGCGAGGTGCGCGTGCGGGCCGGGGAGCGCGTCGTGCTTTCGGGGTGAGGGTGCGCCGTTCACGACTCCACGTTCTCTGGACGCGCGCCGGGCGCGCCTAACGCCGCGCCGCACGCCCGCCGGGCCAACGGTTCCGGACGTGGGCTCGTAGACGTGGTGGCGGTCCGGGAGACGGACCGCGACTCCCCCGCGTCCCGCCGTCATGCGCCTCCCGACCCTCCGCTCCGCCCTCGTCTGGCTGGCCTCGCTCTGCCCCGCCACGCTCGCCGCCCAGCGCGACGGCGGCGCGGTCATCGTGCGCGGCGGCTGGCTCTTCACCGCCACGGCGGACACCGTGCAGCGCAACCGCGGGCTGCTCATCCGCGCCGGCAAGCTGCTCGTCACCGACGGCGACATGGCGGGCGAGGACACGGCCGGCGCGCGCGTGGTGCAGCTGCGCGACGACGCGTACGTGCTGCCGGGGCTCTTCGACATGCACGCGCACTACAACATGACGCTCGGCGACAACGCGTCGCGGCAGGACGAGTACACCTACAACCCCGTCATCTTCCTCGCCAACGGCGTCACGTCCACGTTCCCGGCCGGCGAGTACGACCCGGACGGCATGATGGCGGCGCGCCGGCGGATCGACGAGGGCGCGCAGATCGGCCCACGGATCTACAACTCGGGCCCCTACTTCGGCACCGCGCGCCCGGGGTGGAACGCGAACGCCACGGCCGCCGACATCGACCGCGACGTGGACCTGTGGGCGGCGCAGGGCGTGCGCGGATTCAAGGCGAAGGGGATCGCCCCCGACCACCTCCGGGAGCTCATCCGCCGTGCGCACATGCACGGGCTCACGGTCACCGCGCACCTCGAGTCGGGGTTCCGCAACAGCACGAACGCGAAGGACGCGATCCTCATGGGCATCGACCGCGTGGAGCACATCCTCGGCGGCGACGAGCTCGATCGCACGAAGGCGGCGTACCCGTCGTGGGTCCACGTCGACACGGCGTCGCGCGAGTTCAAGGACATCGCGCGGCTGTTCGTGAAGCATCATGTGATCTTCGATCCGACGATCACCGCGCCCGTGTACTTCTCCACCGTGGCCGACAAGCCGGGCTTCGACTACTGGGTGGACGAGCGGACGTTCTTCACGCCGGACGTGCAGGCGTGGGTGAAGGCGCAGCCGGCGCGGAAGGCGTACCCGCTGTTCGACTCGCTGTACCTGGCGATGCTGCGCACGACGAAGGCGCTCTACGACGCCGGGGGCACGCTCACGCTCGGCACCGACAACCCGAGCCGCGGCGAGTACCTCGCCGGCTTCTCGGCCCACCGCGAGCTGCACGCGCTGGTGCTCGCCGGCATCCCGCCGGCGGCGGCGCTCCGCATCGCGACGATCAACGGCGCGCGCGCGCTGAACGTCGCCACGACGCTGGGCACCATCGAGCCGGGGAAGCTGGCCGACCTCGTGGTCGTGCGCGGCAACCCGCTGACCGACATCCGCAACACGCGGCACGTCGAGCTCGTGATGAAGGACGGCGTGACGTACGATCCGCAGGCGCTGCTGAAGTCCGTGGAGGGGAAGATCGGGTTCACGGCGCCCCGGGCGTCGGCCGCGAGGCGTTAGGCGCTCAGCGCACCCGCCGCAGCTGCCCCGCGCGCAGCAGCCACTCGAGCCGCACCGCGCCGGGGCTCACCGGCGCGTCGCACTCCAGCAGACATGCGCCGCCACGCGTCAGCTCCGTGAACGCGTGCTCCTGCCCCGACAGCAGCCAGCCGACGAGCCGCGAGAGATGCGGCTCGTGCCCGACGAGCGTGATCGTCCACCCGGCGCGCTGCGTGTCGAGCCAGTCGCGCGTGAACGCGAGCGGCGCGTCGGGCACGAGCGCCGACAGCGTGACGATCCCCTCGCTGCGGCCGAACCGGTCGGCGAGGATGTCGGCCGTCTCGCGCGCGCGCGCGCCAGGGGGCTCGACGCGACGACATCCACGTGCTCCAGGATGTCGCGCAGGCCGCGGGCCGCGCGGCGCATGCGGCGCCGTCCCTCGCGCGTGAGCGGCCGCGCCTCGTCCGGCTGACCGGTGTGGGCGAACGCCTCGCGGTCCTCCGCGATGCCGTGACGTACGACGACGATGCGCATGGGGCCTCCTACCGCGCGGGCGGCTCGCCGGCGTAGAACCACACCGACGCCGTGTAGTCCGGGACCTCGGTGCCGCGCGAGCTGCGCTGCACGAGGTTCTTGCGTCCGGACGGCGAGATCTGCGCGGGCGTCATGAACTTGTTGCCGATCGGTGGGATGGCGTGCAGGAACGACAGTCCGCCCGGCGGGAACTCCACCGCCGTCGCCCCGGGCGTCATCTTGCGGTCTTCCGCGTTAGGCAGCCGAGGGGTCAGCACGCGGAGGAAGAGATCCGGCTCCGGCGTGACGACGGTGAGCGCGAGCGGACGCGTCTCGAGCACGGCCCAGTGCAGGTTCGCGTGGAACCCCTTGAACTCCGGGTACTGCCACACGAGCCCCGTGACCGCATCGTTGTACGGCTTGCGCCACACGTCGTACTCGACGCCCTCGCGACGGTTCTTCCACACGCGATACGGGCCGCGGCCGAGCCACCGCATCGCCGTCACCGCGGAGTCGGGCAGGTCGAACGTGATGCCCGCCGCGTCGACCTCGCCGTTCAACTCGTAGCGGTAGTCCAGCCCGAGCCAGCCGTCGGGGCGCAGCCGCCAGCGCCCCGAGCGGAGCGCGCCGTCGTACGTCGCCTCGACGACGTGGTCGGCCCCGTCGGCGCGGTGCGTGAGCGCGGTGAGCTTCCCCTCCGCGCCGCCGACGAGGCGTGGTCCGTCGGCGAGTGGCAGCGACGCGCTCCCGCGCGCCAGGCGCACGAGCCGCCCCGTCGCGCGGTCGATCTCCACGCGCACGTCGCCCGCCGCGAGAGCGATGCGGTCGGCGGTCTCGGTGGCAGTGACCGCCGGACCGCGCGCTTCGTTAGGCACCACGCGCTGGGCGACCGCGCGCGGCGACCGGAGCATCCACGTCCACGTGTAGAGCTCGCGGCCGTGCGGGTCGGTCGCGGTGAGATACAGCGCGTCGTGCCGCGCCCACTCGGCGGGGAGGCCGAGCGCGAGCACGCCGCGCATCCCCGGCGCGACGCTCGGCGCGGCCGCCGTGCCGCGCACCGCCACCGTGTGCCCGGTGCGCCGATCGCTCGGCGCGGGGAAGTCGACGAGCTGCCACGCGAAGCGCACGCGGTCGAGGTTCGTGTAGTCGTAGCGGTTCTCGGCCACGAACCGCCCGTCGAACGTCGGCGGCAGCGTCTCCACGTCGCCGAGGTCGAGGTGCACCGGCGACCAGATCTTCTTGATCGTGTAGAAGCTCGCCTCCTTCTCGCGGTGCGGTCCCACGATGCCGTCGGCGCCGCGGTTCCCCTCGGTGTCGAGCGTGTCGCCGGGGAGGTCGGTGCGGAGCACGCCCTGATCGACGAGATCCCAGAGGAACATCCCCGCCCACCGCGGGTCGGCGAGCGCCGCGTTCCAGTAGTCGGCGAGCCCCGCACCGTGGCCGCCGTCGTAGAGCCCGTGCTGCACCTCGGTCGGCATGACGAGGTCGCGCCCCTGGAACACGCGGCCCGCGCAGCACGCGAGCGGGCGATAGTGCGCGGTGTTGATGCCGTCGTGCAGCGTCCACGGGTGCATCACCTTGCGGCCCTGCGGATCCCACTTCGCGAAGTCGTCGTCGAGGTCGAAGTTGAAGCCGCCCTCGTTGCCGTTGTCCCACAGGACGATGCTCGGATGGTTCACGTCGCGCACCACGAGCTCGCGCACGAGCGTCTCGCCGACCGGCGTGTCGTAGTTGCGCTGCCATCCGGTGAGCTCGTCGAGCACGAACAGGCCCAGCGAATCGGCGACGTCGAGGAAGTGCGGGTCGGGCGGATAGTGCGACATCCGCACCGCGTTCATGTTCATGTCCTTGATCAGGTTCACGTCCATCTCGCTGATCGCGCGACTGGTCGTGCGCCCGGCCTCGGGCCAGAACGTGTGGCGATTGACGCCCTTGAGCCGCACCTTCGTGCCGTTGACGTAGACGCCGTCCTCGGGCCGCACCTCGACGGTGCGGAAGCCGATGGTCTCCGTGACGGTGTGGCCGCCGGCGAGCGCGACGCGGAGCCGATAGCGGTTCGGCTCCTCCGGGTTCCACGGCCGCACGCCGGCGACGCGGCCGCGCAGCGTGGCGACGCCGCCCGTCGCCGTGCCGGCGAGCGCCCCGCCTAACGGCCGGCCGTCGAGCGCAAGCACCTGCGCGGTGACGCGCGCGCCGTCGAGCCGCGACGAGTCAGAGGTGCCGACGTACGCGTCCACGCGCAGCGTGCCGTCGGCGCGCGCATCGACGGCGACACGGTCGATGTGCCGCGCGGGCATGGCCTCGAGGTACACGGGGCGGTAGATGCCGCCGAACACCCAGAAGTCGCCCTGCCGCTCGGCGCGGTTCACCGACTCGTCGGCGGAGTGCTCGTCGACGTCGGCCTCGATCACGTTCTCCTCGCCGTACTTCAGCAGCGGCGTGACGTCGTACGTGAAGCGATAGAACCCGCCGCGGTGGGTGGGCCCGGCCGATGCGCCGTTCACGCGCACGGTCGCGTCGGTCATCACGCCCTCGAACACGAGGCGCACGGCCTTGCCGCGCCACGCCGCGGGCACCTGGAAGCGTCGGCGGTACGCGCCGCGGTCCGGCGGGTCGACGTCGCGGCCGTAGCTGTAGGTGCCGAACTTCTGCAGCTCCCAGTTCGACGGCACGGCGATCGTCGTCCACCTGCCCGCGTTCTGCCCCGACGACATGCGGAACTCCCACGGCACCGTGTGGTCCTTGTCGGGGCCGGAGAGCATGAGCGTCTCCGTCGGTTGGGCCCCGATGGGCAGGCCGAGGAACGTCAGCGCGACGAGCCATCGCGTCATCGACACGACTCCACTGCGAGGTGATCTCGATTCGAGGAATCGGGAGGATTCACGGAATCCCGTTCACCGACGCGAGCGGCATTCCTCGAATTCTCCGGATTGCTCGAATTGAAACACGAAGAGCGTGGAGTCCGGAAGCGGCGCGCCTCAGGACGGCGGCGCGTCGGGGACGGCGAGCAGCGCGATCCCCGACACGTCGGCGCGCAGCCACCCCGGCGTGCGCGCGAGCCGCAGCATCACCGCGTCGCAGCCCGGGCAGCGCATGACGGTGCCCATCGCGTGCCCGTAGACGAGCAGGGCCCCGACCGACCAGGCCGTGCCGCACCCCGCGCACGTCGCGGCCGCCGCCGTCACGTCGCGCGCGAACAGCTCGCGCAGCATGCCGCCCGCCGCGTTGCCGTCGAGTCGCATCTCTTCCGATCGCATGCGTGCCTCCCGAGGCCAGACAGGACGACGACAGGATCGTCAGGACCTGTCGCTCCATGGTTTCGACAGGATGAACACAACGGACAGGATGAAAACCAACGACGAAGGCGCTGCAATTCGCTGTTGGTTTCATCCTGTCCGTCCCGTTCATCCTGTCCAAAGAACGCACCGTTAGGCAGCGTCTCCCGTCGGCCCGAAGCGCTCGGTGCGTACGCGCATCGGGTCGTGGCCCAACGCGACGAGCTCCGTCGCCACGGCCTCGACGAATGGCGTGGGGCCGCAGACGAACACGCGCGGCGCGACCGCCGCCGGCCAGCTCGTCGCCTCGAGCATCGCACGGTCGACGCGGCGCCGGTAGCCCGGCCACGCGTCCGCCGACTCGCGCGTGAGCGTCAGCACCACCTCCACGTCGGCGTCGGCGGCGAGGCGCTCGAGCTCCGCGCGATACAGCACGTCGTCGCGCCGGCGCGCGGAGTACAGCAGCCGCACCGGCACGCGTGCGCGCGTCGCCGCGTCGGCATGCGCGCGGTGGCGGAGCATCGCCATGAGCGGCACCACGCCCGAGCCGCCGGCGACGAGCTGCAGCGGGCCCGCCATCGCGGTGCTCCACACGAAGTATCCGCCGATCGGGCCACGCACCTCGAGGCCGTCGCCGGGGCGCAGCACGTCGGCGAGATAGGGGGACACCTCGCCGTCGTCGAGCCGCTCCACGGTGAGCGCGACGGTCGGGTCCTCCGGCGGCGACGCGATCGAGTACGAGCGCTGCGCCTCGTAGCCGTCCTCCGCGACGAGCCGGACGTCGACGTGCTGCCCGGCGCGGTGCCCCGCCCACTCGGGGACGTCGAGCAGTAGCGTGCGCGCCCGCGGCGACTCGGCCCGCACATCGACCACCGTCGCCACGCGCCAGACGAGCGGCGCGTTAGGCACGCCGTCAGGGATCACCCTGGTAGCGCTGCTCGCGCCACGGGTCGCCGCGGTCGTGGTAGCCGAGCTCCTCCCAGAAGCCGGGGACGTTCTTCTCATGGAGCGTGAGGCCGCGCACCCACTTCGCGCTCTTCCAGAAGTACAGGTGCGGCACGAGCAGCCGCACCGGGCCGCCGTGCTCCGGCGCGAGCGGCGCGCCGGCGTAGCCGAACGCGACCCACGCCCGCCCGCCGGTGACGTCGGCCAGCGGGAGGTTCGTCGTGTAGCCGCCGTCGCAGAACGCGACGACGTACGGCGCGCGCGCCACGCCGCGCGCCGCCGCCGCGTCGAGCAGCGCGTCGACGGAGACGCCGTCCCACGTCGTGTCGAACTTCGACCACTTCGTGACGCAGTGGATGTCGACCGTCGGCGTCTCGCGCGGCAGCGCCTGCAGCTCGTCCCACGACCAGCGGGCGGCGCGGCCCGCGGCGTCGCGGATCGTGAAGTCCCACGTCGCGAGGTTCACGCGCGGCGTCGGGCCGGCGGAGAGCACCGGGAAGTCGCGCGTCTCGTACTGGCCGGGCGGCAATCGGCCGGGCGGCGTCTGCGGACGGCGTCCGACGAAGCCGCGGGCGATGAAGGGGCGGTCGCTCATGGGGGGGGGAGGAGGTACCGGGTGGCGCGATCGGGCGCGGGACGTGACGCGTCGTGTAGAATGATGTGGTACCGGCCCCACGAGCGCATGACGAATCCCGTCGAGTCCGCCGACCAGCGCGCGAGCGTGGCGGCGATGTTCCCCACGCTGACCGACGCCCAGCGCCAGCGCCTCGCCGCGCACGGGCGCGAGCGGCGCGTCGCCGACGGCGAGGTGCTCGTCGAGGTCGGCCAGCGCGACATCCCGTTCTTCGTCGTCACCGCGGGGAGCATCGAAGCGGCGCGGCCGTCGACGTCGGTCGATCGCGTCATCGTCACGCTGGAGCCGGGGATGTTCACCGGCGAGGCGACGATGCTCACCGGCCGACCGGCGATCACGCGGCTGCGTGCGGCGGGTCCGGGTACGGTGCTCGAGATCCCCCGCGAGCGGCTGCTCGACGCCGTCGTACGGAACGATCCGGAGCTGAGCGACATCCTGCTCCGCGCGTTCGTGCGCCGTCGACAGGATCTCATCGCGAGCGGCGGCGGCGATGCGCTGCTGCTCGGCTCCACGCACTCGGCGGCGACGCTGCGCGTGCGCGAGTTCCTCACGCGCAACGGGCACCCGTTCACGTTCGTGGACCTCGACCGCGACGAGGGCGCGCAGGATCTGCTCGACCGCTTCGACGTCGGCGTGGCGGACGTGCCCGTGCTCGTGGCGTGCACCGGCGACGTGCTTCGCAACCCGTCGAACGAGGCGGTCGCGCGCACGCTCGGGCTGAACGCCGCGATCGACGCGGCGCAGGCGCGCGACGTCGTCGTCGTGGGCGCCGGGCCGTCGGGGCTCGCGGCCGCGGTGTACGCGGCGTCGGAGGGGCTCGACGTGCTCGTGATCGAGAGCGACGTCCCCGGCGGCCAGGCGGGCAGCTCGTCGCGCATCGAGAACTACCTCGGCTTCCCGGTCGGCATCTCGGGCGCGGACCTCACGGCGCGTGCGTTCGTGCAGGCGGAGAAGTTCGGCGCGCAGGTGCTCGTCGCCGACGGCGCGCGGCGGCTCGCGTGCGACTGGCCGCGCTACGAGCTCGAGGTGTCCGACGGCAGCATCGTGCCGACGCGCACGGTGATCATCGCCACGGGAGCGGAGTACCGCCGGCTCCCGCTCGTCGACGTCGCGCGCTTCGAGGGCGCGGGCGTGTACTACGCGGCGACGCACATGGAGGCGCAGCTCTGTCGCGGCGAGGAGGTGATCGTCGTCGGCGGCGGCAACTCCGCGGGACAGGCCGCGGTGTTCCTCACGGAGCACTGCGCGCGCGTGCATCTGCTCGTGCGCGCCGACGGGCTCTCGGAGTCGATGTCGAAGTACCTCATCAACCGCATCGAGCAGCACCCGAAGATCACGCTGCGCACGCGCACCGAGGTGACCGCGCTGCTCGGCGGCGCCCACCTCGAGCGCGTGGAATGGACGGACCGGCGCGCGGGAACGGCGGAGACGCGCGACCTGCGGCACGTCTTCACGATGACCGGCGCGGACCCGTGCACGGCGTGGCTGCGCGGCTGCGTCACGCTCGACGACCGCGGCTTCATCAAGACGGGCCCCGACCTGACGCGCGACGAGCTCGCGGCGGCGCGCTGGCCGCTCGAGCGCGTTCCGTACCTGCTGGAGACGAGCCTTCCCGGCGTGTTCGCGGTCGGCGACGCGCGCGCCGGCAACGTGAAGCGCGTCGCCTCCGCCGTCGGCGAGGGGTCGATCGCCGTGTCGTTCGTGCACCGGGTGCTGCATGCATGAGCGGCGCGCGGAGAACGCGGAGAACATCTTTGAACCGCAGAGGACGCAGAGGGGCGCAGAGGACACCAACGGCAATTGGTTCTCCTCTGCGGCCCTCTGCGGCCCTCTGCGGTTCAATGACACAGCGAGAGTACACCATGCCTAACGAGACCTGCGGCCACATCGAGGCGATCACCGACGTGCGACACGCGGCGACGCGCGAGTGCGCGGAGTGCGTGAAGACCGGCGCCCGCTGGATGCACCTGCGCACGTGCCAGTCGTGCGGCGTGACGCTCTGCTGCGACAGCTCGCCGAACCGGCACGCCTCGAAGCACGCACGCGCCGCGGACCACCCCGTGATCGCCTCGGCGGAGCCGGGGGAGCGGTGGCTGTACTGCTATCCGGACGACGCGTACGCGGAGTACTGAACAGCGCGGAGGTGCGCGATGCGGACGTCAGCGTCCTGCACGGCCATCCTGGCGTGCGTGGTCATGGGCCATCCGGCGCCGGCCGTCGCACAGGTCGATCAACAGCGCGCGCAGCAGTTCTTCGCCGAAGCCCGGGCGCTCTGTGAGCGCGACGGCGGGCGCCTCTGGGGCGAGTCGATCTGCATGCCGATGGTGATCGGCGACGCGCGGATGCAGACGTTCGCCACGAGCCAGCCGCCGCCGGACGCGCCGCGCCCGAAGCTCATCGGCATCGTGAACGGACCGATCCGGTGGGGCGACACCATGTGGGCGGCGATGTCGTGGGCGACGCTGGCCGACGAACCGCCTCACGTGCGCGACGCGATGCTCCTCCACGAGTCGTTCCACATCGTCCAGATGCGGCGCGGGCTGGTCGTCGAGACGACGCTGGCCGAGCATCTGGACTCCCCGGATGGGCGGTACTGGCTGCGGCTCGAATGGCACGCGCTCGCGCGAGCGCTGCGGGATTCGGGCGACGCGCGCACGCGGGCCGTTCGCGACGCGCTGGCCTTTCGCCAGGCTCGGCACGCGCGCTTTCCGGACATGGTGGAGACCGAGCGCGCCCTCGACATCACCGAAGGGCTCGCGTCGTACACGGGCGTCGTGCTCGCCGCGCAATCCGAGGCCGACGCGATCGCGGCCGCGATCGACGAGCTGGCCGGGCAGGAGAGCGGCGAGAGCTACGTGCGCACCGCCGCGTACGCGTCGGGCCCCGCGTACGGCCTGCTGCTCGACGCCGCGTCTCCCGGCTGGACACGAACGGTGCGCGCGAGCGACGATCCCGCCGCGATGCTGATGCGCGCGCTCGCGATACGGCCCGCCACCGACCTCGATGCGGCCGTCGCGCGATACGGCGGCGCCGAGATCCGCGCCGCCGAAGACCGACGCGCGCAGCAGCGGCAGGCTCGCGTCGCCGAGCTGCGTCGCCGGTTCGTCGACGGCCCGGTGCTCCTCATGCCGGGCGGAGGCAGCGGCTTCTCGGATTCCCACGGGGCCCTGGTCATCCCGGACGTCGGGACGATCTGGTTCGGCGAGTACCACCAGAAGGGACCGTGGGGCGCGCTCGACGCCGACAACGGCGTGCTCCTCTCGACCGACGGCAGCACGCGGCGTCTGCCGGCGCCGGTGCGGCGCGACGAGACGACGCTCACCGGAGACGGGTGGACGCTGCAGATCGCACCCGGTTGGATGATCCGCGAAGGCGCGAGGCCGGGTGACTTGGAGCTCGTCAGACGACCGTGACGGTTCACCCGCGCAGCGCGTTCACGGGATCGATGCGCGTCGCGCGCCGCGCCGGGCCGTACGACGCGGCGACGGCGACGCCTAACAACAGCAGCGCGATCGTCGCGTACGTCGGCGGGTCGGTGGGGCGGACCTCGTAGAGCAGGCGGCCGAGCGCTCGCGACAGAACGAGAGCGCCGAGCAGTCCCGCGCCGAGTCCCGCGGCGGCGATCGCGACGCCCTGCCGGACGACGAGCCGCCTGACGTCGGACGGGCGGCCACCGAGCGCGATGCGGATCCCGACCTCCGCCGTGCGCTGCGCGACGAGGTACGCCATCACGCCGTACAACCCCACCGCCGCGAGCGTCAGCGCCGCGGCGCCGAAGATGCCGAGCAGCAGCGCGTTGAACCGCTCGCGCACGACGGCGCTCGCGGTCACCTCGCGCATCGGCGCGACGCGCGCGAGCGGCAGGTCCGCGTCCAACGCGCGCACGCGTGCGGTCGCCGCGGCCACGAGCGCCGACGGCTCCCCGCGCGCGCGGAGCACGATGGAGAACGTCGGCTGCGGGTGCTGCAGGAACGGCTCGTAGATCTGCGGCTCGCCCTCGTCCTGCGGGCCGCCGTTGCGGACGTGGCCGACCACGCCGACCACCGTCGCGAACTCGCCCGGCTCGCCCGTGACGTCGATGCGCTTGCCGACCGCGGGCTCGTTCGGCCAGTAGCGCCGCGCGAGCGTCTCGTCGACGATCACGACGTCCGGCGCGCCGCGGCGGTCGTCGTGCGTGAAGTCGCGGCCCGCGAGCAGCGCGATTCCCATCGTGCGGAAGTAGCCCGGCAGCGTCCGCGCGTACTCGGCGTGCGGCAGCGGGACGCCCGCGGGATACGTCTGCCCGGCGACCTCGAACGAGCCGCTCCACCCGTCGCCGCTCATCGGCAGGGGGTACACGCCCGCCGCGTCGCGCACGCCCGGGAGCGCCGCGAGCAGCGCGGCGAGCTGCTCGTGGAACGCGACGAGCTTCGCGGTGCTGTCGTACTTCCGCGCCGGCAGCGAGAGCTGGAACGTGAGCACGCCCGCGTCGGCGAACCCGGTCGACACGCGGCGGAGCGCCGCGAAGCTCTGGCCGAGCAGCGCCGCGGCGACGAGCACCATCGCGGCCATCGCGACCTCGAACCCGACGAGCGCCGCGCGCAGCCGCCCCTGCCGGCGCCCGCCGGTCGTGCCGCGGGATCCCTCGCCCAACGCGGCGCGGACGTCCGCGCGCGAACCGTGCAGCGCCGGCAGGAGGCCGAACAGCAGCCCCGTGGCCGCCGACGCGCCCAACGAGAACAGCAGCGTCGCGGTGTCCGCGCGCGTCGTTGCGAGGCGCGGCAGGCCGTCCGGGTCGAGCCGCACGAGCAGGCGTACGCCGCCCCACGCGACCGCGGTGCCGAGCGCGCCGCCGGCGAGCGCGAGCAGCGCGCTCTCGGTGAGGAGCTGCCGCACGAGCCGCCCGCGGCGCGCGCCCAACGCCACGCGCACGGCGAGCTCGCGCGCGCGCCCGGTGCCGCGGGCGAGCAGCAGGTTCGCGACGTTCACGCACGCGATCAGCAGCACCAGGCCGACGATGCCGGCGATGAGCGCGAGCGCCGGCCGCGCGGCGCCGAGCATCGCATCGCGCAGCGGAACGGCGAGCAGGCGCCAACCCGCGGCCTGCTGGTACCGGTCGGGATACGCCGCGCGCCACCGCGCGGCCACCGCGTCGAGGTCGCGCCGCGCGCCGTCGAGCGTGACGTTAGGCGCGAGCCGCGCGAGCACGGCGAGGCGCTGGTTGCCGCGGTCCTCGGTGCGCGCGCGGTCGTAGTCGAGCGGGATCCAGACGTCGCCGCGTTCGCGGATGAAGTTCACCGGCGCGTCGGGAAAGCGCACGTCGGCGGGCATCACGCCCACGACCGTGCGCGGGATCCCGGCCACGGTCACCACGCTGCCGACGACCTTCGCGTCGCCACCGTAGCGGCGCGTCCACAGCGCGTGGCTGAGGACGATCACGCGCGGGCTTCCGGCGAGCCCGTCGTCGGCGAGGAAGCCGCGGCCGATCGCCGGCGCCGTCCCGAGGAGCGTGAAGACGTTAGGCGACACGACGTACGCCGTGACGCGCTCCGGCTCCGCGCCGCCGTCGCCCGAGACGTTCGACCCCTGCGGCGCGATCGCCGCGACGGCGTCGAACGCGTGGCTCTGCTCGACGAGGTCGGCCACCTCGGCCGGCGCGACCGCGGCCTGCGACGGGCCGTCGCCGCCGTAGCCGTTCCAGATCGTCACCACGCGGTCGGCGTGCCGGTACGGGAGGGCGCGCAGCAGCACCGCGTTCACGACGCTGAACACCGCGGTGTCGGCGCCGATGCCGATGGCGAGCGTCACGAGCGCCGCGACGGTGAACAGCGGTTGCTTGGCGAAGGAGCGCAGCGCGAGCGTCAGGTCATGGCGCGTCTCGTGGAGCAGCTCGGCGACTCGCATGCGGGCCTCCATGTCGTGGCGGATCTCGCGGCACTCCGCGCGCACGCGCGCCACGTCGCCGAAGCGGCGGAGCGCCTCGGCCCGCGCGACGTCGGACGGCATTCCCGCCTCGACGTAGCGGCGCGTCTGCAGCTCGAGGTGCGCGGCGATCTCCTCGTCCACCTCGCGCTCGGGGGGGATGCGCCAGAACAGCGCGCGGGAGCGGCGGCTCATGCGGTGCCTAACACCTTCGCCACCGCGGCGGTGAAGTCGGCCCACGCGGCCACCTCGCGGCGGAGCTGCGCGCGGCCGGCGGGCGTGAGCGCGTACACCTTGATGCGCTTGCCGAGCTCCGACGTGCCCCACTCGGCGGCGATCCACCCGCGGCGCTCGAGGCGGTAGAGCGCCGGATACAGCGAGCCCTCCTCGACGTGGAGCGCGTCGTCGGTCGTGTCCTCGAGCCACCGCGCGACGCCGTAGCCGTGGCGCGGGCCCCAGGACAGCGTCTTGAGGACGAGCAGGTCGAGCGTGCCCTGGAGCAGGTTGCCGGTCGGCGGCGTCATGGGCCTCGTGCCTAGGATTTCTGGGTACGCTAGGATCGCATGCCTAGAACGTCAAGGCAGGTTCGTCACGTAGCTTGCCGACATGGAAGCGAGCGTCCGATTCATCGGCGCCCGCGGCTTCGGCCGTCGGTTGCCCGACAAGCCGCCGCCGTGGCGCGACCGCGTCGCCGCGATGCGCCACGTGCCGGCGTTCCTGCGGCTCGTGTGGGAGTCGCACCGCGGCTACGCCGCCGCGGTCGCGGCGCTGCGCGTCGTGCGCGCCGGCGTGCCGGTGCTGACGCTGTGGGTGGGGAAGCTCATCATCGACGCCGTCGTCGCGGCCGCGCGCGCGCACGTCGCGCCCCGCGACGCGCACCGGCTCTGGCACTACGTCGCGATCGAGATCGCGATCGTGCTCGGCGGCGACCTGCTCGCGCGCGCGTCGGGGTACGCCGAGGCGTCGCTCGGCATGCTGTTCGCCAACCGCATGGGCGTGCGCATCATGGAGCACGCCGCGGCGCTCGACCTCGCGCAGTTCGAGGATCCGGCGTTCTACGACCGCCTCGAGCGCGCCCGCGCGCAGGCCGGCGGCGCGGGGATGAACGTCTTCGGGCAGACGCTCGGCATGGGCCAGAGCCTGCTCGCGCTCGGATCGCTCATCGCCGCGCTCGCGGTGTTCGACTGGCGGCTGCTCCTCCTGCTCGTCGCCGCCATCGTGCCGAGCTTCGTGAGCGAGACGTGGTACGCGGGGAAGCTGTACACGCTGTTCGTGCGCCGCACCGCGGAGCGCCGCCAGCTCGACTACCTGCGCTACGTCGCGGCGAGCGACCGCACGGCGAAGGAGGTGCAGCTGTTCGGCCTCGCCCCGTGGCTCGTGCGCCGGTTCCGCGCGCTCGCCGAGCGGCTGCTGCGCGAGGACCGCGCGCTCGCGCTGAACCGCTCGGGCGTCGGCGCGGGGCTCGGCGCGTTAGGCACCGCGTGCTACTACGGCGCCTACGTGCTCATCCTGGCGCGCGCGGTGGGCGGCGCGATCTCGCTTGGCACGCTCACGTTCCTCACCGGCTCGTTCGCGCGCGCGCGCGCGATCTGCTGCAGGGGCTCCTCGCCGGCGTGAACGGCGTCTCCGAGCAGGCGCTGTACCTCGGCGACCTGTTCGCGTTCCTCGAGATGCGGCCGACGATCGTGTCGCCGCCGGGCGCGCCGCCGGTGCCGACGCCGATCCGCGAAGGGTTCGTGTTCGAGGGCGTGAGCTTCCGCTACCCGGGCACGGAGCGGTGGGCGGTGCGCGACTTCCACCTCGTGCTGCGTCCCGGCGAGCGGATCGCGCTCGTCGGCGAGAACGGCGCGGGGAAGACGACGATCACGAAGCTGCTCGCGCGGCTCTACGATCCGACCGAGGGACGCATCCTGCTCGACGGGCGCGACCTGCGCGAGTACGATCTCGCGTCGGTGCGCGGCGCCGTCGGCGTGATCTTCCAGGACTTCGTGCGCTACGACATGCGGTTCGACGAGAACATCGCGGTCGGCGAGATCGACGTGCTCGCGTCGGACGGCGACGGCGTGCCCGCATCGATCGCGGCGGCGGCGGAGCGCTCGCTCGCCGACACGCTGCTGCCGCGGCTCCCCGCGGGCTACGCGCAGATGCTGGGCCGGCGCTTCGCCGACGGCGTGGACCTCTCCGGCGGCGAGTGGCAGAAGGTGGCGCTCGCCCGCGCGTATCTGCGCGACGCGCAGGTGCTCGTGCTCGACGAGCCCACCGCGGCGCTCGACGCGCGAGCCGAGTACGAGGTGTTCCTGCGGTTCGCCGAGCTGACGGCGGGGCGCATGGCGCTGCTCATCTCGCACCGCTTCTCCACCGTGCGCATGGCGGACCGCATCGTGGTGCTGCGCCACGGATCGGTCGTGGAAGCGGGAGACCACGCGACGCTCGTGGCGCGCAGGGGGCTGTACGCGGAGCTGTTCGAGATGCAGGCGGAAGGATATAGGTGAACTGCTTTGATCCACAGATTACACAGAGAGGAACAGCGATGAGCCTCTAGCTGTCAGGTACCCTCTCATCGCTGTTTCTTGTCTGTGTAATCTGTGGACAACGCTCTTCAATGAGCCCCATGACCACACGACTCTATCTCGCGCGCCACGGCGCCACGCAGCTCACGGCCGAGGACCGCTTCTCGGGCGACATCGGCGTCGACCTGTCGGACGAGGGGCGCTGGCAGGCGACGCAGCTCGGCGACCGGCTGCACGAGCACCGCGTGGACGCGATCTACTGCAGCCCGTACTCGCGCACGCGCGACACCGCGCGGCTGATCGCCGAGCGACTCGGCGACGGACCGGGCGTCGACGCGATCGCGACACGCGACGGGCTGCGCGAGATCAGCCACGGCCGGTGGGAAGGGCTCACGCGGCGCGAGGTCGAGGCGCGCTACGCCGACGAGTACTCGGCGTGGGAGCAGGACCCGTTCACGTTCGCGCCCGAGGGCGGCGAGTCCGGCGTCGCGGTGCTCGCGCGCGCGCTGCCCGTGCTGCGCGAGATCGTCACCACGCATCCGGATCAGCGCGTGCTCGTCGTCTCGCACAAGGCGACGATCCGTCTGCTGCTGTGCAGCCTGCTGGGCGTCGACGCGCGCGGCTACCGCGACCGCCTGGACCAGGCGCCGGCGTGCCTGAACGTGCTCGACTTCCGCGATCCGGTGCGCGCGCGGCTCATGCTGTTCAACGACACGTCGCACTACGCGGGGCAGCCGCGCGAGGCGGAGTCCAATCTCTCCCGCTGGTGGGACCAAGGTGGCGGTGCGCGCCAAGCATGACTCCACGTACGAGTGGTCCTTCTTCAGTCCTCCTTCAGTCCTCCATAAACACGTACGTGGAGTCCAGCAAGGGCACACCTGCTCAGCCCGCGCCCATCCGGTCGCGCTGCGATAGCCACCGGGCGATCCCCGTCACGGCCATGTGCGACGGCGTGGCGAGCTCGTAGTCGTCGACCAGCGCCGCGTCGCCGCCCGCGTCGGACACCTCGCGCGCGCCGCGCGCCGCGAGCGCCGGCACCGTTGCCTCGGGTGAGCCGCCTAACGCGAAGCGCCCTTCGATCCAGCCGGCCGAGTCGTACAAGCGCGCGAGCAGCTCGTCGAGGTGCCAGTCGACGTCGTCGTGTGCGCCGAAGTGGGTGAGCAGCAGGCGGCGTGCGTCGAGGGCGCGGAGGCGCGCCACGCTCGCGCGCCACGCGTCGAGGTCGATGTCCGGCGGCGGCGTCGGCGCGCGCACGTAGCGCAGGGCGCCGAGCCGCACGCCGGCCACGTCGCCCGTCATGACGTCGCCGCGCTCCGGCTCGTGCAGCGCGACGTGGTGCACCGCGTGTCCCGGCGTGTGGAGGGCGACGAGGCGTCGGCGTCCGACCGCGACGGCCTCGCCGTCGTCGAGCGTGTGCAGGCGCTCGGCGGGCACCGGCTCGAACGCGCCCCACAGGCGATCCATGTCGTCGCCGTAGATGCGCGTCGCGCTCGCGATCAGCTTCGACGGGTCGATCATGTGCCGCGCGCCCTTGGGATGCACGTGGAACGTCGCGCGCGGCGCCTCGCGCAGCACCGCACCCGCGGCGCCCGCGTGATCGAGGTGGATGTGCGTCACGATCACGCGCGTGACCTGCGCGAGCGCGAAGCCCGCCGCGGCGAGCGCGGCGCGCAGCGCGGGGAGGGTGGATCCGGGCCCCGTCTCCACGAGCGCGACGTCGTCGCCGTCGGCCACGACGTACGCGCCGACGGTGCCGGGGTGGCCGAGGAAGTCGAGGTCGAGCAGCCACGTCGCGTCGCCGATCGGCAGCGCCGAAGCATTGGGGGTCGGGGCGGCGGTCATGGCGCGCAAGCTCGCTAGAAGTGCGCCCCGAAGAACAGGTCCCGGATCACCGGCGTCGTGTCATCCACGTTTCCCGAGACCAACGAGGCTCTCGCTGAAGAGCTTCTGGCCAGCCATGTCGTGCTGCCTGCTGACTTGGATGTCGTGCATTGGCCCGTTCGAGGATGCGCCGGACGTCGCGCTCGGCGTCGCGCGCACGAGGCTCTCCAGGAGCGACTTGCCGTCGAGGTCCACGCCGGTCGGCAGATAGAACACCACGACCTCGCCGCTCGCCATGGCCGGTGGCGCGTCCGGCGGCACGATCCGCAGGGAGTGCACGCGGCGCCCGACGTTGGAGAGCGCCGCACGTCCCGCGTCGGACATCGAGAGCTGGTGCAGCCGGTTCATGACGGTCGTGTTGTACAGGGGGCCGCGGAGGCCCCCGCCGCCGTCGACGAGGATGTTCGTGCCGAATTTCGTCGCGCTCATCGTGTCCTCCGATGTGGTTCGTGTGCGATGCCGTCCGCGGTGAGGCCGGCCACGGCAGCGCTAAAGGATCGGAGCAGCGCTACCGACCGGGGTGACGATACGGACGGGCATCTGTATGCGCCTGCCCGTGGCCTGCCCGGTGGCGGCGTCGCGCTGCAGCGCGTGCAACAGCGCGCCCAGAAGCATCGTCCCCGCATGGTCGGCGGGGGGCGCATCGTAGCGCAGGACGACGTCGCCACGCGCGGGGCTCGGTACGGCGTCCGGTGGGACGATCCACAGGCGGCCCGGCAGCCGCGCCAGCTCGGCGAGCGCGCCACGCCCCGCGGCGGACAGGGCGAGCGCGGCGAGCCGCAGCGCGACGGTCGCGTTGTACGCGCGGTCGAGGCGCGGGCCGCCGTCGATGAGGATGTTGGTGCCGAACCTGGCGACGCTCATCGTGTTCTCCGGAGTGGTCGGGTACCCTCCTTCTCGGAGAACCGTCCGGAGACCGGACATGTGCGACGTCGACGAGCGTCCGGCCGCGCGACGCGATCGATGCGCGTCTAGTAGGTGGTGCCGAAGAACAGATCGGCGAGCGTCGGCGTGGCGTACCGCGCGAACAGGTTCTCGGACACGTCGACGCGCGCCAGCGCGTTCGTCAGCGCGGGCATCTCCGCCATGGTGCCGAGGAGCGTGTGCCGGAACTCCGGCGTCCCCATGCTCGCCCTGTAGTTGGGGATGCTGTTGGCGTTGTGCCCGGCGCGGAGCGGACGCGTGCGCTCGACGTTGTACAGGTTCGCCACCGCGATCGCGATGAGCTCCTCGCGCGTGTCGTAGCCGAGCCCCATGGGTCGGGAGTGCCGAACGCCGAGCAGGTCGCGGTACGCGTGCACGAGCTCGTGCAGCAGCACCTCGCCGCGGTCGTCGCCCGGGGCGGGCGGCGGGTGTCCGGTCACCGTCTGCCAGATGCGGCGCGTGTCGTACGACCAGCCGCCAGCGTCCGACTCCCACCGTAGTGGCGAGTACCGGATGACGGCGTCGCTCCCCACGCCGGTGCCGCGCGGACCGACGACGGGACGGCCGGTGCCGTCGAGCGGCTGCAGCCCGCGCGGCGTGGCGTCGGGCAGGGACACGGCATCGGCGTCCGCGTTGAGCGCCTGCGCGGTCCACGGGACGATGCGGACGCGGCGGGGAGACGGCTGCCGGAACAGCGCCCAGATCGCGTTGATGACGATGCGTCCGGTCTCGAACATGAGCAGCTGGCGGAGCTGCTCGGAGACGTCCCGCTCGAAGGCCGCGACCTTCGGCGGGGGACCGCTGCCGACGACGTCGATGTTGTCCCCGAAACGGCTCATGGCTGCCTCCTGCGACGGGCTACATACTCCCGTACGCGAGTCTTTCCGGGGACCGATCATGAGCGACGCACACGAGTTCCTCGCCGCCCGCGACTTCCTGCTCGCGCACCGCGAGCGGTACGACGAGGCGTACGCCACGTTCCGCTGGCCGCGCCTCGCGCGCTTCAACTGGGCGCTCGACCACTTCGACGCGATGGCGCGCGGCAACGGCCGCACCGCGCTGTGGATCGTGCGCGACGACGGCGACGACGTCCGGCTGTCGTTCGCCGAGCTGTCGGCGCGCAGCGACCGCGTGGCGAACGCGCTGCGCGCGTTAGGCGCCCGCCGCGGCGACCGGCTGCTGCTCATGCTGCCGAACGTCGCGCCGACGTGGGAGACGCTGCTCGCGTGCATGAAGCTCGGCGTCGTCGTCGTGCCGGCGACGCCGCAGCTCGGACCGACGGACCTCGCGGACCGCTTCGCGCGCGGCGGCATCCGCCACGTCGTCACCGACGCCGACGGCGCGCCGAAGTTCGACGGCCTCGCCGGCGACTACACTCGGCTCGTCGTCGGCGCCGAGCGCGCGGGGTGGACGCGCTACGAGACGGCGTACGACGCGCCCGCCGCGCTCGATCCCGACGGCGAGACGCGCGCCGACGATCCGCTGCTGCTCTACTTCACGTCGGGGACGACGGCGAAGCCGAAGCTCGTGCTGCACACGCACGCGAGCTATCCCGTCGGCCACCTGTCGACGATGTACTGGATCGGCCTGCGCGCGGACGACGTGCACTGGAACATCAGCTCGCCCGGCTGGGCGAAGCACGCGTGGAGCTCCGTGTTCGCGCCGTGGAACGCTGGTGCGACGGTGTTCGTGTACGATTACGCGCGCTTCGACGCGCGCCGCGTGCTCGACACGATCGTGGGGCGCGGCGTCACCACGCTGTGCGCGCCGCCCACGGTGTGGCGCATGCTCGTCGGCGAGGACCTCGGCGCGTACGCGGTGCGGCTGCGCGAGGCCGTGAGCGCGGGCGAGCCGCTGAACCCGGAGGTGATCGAGCGCGTGCGGCACGCGTGGGGACTGACGATCCGCGACGGCTACGGGCAGACCGAGACGACGGCGCAGGTGGGCAACCCGCCGGGGCAGCCGGTGAAGCCCGGCTCGATGGGGCGCCCACTGCCCGGCTATCGCGTCGTGCTGGTCGACCCCGACGGCCGCGAGGCCGACGTCGGCGAGATCGCGCTGCCGTTAGGCGATCGGCCGATGGGCCTCATGGCCGGCTATCTCGACGCGTCGACGACCGCGCAGGCGATGGACGGCGGCTACTATCGCACGGGCGACGTGGCCGAGCGCGACGCGGACGGATACGTCACGTACGTCGGGCGGGCGGACGACGTGTTCAAGAGCTCCGACTATCGCATCAGCCCCTTCGAGCTGGAGAGCGCGCTCGTCGAGCACCCGCTCGTCGCGGAGGCGGCGGTGGTGCCGAGCCCCGACGCGATGCGGCTCGCCGTGCCGAAGGCGTTCGTGGCGCTGCGCGGCGATGCGCGTCCGTCGGTCGACGTGGCGCGCGAGATCTTCCGCTTCGTGCGCGAGCGGCTGCCCGCCTACAAGCGCGTGCGCCGGCTCGAGTTCGCGGAGCTGCCGAAGACGATCTCGGGGAAGATCCGGCGCGTCGAGCTGCGCGGCCTCGAGGAACGGCGGCACGGCGGCGGCACCCCGGCGGATCGCGCGCCGGGCGAGCACTGGGAGGAGGACTTCCCGGAGCTGCGAGATGGCGGGACTCGGGACTCGGGAGTCGGGACTCGGGACTCGGGACTCGGGACTCGGTAGCTTAACGGCGCCCGAGTCCCGAGTCCCGAGTCCCGAGTCCCGACTCCTTCATGACCACCCCCACCCTCGACGCGCCCACGCCACGCGAGATCCGCGACGCCGCCGATCGCGTGCAGGGGCTCGCGGTGCGCACGCCGCTCGTCCGCCTGCACGTGGATGCGCCGGTGGAGATCTGGCTCAAGCTCGAGAACCTGCAGCCGATCGGGTCGTTCAAGCTGCGCGGCGCGGCGAACGCGATGCTGACGACGCCGCGCTCGATGCTCGACCGCGGCGTGTACACGGCGAGCGCCGGCAACATGGCGCAGGGGGTCGCGTGGGTGGCGCGCGAGCTCGACGTGCCGTGCACGGTGATCGTCCCCGACCACGCGCCGGCGACGAAGCTCGCCGCCATCGAGCGACTCGGCGCGCGCGTCGTGAAGGTCCCGTTCGAGCGGTGGTGGCGCGTGCTGCAGGAGCACGAGTATCCGGGCATGGACGGCCTGTTCGTGCACCCGGTGTCGGACCGCCGCGTGATGGCGGGGAACGGCACGGTAGGCCTGGAGATCGTCGCCGATCTCCCCGAGGTCGACGCGGTGCTCGTGCCGTTCGGCGGCGGTGGGCTGTCGGTGGGGATCGCGGCCGCGCTGCGCACGGCACGCCCGTGGGCGCGCGTGTGGGCGTGCGAGGTGGAGACCGCGGCGCCGCTGCGCGCCTCGCTCGCCGCGGGCGAGGCGACGACGTGCGACTACGTGCCGAGCTTCGTGGACGGCATCGGCGGGCGCAGCGTGCTCGCGGAGATGTGGCCGCTCGTGCGCACGCTGCTCGCGGGGTCGATCACCGTGACGCTCGCGGAGGTGGCGGCGGCCGTGAAGCTGCTCGCGGAGCGCGCGCGGGTGGTGGCGGAGGGCGCGGGCGCCGCCGCGGTGGCGGCGGCGCTGCGCGGGGTGCCGGACGGGGCGCCGAAGCGGGTCGTGTGCGTCGTGTCGGGCGGGAACATCGACGCGGACAAGCTGGGGCGGATACTGTCAGGCGGGGTGCCGTGAGGCGTTAGGCCCCTCGGACGGGCCGCTCGCCGGCGCGTACGCATCGTACGCATCGATCGTGAACTTGCCCGACACTCCCGTGGGCCCGCAGTCATCCGGGTCGCCCGTTCTGGTCCGTATGCACTGCGGTACCGGAAGCAGGTTGCCCGCGAGCAGGTCGTCCCACGACCCGGTCCTCGGCTCGAACAAGTGGTAGAGCCACTTGAAGTCGAGGTCCTCGGTCGGCGACGTGTGCACCTTCAACGACTCCCACTCGAGCGGGTTGTTCGCGCACAGGTTCGCGATGCGCACGTTGATCTCGCCTCCCACCGGGCGAAGCGGCACGCTCTGACGCAGAGTGCCGTCGAAGTTCCGGATCATGAGCGTGATGATCGGTTGCTCGCCATCCGGCACATCGACTTCCAGCGTACGGACCCAGTTGCGGTAGCCCGACTGGTCGAACACGACGACTTCCTGCGGCTTGTTCTTGAGCGTGCCGGCGATCAGCCACTTCTCCTTGGATGTCGACGGCTCCAGCGTGCCTTCCTGCAGAACTGTGCGGCAGATCAGCTTCTCCTTGGCGGGACTCGACGTCACGGTCTGGTGCAGCAGGTCATCGATCAGCTTCAGGTCGGGGGCATAGTCGTCGGTGTACGGTGCGTTGATCACCGGTCGTCCGTCCGTGCGCGACGCCTTCGACACGGGAAAGCCGAAGTCCACGAACGCGTGGTCGAGCTCATACAACACCTCCCAGACGGGGCGTCCCTCACCGTCTCGCGAGATCGACCCCGCGGCGACGCGCGTGCCTCCGGCGAGCGCCAGGTTCGCGAGATCGACTCGGAGATAGCACGCGTGCGGCACGCCGTGGGACTTGTCCGGATGCTCGGACCACCGCTTCCACTCTGCCTCGTCGGCACGGTGCCGCGCGTCGGGGAACAGCACGGCCACCTGCAGGTAGTCTTCGTGTGGGACGTACACGGCGAGACCCGTGATCGTGACGCGCAGCGTGACGCAGACTTTAGGCATGCTCTAAGGATTGGTGGTGGCTCAGGGCCCGGAGTACACGAACGCCGCCCACACCCGCGGCGCCCGCGTCTCCGGTCGGTCGGACTCCAGTGCTTCGAGCTGCGCGGCGCGGAGCGCCTCCGCCGCGCCCATGCCGCCGGCGGCACGCCGGTGAAACGCCACGAGCAGCGGCGTCGTCGCGTCGTCGTTCACGTCCCACAAGGAGCTGAGCATCGCCGGCACGCCCGCGCGCAGAAAGCTGTACGCCAGTCCCGCGATCGGGCCCGCGTGCGTCGCGCGCGCGCCGAGCGTGTTGCACGCGGAGAGCACGACCATGCCGAGATGTGAGAGCCGGAGCGCGCCGATTTCCCGCGCGCGCAGCAGGCCGTCGTCCGCGCCGCCGGCGACGAGCGCGAGGTACGAGAGCTCCGGCTGCTCGGAGTTCGCGACCGCGTGCCCCGCGAAGTGGAAGATCGAGGACGACGGCAGCAGCGCGAGCACGCGCCGACGGTCGGCGTGCGCGCCGACGAGCAATCGCGCGCGCGCGTAGAGCCGCGCGACCTGCGCTGCCTCCTCCGCGGCGCCGCGCAGCGCGACCGCTCCACGCGTCGCCAGCGTATCGGCTGCCGGGTCGCCGACGACGAGCGCGCTGCCGCCGACGCCGTGTCGTGCCATGCCGGCCGCGCCGACGAATCCGGCGCTCGGCAGCGTGCGCACCGGATAGGCCTGCACCACGTAGCGCCCGGCGCGCCCGTCCCACAGCGCGGCGAACGGGACGCTCGACAGGTCGCGGTCCGGGACGACGACGAGCTCCCGCGCCGCCGTCAGCTCCGGGGCGACCGGGCGCAGGAGAACGTCGAAGAGTCGCGCGCGCGCGCGGCGGTCGCTGCCGGGTCGCCGAGCTCCGCGTGGAAGCGAGCGACCAGCGCCGCGATCGAGTCGCGCGGGACCGGCAGCGAGATGCTGCGCCAGGCGCTGCGCGACACGGCCCACACGATCACGCGCTCGCGCAGCAGCGCGTACTCGATGACGAGCACGCCCGCCGGAAGCCGCGTCCGCAGCGCGGGGACGCCGATCGGCGCGTCGCGCGCCGTACCCGCCCACACGGCGGCACGCGAGCGCTCCAGCAGCTCGAACGCCTCCGACGCATCGCCGCGCGCGAGCGACAGCTCGATCATCGCGTCGTAGACGTTCTCCGTCGTCTCGTAGTAGCTCGCGCGCACCTCCGCCGACGGGAACAGCGCGCGGCGCGACTCGATCGCGGCGACCGCCTCCGCCAGCGCCGCGCGGGCTCGTGCCGTGTCGCCGACCGCGCGCGCCGCGAGCGCCGCCTGGTAGAGCGCGTTCGGCAGGTTGATCTCGTCCCGCGCCGCGCGGTAGCCGCGAACGACGGCCTCCAGCTCGTCGCGCGCCGCCGCCGGGTCGCCGGCGAGCGCGACCTGCGCACGGACGAGCCCCACGTAGGCGGCGAGCCGATCGCGCGACACGCCGGGCGGGACGCGTGCCATCCATCGCTCGGCCTCCGTCAGATCCGCTCGCGCGACCTCCGCGCGGCCGGCGGCGAGGGCGGTGCGCGCGCGCTCGCGGTACGCCCACGCTACCGACTGCGGACGGCCCGACGACCGGGCGACCGCGAGCAGCTCGTCGGCCACGTCGAGCGCGGCGAGTGGCACCCGATCGGCGCGCGCGTACCCGCCGAAGACGCTGATGTGGTTCGCCATGAAGCTCGACGCGCGGAACGGCGCCAGCAGATGCATCCCGCGCAGCGCCTCGTCGTGACCGGCCGCGGCCTGCCCCGCGAAGTTCAGCGCCTCGGCGCGGAGCGACGACAGCATGCCGAGGTTCTCCGTCTCGCCGAGCCGCGCGAAGTACGGCTGCGCGTCTCCATACAGGCGCGCGGCGGCCTCGTAGGACCCGCGTCGGACCTGGTTGAGGCCGAGGGTCCAGAGGATCTTGCCCACCAGCGCCGGCTCGGCTGGTGTCGCATCCGCGAGCGCGCGTCGCAGCACCGCGTCGGCACTGTCGCGCGCCCCCCGGTTGAGCAGCGCGAGCGCGCGATACACCGCGGCCCACCGCGCCGCGGGCGTGCCGGCCTCGCGCATCGCGCGCTCCGCCCGCCCCAGCTCGCGCGCCGCGTCCTCGTACGCCGCGCGGCCGTAGAGCGCGAGCCCGTCCGCGAACGCCGCGTGCGCCGCCGCGAGCGTGCGCACGCGCGACGGCGTGCGCTGCGCTGCCTCGATCGCGCGTACCGCGAGCGCGACGCTCCGATCGGCGCCCGCCGCATCCAGCTCGGCGCCGAGCGCGCGCGCCGAATCGAGGTCGCGGCGGGCACCGAGCGAGTCGCCGAGGGTCACGGCCCGTCCCCAGGTGCCTAACGCGGCGAGTCCCGTCTCCCGCGCCGTCTGTGGGGTGCGCGGGCTGCCCGCCGCCAGCCGCGCCAGCCGCTCCCGATGCGCCGCCCCCTCCCGCCGCCACGCCGGATCGTGCTCCGCGGCGACGTACGCGTCCCATGCCCCGCGCGCCGTCTCCACGAGGTAGAGCCGCTCGAGCAGCAGCGCGCGGTTGAACAGCGCGACCGGCGACGCGTCACCCGCCGCGCGCGCCCGTTCCACCGCGTCGAGCGCCTGCAGCAGCGGCCGGAGCTGCTGGTCGCGCTCCGCGCGCGCGAGGTAGGCCACCGCGAGGTCGTTCAGCACCCGCGCATCGTCGGGCGCTCGGCTCCGTGCCCGCTCCAGCGCGGCGATGGCGCGGTCCACGCCCGCCGCGTCCGTGTCGCGCCACCGGAGGTCGACGAGTGCCGCGGCGCGCAGCACCGCCGGCGACGAGTCCGACCGGAGGCGCGGCAGCACCACGCGCGACGCGCGCCCGATCGCCGCGAAGCGACGCGACCCCGGCGCGGGCGGCGGCGCGCAGCGCAGACGGGGCACGAGCGCCGCCGTGTCGACGACCGCGCAGCCGCTCCATGCCGTCTGGCCCGCGAGCCGGCCCGCCGTGAAGCGCTCGCCGAGGAGCATCGACTGCAGCTGCCCGACGTCTCGTCCCACGTCGGTCGCGTCGGCGCGGGCGCCGCAGCCGGTGACACTCGACACGCCGGATGCGGTGAGGGCGAGCGCGGCGAGCAGGCGAGCCAGGCGGCAGGGCGGGCGCATGGCGGCCGATGATACGCGCCGTTCTCGCGCCGGGCGACGGCCAGGGTGACGAACGCGAACGTGGTGGGGTCACCCGTCACGATCGGTGACGGCCCGCGCGCTAGGCAGGACGAGCCGTACTTGCGCATGCGGGGACGCCCACCAGTATAGCCTCGTCCGCCCGACCTCGCGGCTTGCGTCCGGCCCTCTCCGCCGACCACGGAGCCGCATAGTCCTCACCCCCAGTCCCAGAGGACACCGTCCCCATGACCACTTCCTGGCGCCGACTTCTCAGCGCCGCGCTGACGGCCACCGTGCCCGCGGTGCTCGCGGCGCAGCAGGCCACCACGGTCTCCGGAGTCGTCCGCAGCGACGCGAGCACGCCACTCAATGGCGCGAGCGTCTCGATCCCCGGTCTGCAAGTCGGTGGCGTGACCAACGCCGACGGGCGTTACACGTTCACCGTCCCGGCGAACCGCGCGTCGGGCACCGTCACGCTCAGCGTCCGGCGGCTCGGCTACACGCCGCAGACGGCGACTGTGACGCTCGGCCGCGGGCCCGTGACGCAGGACTTCACGCTCGTGCAGTCGGCCAGCCAGCTCACCGGCGTCGTCGTCACCGCGCTGAGCCAGCAGCGCGAGAAGCAGACGATCGGCACGTCGCAGCAGCAGATCGGCGGCGAGGAGCTGACGCGCGTGAAGACGCCGAGCCTCGTCAGCGCGATGTCGGGCAAGGTGAGCGGCGTGCAGATCGCGCAGAGCGGCAACATCGGCGGGACCACGCGCATCGTGATCCGCGGGCAGGGCTCGATCCGCGGCGAGAACCAGCCGCTGTTCATCGTCGACGGCATCCCGATCTCGAACCGCGACTTCTCCACCGCGTCGGCGGGCGGCGGCCGTGACTACGGCAGCGCGATCCAGGACATCAACCCGGACGACATCGCGAGCATCACGGTGCTCAAGGGGCCGAACGCCGCCGCGCTCTACGGCTCGCGCGCGTCGAACGGCGCCGTCGTGATCACGACGAAGACGGGGCGCAACGCGGCGGCCGGGACGCGGATCACGCTGACGAGCCGCTACATGGCCGACAACATGTCGATCTTCCCGAGCTACCAGAACCAGTACGGTCAGGGGTTCGGCGGGGAGTTCCAGTACGTCGACGGCGCGGGCAGCGGCGTGAACGACGGCGCCGACGAGTCCTGGGGCCCGAAGCTCGACGGCCGCCCGATCGACCAGTTCAGCGGCAAGGCGCAGCCGTGGGTCGCGCACCCGGACAACGTGAAGCAGTACTTCGACGTCGGCCGCACGGTGTCGAACAACGTGAACGCGAGCGCGTCGGGGCAGAACATGGGCGCGCGGCTCTCCGTCACGCGTGATGACATCAACGGCATCGTGCCGAACTCGCGGCTCGGCCGCACGGCCGCGTCGCTGAACGGGAGCGGTCAGATCCGGAAGCTGAACCTGAACGGCTCGCTCAACTACACGACGAGCAACGGCAATCGCCCCGAGAACGGCTACACCGAGGGGAACCCGTGGATGACGTTCACGTGGTTCGGCCGCCAGGTCGACGTCGCGGGGCTGAAGAACAAGTACTACAACACCGCCGACAACCCCTACGGCCTGCCCGACGGCTCGCTCTACAACTGGAACGACAACTACCACCGGAACCCGTACTGGCAGGTCTACGAGAACACGGCGCCGGACACGCGTGAGCGCGTGATCGGGCAGCTCAGCGCGCAGTACGAGTTCGCGCCGTGGCTGCGCGGCACGCTGCGCGGCGGCTCCGACTCGTACCGCAACACCGCCGACGAGCACTTCGCGAAGGGGAACATCGACCGCGCGAACGCGTCGTACAACGGCGCCTTCACGAGCAACACGCTCCGCGCGCGCGAGACGAACTTCGAGGCCATCCTCACCGCGCAGAAGAGCGTCAGCATGTTCGACGTGACGCTCACCGGCGGCGGCAACAAGCGCCGCAACGACGGCTTCGCCGACGGCTACTCGACGCGCGGCATCCTCGTGGCGGGGATCTACAACCTGGCGAACGCGGGGATCACGCCGACGTTCACGAACTCCGAGGCGCACTCCGCGGTGAACTCGGCGTACGGCTCCGCCGTGATCACGACGCACAAGGTGTGGACGGTCGAGGTCACGGGGCGCAACGACTGGTCGTCGACGCTGCCGAAGGAGAACGCGTCGTACTTCTATCCGTCGGTCAGCTCGTCGCTGATCCTGAGCGACCTGGTCCCGGCGCTCCAGGAGCACACGCCGATCTCGTTCCTCAAGCTGCGCGGCGGCTGGGCGCAGGTGGGCGCCGACGCGTCGCCGTACCAGCTTCAGACGGTCTACAACGGCTCGTCGAACAAGTTCGGCGGGCTCGCCTTGTACTCGCTCGACAACTCGTCGGCGAACGCGGCCCTCAAGCCCGAGCGCACGTTCGGCACGGAGGGCGGCCTCGAGCTGTCGCTGTTCAACGACCGCGTGACGTTCGACGGCACGTACTACCTCAAGCGCACGCGCGACCAGATCATCCCGCTCACGATCTCGCCGGCGACCGGCTTCAGCTCGACGGTCATCAACGCGGGCCAGATCACCAACCGCGGCATCGAGGCGATGCTGACCGTCAAGCCGATCGACCGCGGCAACCTGCACTGGTCCACGACGTTCAACTGGACGCGCAACCGCAACCGCGTCGACGAGCTGGCGCCGGGCCTCTCGACGATCGTCATCGCGTCGCAGTGGCAGGCGAACATCGAGGCGCGCGTCGGGCAGCCGTACGGCATCCTCTACGGCTTCGGCTGGCAGCGCGACTCGGCGACGGGCAAGATCCTCACGGTCGACGGCCTGCCGCAGCAGGACAAGAACAAGAAGATCCTCGGCGACGTGAACCCCGACTGGGTCGGCGGCTGGGCGAACGAGATCCGCTACAAGCGGCTCACGCTCAACACGCTGCTCGACGTGCGGAAGGGCGGGAAGAACTTCTCCATCGGCAACTGGTGGGGGATGTACGCCGGCATTCTCGAGTCGACGCTGAAAGGGCGCGAGATCGACTGGAACAAGCCGGGGCTCGTCGTCGACGGCATCGACGCGTCGACGCACCAGCCGAACACGACGGTCGTCACGGCCGAGGATTACGGCCACAATCTGTACCCGACGCACGAGCCGGCGATCTTCAACACCGGCTTCGTGAAGCTCCGCGAGGTGCAGCTCTCGTGGAACGCGCCGCAGCGCTTCGCGCGCCGCGTCTACGCGTCGGAGCTGAACATCGGCCTCGTCGGCCGGAACCTGCTGACGTGGACGAACTTCCCGAACTACGACCCGGAGAACGCGACGAACGCGGGCAACGGTGGGCAGGGCTTCGACATGGGTGCGATGCCGACCACGCGTAGCATCGGCTTCAACATCTCGGTCACGCCGTGACCCCCACCCGGGAGACTGATTCCATGCGACTCACACGCATCTCGGTCGCCGCGGCGGTGGTGGCCGCGGCGATCACGGTCGGCTGCTCGAAGGACCTGACGTCATTGAACGTCAACCCGAACCAGCCGACCACCGCGCCCGCGTCGGCGCTGTTCACGAACGCGACCGTCTCCACGGTGCAGCGGTTCAACGGGTCGTTCAACACGCTGTCGATGACGGAGCTGTTCGCGCAGCACATCGCGCAGGTCCAGTACATCGACGAGGACCGCGGCCACATCCGCTCCACGACGATCGACGCGCTCTTCACGGACGCGTACCGGAACGAGCTCGAGGACTTCCAGAAGATCATCGACCAGGGCGTGGCGGCGAAGGCGGCCGGCATCTCCGGGCCCGCGCAGGTCATGCAGTCGTGGGTGTTCCAGCAGCTCACCGACCTGTGGGGCGACATCCCCTACAGCGAGGCGCTCAAGGGCGACATCCCCGGCTCGAGCTTCACGCCGAAGTACGACGCGCAGAAGGACATCTACTACGGTCTGCTGAAGACGCTCACCGACGCCTCGAGCGCGCTGAAGAGCGCGACCGACGCGGGCCTCGGCTCGGCCGACCCGATCTACAAGGGGAACGCCGCGCAGTGGGCGAAGTTCGCCAACTCGATGCGCGCACGGCTGGCGATGCGCATGAGCAAGGCCGACCCGACGAAGGCCGACGCCGAGCTGCGCGCGGCGATCGCGGCGGGGCTCATGACCTCGAACGCCGACAACGCGCAGCTCAACTATCCGGGTGACGGCGTGTTCGACAACCCGTGGTCGTCGAACTTCGCGGGGCGCGACGACCACCGCGTGTCGAAGACGCTGCTCGACACGATGAACACGCTCGCCGACCCGCGCGTGAAGATCTACGCGCAGCCGACGAAGGCGGACCCGAACGTGTACGCGGGGCTGCAGAACGGTCTCGACAACGCGACGGCGAGCGGCGCGCTGTTCAACACGACGTCGCGGCCGGGAGCGATCTTCTACCCGGGCACCACGACGTACGGCACGTTCGGCACGTCGGCGGGGCGCAAGACGCCGAACTACCTGCAGACGTACGCCGAGGTGCAGTTCATCCTCGCCGAGGCGGCCGAGCGCGGCATGGCCGGGCTGAGCGCGGGCGCGGCGAAGGGCTACTACGACGCCGGCGTGCGTGCGTCGATCACGCAGTGGGGCGGCTCGAACGCCGACGCCGACGCGTACCTCGCGCGCAACGGCGTCGCCTACCGCGGCGGCGCGCAGGGGCTCCAGCAGATCGGGCTGCAGAAGTGGATCGCGGAGTTCACGCAGGGCCTCGAGGCCTGGAGCGACTGGCGCCGCACCGGCAACCCGGCGTCGATCAAGCCGGGCCCGAAGCAGTACCCGGACGTGCCGGGCATTCCGCGCCGGCTCATCTACCCGAGCAACGAGCAGTCGGTCAACCTCAAGAGCCTGACGGACGCCATCGCGCGGCAGGGGGCGGACAGCTACCTGACGCACGTGTGGTGGGACAAGTGAGATCTGCTGCGTAGCTGCGTAGCTGCGTAACGACCGACGCCCTTTCCCGTTCGCTACAGGGAAAGGGCGTCGGTCGTTATGCAGCCACGCAGCACGCAGCCGCGCAGCAGCCGTTACATCGTCTTGATCAGGATCACCGGTCCCTCGTGCGCCGAGCCGCCGAACTTCTGCATCGCGGCGGCGGCGTCGAGGAAGCGGATCTCGGTGACGTTCGCGATGTGCATGGTGTTGATCTCGGAGAGCGACACCACCGGGTTCCCGTCGACCGATGCGTGCACCTTGCCCGACTCGGCGTCGTTGGCGCTGCACACGCCGAGGCAGCTCTGCGTGCCGCGCACGTTGAGGAAGTTCGGGCGGAGCCGCCGGATCACCTCGAGGACGCTCTGCGCCTGCAGGTCGGGCGCCGCGAGCTCCTCACGCGTGATGAGGTAGCGGTCGCGGCGCGCGGGGCGCGCGTCCTTCACCGTCTTCGTGGCGGAGTCCTGCGCGGCGGTGGGGCGCGCGGCGACAGGAGCGGCGACGAGCAGCGCGAACAGCGCGAGTCGGTGCGGGGACACGGGTCTCCTCCTCAGTGTGTGAGTCCGTAGATGATGTAGTCGATCGCGATCTTGTACGCATCGTTCGTCACGTTCACCGGGAACCAGCCCTGCCCGGACCACTCCATGAAGTCGCCGACGTCGGTGTTGTAGTCGATCACCACCATGAGGCGCTTCGACGGGTCGTTGTCCTCGTAGATGCCGTAGAACTCGCCCCGCAGCTCGGTCGCCTGCGGGTGGTGCAGCGTGAGCGAGTCGATGTGGAAGAACGCGTTGTAGATCGGGTGCGACGGGTCGAGGCGCACGAACCGCGCGTCGGGGAGCACGAGGCGGATCTGGCGCTCGAACTGGACCCACTCGTCGCGCATGAAGTCGTCGACCCACAGGAAGCCGCCCTTCGCGAGATAGTTGCGCAGCCCCTCCGCCTCCTTCGGGTTCAGGTACCACCCGCCCGGCTCCGACAGGTACGCGATCGGGAACTTCAGCAGCTCCGGATCGTCGAACGTGTGGATGTTGCTCTCCTCGGTGTGCGGCCGCAGCGTCGTCAGCTCGTCGGTGAGCTTCATGAAGTTGCGCTCCATCGCCGGGTAGTCGAACTCCCACCCGCTGCGCCAGCGCACGATGTACTTCACGCGCACGAACGTGAAGCGCCCGTCGTACGCCACGTTCGGATCGAAGCGCATGTAGCGCTGCGCGCCGAGGGGGCGGACACGGAGCACGCCCACGAGGGCAGCGACGACGATCGTGACGGCGGCCGCGAGCAGGGCGATGCGGCGGGAGCGCATGGCTCGATGATACGCCGGGGACCGCGGGCCGGCAGGGGGGGCGCGCGCTCGGGACTCCACGTACGAGTTTCTATAGGACTGAAGCAGGACTGAAGGAGGACTGAAGAAGGACCAACAACACTTTGTTGGTGTTTCCTCCTTCAGTCCTCCTTCAGTCCTGCTTCAGTCCCACGCACACACGTACGTGGAGCCCCGCCGGGCGCACCTCAGGCCGCCGCCACCTCGGCCCCACCGACGCGCGGGTCGTCGAGCGGGACGCGGTGCGGGTGCGGCAGCCGTTGCTCGGCGGGGCGCACGACGAGCGCGTAGATCGATGCCGCGCCGACGGCGCAGACGACCATCGTCGCGGTCATGGCGCGCGCCGAGTGGCCGTCGAACAGCGCGGCGGCGATCGCGCTCGCGCCGGCGCCGACGAGCATCTGCAGGCCGGTGAGCACCGCGCTCGCCACGCCGGCGATGTCGGGCATCGGCTCCAGCGCGCCCTGCGCGGCGTTCGGGCGCACGACGCCCTGGCCGATGTGGCTCACGACGATGAGCGGCACGAGCAGCCACGCGCGCAGCAGCCCGGTCGCCGCGAGCGCCAGCGCCACGATCGCCGTCGCGACGATGGCCACGAGGCCGGCGGAGATCAGCCGCGCGTGCGGCACGCCGCGGCGGCTCAGGCGCGCGTTCGTGAGCGAGCCGGCCATGAGGCCGAGCGCCGTCGTGGCGAACAGCACGCCGTACGTGCGCTGCGAGACGCCCATCAGCCCGATGAGCACGAGCGACGAGCCGGAGACGTACGCGAACAGGCAGCCGAAGTTGAGCGCGACGACCGACGCATAGCCCATCGTGACCGGGTGGCGCAGCACGCGCGCGTACGAGCGGAGCGTGCGGCCTAACGACTGCGCGCCGCGCGCGGGGGGCGCGGACTCGTCGAGCCCGAACGCCGCGGCACACAGCAGCGCGACGCCGGCGCCGGCGAGCACGCCGTAGATCGCGCGCCAGCCGCCGAGCGCGGCGACCCACACGCCGGCCGTCGGCGCGATGATCGGCGCGATGCCGGCGGCGAGGTTCACGTACGACTGCTTCGCGCGCGCCTCGGCCCCGGTGAAGTGATCGCGCACGGTGGCCAGCACGAGCACCTGGGCGGTGCCGGCGCCGGCGCCCATGACGAAGCGCCACAGCAGCAGCAGGTCGAGCGAGCGGGCGAACGCGCCGAGCGCACCGAACAGCGCGAACACCGCGCACGCCGCGAGCAGCACCGGCCGCCGCCCGCGCCGGTCGGAGATCGGCCCGAAGACGAGCGGCCCGAACGCGAACCCGGCCATGAACACGCTCATTGTCAGCGCCGCCGTCGCCGGCGTGACGTGCAGCGACGCCGCGGTCTGCGCGAGCACCGGCAGCCCCATGTCGGTGGCGAACGACGCCAGGGTGACGAGGGCGCCGAGCAGGAGCGTGAAGGCCGCGGAATGGGGGTTCAGACGTCGCATTCCGGAGGTTACCGGGTTCCGGGAATCGAGTCCAAGACTTTATGGCGACGCTGTGATATCTGTTGCTTATCATTCCCACCGCAGGGGGCCGCAGAGAACGGCAACTTCAACTGCTTTTTACCACAGAGGACACAGAGGACGCAGAGGAGAACCCTTTCAAGAAGTTGGTGTCCTCTTGTCCTCCGTGTCCTCTGTGGTTCGATCCAAACAGGCAGTCCTCTGCCGGCTCGAACGCATCGCCAAGGATGGAGCTCCGCCACCTCCGCTACTTCGTGGCCGTCGCCGAGGAGCTGCACTTCGGGCGCGCGGCGCAGCGGCTCCGGGTCGCCCAGCCGGCGCTGAGCCAGCAGATCAAGCAGCTCGAGGCCGAGCTCGGCGTCACGCTGCTCGCCCGCACGCGGCGGCGCGTGGCGCTCACCGAGCCGGGGCGGCTCTTCCTCCCCGAGGCGCGGCGCACGCTGGCGCACGCCGCCGCGGCGGCCGAGGTGGCCCGGCGCGCGGCGGTCGGCGAGGCCGGGCGGCTCCGCATCGGCTACGTGGACTCCGCGCTCTGGGGATTGCTGCCTGCGGTGCTCGGCGCGTACCGCGAGGCGCACCCGGCGGTGAAGCTGACGATGCTCGAGCGGCTGCCGGCGCAGCAGATCGTGGGGCTGCGCGCGGGCGACCTCGACGTCGGCGTGGGACCGCCGCCGCCGCCGGTGCGCGAGCTCGCGACCGAGCCGATGACGGAGGAGCGCATCGTGCTCGCGCTCCCCGCCGCCCACCCGCTCGCCGCGCGCGACGCGATCGACCTCGTGGACCTCGCCGACGAGCCGTGGGTGCTCGTGTCGGCGCGCACGCCGAGCCGGCTGCGCGACGCCGCCGTGGCGGCGTGCGTCGCGGCGGGGTTCACGCCGCGCGTCGCCCAGGAGGCGCGGCAGCTCGACGCGCTCGTCGCGCTCGTGAGCGCGGGCCTCGGCGTGACGTTCGTGCCGAGCACCGCCGAGCGGATGCCGCGCGCCGGCGTCGCGTTCCGGCCGCTGCGCGGCGTCGACATCCCGTTCCGACTCGTGGCCGCGTGGCGCCGCGGCGACATGCCGCCCACGGTGCGATCGTTCCTCGACGTCATGCGCACGGTCGTCGGGCGGTAACGCTCTCTCCTCGACAGGTGACACGGATGCCCCTCGTCTTCGTCGTCCAGAAGCACGACGCCAGCTCCCTCCACTTCGACTTCCGCCTCGAGATGGGCGGCGTGATGAAGAGCTGGGCGGTGCCGAAGGGACCGAGCCTCGATCCGTCGGTGAAGCGGCTCGCGATGGAGGTCGAGGATCATCCCATGAGCTGGAACGCGTTCGAGGGGACGATCCCGGCGCGCCAGTACGGCGGCGGCACGGTGATGCTGTGGGACCTCGGCACCTACACGGGCGCGAACGGCGCGGACGAGCGTGCGCTGCTGCACGCTCACGCCGAGGGGCGCGTGGACTTCGTGCTCGACGGCACGCGGCTGCGCGGCGAGTGGACGCTCGTGCGCATGCGCCGACCCGGAAAGCCGCAGTGGCTGCTCATGAAGCGCGCCGACGAGCACGCGACGCCGGACGTCGACGTGGTGGCGGAGCACATGACGTCGGTCGCGACGGGACGCACGATGGAGGAGATCGCGGCGGATCGGTGACGCGCCCCGCGGACACGACTCGTCCCGCCGTGGCGCGACGCGCACCGCGCGGGATGCGCTCCGCCGCGCCGTCGCGCATCGTGGCGCATGCGTTCACTCCCGTTCGTTCTCGCCGCCGCGCTGCTCCTCCCGCCTAACGGCGACCCGACGCCGCCGGGACGCCTCGTCGACATCGGCGGCCAGCGCATCCACCTGTACTGCACCGGCCGCGGCGCGCCGACGGTGATCCTCGAGTCGGGGCTCGGCGACGCGTCGCCGATCTGGTCGCTCGTGCAGCCGTCCGTCGCGGCGACGACGCGCGTGTGCAGCTACGATCGCGGCGGCTACGCGTGGAGCGATCCGGGCGCGCGTCCGCGGTCGTTCGCGCAGCTCGCGCTGGAGCTGCACACCGCGCTCGTGCGCTCGGGCGAGCGGGGTCCGTTCGTGCTCGTGGGGCAGAGCTACGGCGGGCTCGTGGTGCGCGGGTTCGCGGCGCGCTACCGCCGCGAGGTCGCCGGCATGGTGCTCGTCGACGCGGTGCACGAGGACGAGCACATCGTCTACGGCGGCGCGCCGCACCGCATCCGCGACGGCGCGCGCGGCCGCGTCGCGCCCCCGCCGCGCATCGCGCTCGACACCGCGACGCTGCACGCGAAGCCGGCGGCGACCATTCCTGCCGACGTGCCGCTCGAGCCGCCGCTCGACCGCCTGCCGGCATCGGCGCAGCGCGTGCTGCGGTGGGCGCTCGCTCGGCCGGCGCTGCAGGCGACGTGGGCCGCGGAGACCGACTGGTCGCCCGAGGAGCTCGCGCGGTTCCACGCCGAGCGCCTAACGGATCGCGCGACGCTCGGCGGCGTGCCCCTCGTCGTGCTCGCGCGCACGCACGGCGGCTACGAGAGCGGCATGGCCATCTCCGCCGACAGCCTGGAACGCGAGCGCCTCGCGCTGCAGCGCGACCTCGCCGCGCTGTCGCGGCGCGGCCGGCTCGTCGTGGCGCCGAACGCGGGGCACAACATCCACGTCGAGGACCCCGGGCTGGTCGTGCGCGCGATCGCGGAGGTCGTGACGCGGGCGCGATGACGTGCGTGGCACGCGGCGGCGCGGAGGACTGAAGTGGCTGTGCATTTGAACCGCAGAGGGCCGCAGAGGGCCGCAGAGAACGGCAACTGCTTCAACTGCTTTTTCACCACAGAGGACACGGAGGACACGGAGGAAACCAAACAAGAAGTGGCTCTCCTCCGTGTCCTCCGTGTCCTCTGTGGTTCAATTCAAGAGGCCAGTCCTCTGCGGCCCTCTGCGGTCCAAGTGTCGTCGCCGTGCCCGTTGCGCCTAACGCCCCGCCGGCGCGATCGGCACCTCGTAGCCGCCGTCGTCCCACAGCATGCGGAGCCGCCCGCCGTCGACGAGCACGCGGAAGCGCTCCTCGCGCGGCGCGACGTTCGTCACGCGCGCGACGGGGATGCGCACGAGGTCCTGCGACGCGTCGTACATCGTGCCCCACTGGCCGGTCTGCCGGTTCACGATGAGATACGATTGCGCGGCGCTCGGCAGGAGCCACAGCGAGTAGGTGCCCGCGGGAACGGTCGTGCCGCCGATGTCGAGCGCGGCGTCGGTGCGGAACTGCGCGGCGGCGTTCGCGCCGAAGCGCCAGACGGTGTCGAGCGGCACGAGCGCGCCCCAGATGGCGCGCCCGCGCTTCGCCGGGCGGCCGTAGTCGAGCCAGAGCTGCGCGCCGCCGACCGTCGCCGTCACCGTGTCGCGCGTCGAGGGCACGCCCATCCCCTGGCCGCGCGCGTCCATCGCCGCCCATGCCGTCGCGATCGCCGCGAGGTCCGCGCGCTCCAGCGGCTCGATGACGAGCTTCACCGTCGTGCGCGCGCCGTCGCCGCGCACGATGCGGCCGTCGCGCGCGACGCGGTACGCGCGCGGGAAGCCGCCGGCGACGATCTCCACCGAGTCGGCGCCGATCCGTCTCACCGGGATCACGCTCGCCGTGTCCTGGCCGGCGGCGAACCCGATGAAGCGGAAATACGGCGTGCCCGCGCGGCGCGACTCGGCGATCGCGAGCTCCTGCCAGTACGGTGACGTGCCGCCGACGGCGGGAAGGGTGCCGCGCGGCGCGAAGCCCCGTCGCTCCACGACCGCGCCGCCGCGCGTCACGCGGCGAATCACGCTGTCGCCGACGAAGCGCATCGACAGGCCGGTCTGGGCGGTGCCGTCGGGCGCATCGGGCAGCGGCGAGCCGTCGGCGCGGTACACGCCCTCGTCGTAGCTCGCGACGGTGCCGTCCGGGTTCAGCGCGAGCGTGTAGCGGAGCACGCTCGTCGCCGGCGTGTGTCGCACTACGCGTCCCTCGACGACGTTGCCGTGGCGCGCGATCCACTCGACGGCGACCGTGTCGACACCGAGTCGCGCGATGTAGCCGCGGGACTGCGCGGAGAGAGGCGCGAGCGGGAGAAGGCTCGCGGCCAGGATGAGGAGGTGAGGTCGCATGCGGCGACGATGGCGGCTCGGCCGCCGGCCGTCGCCGTCGCTGGGCGGACCCGCGATCAGGCGGATGCGAACCGTGGGGCGCGCCGGCTCACGGCTCCTCGACGCGCGGTGCTCCCTGAGTACTTGGACGCGGATTTCGCGGACACATCCGGATAGGAGTCAGTGAGGATGTGTCCGCGAAATCCGCGTCGAAGAACACGGCGGCCCTGTCGGAGGAGGAGTCGCGCCCGGCGCGCCGAGGCGTGGCGCGCCTCACCGCCCCCCGCCTAACGCATTCGCCAGCTCGGCGACGAGCGTGGCCTCGCGCGTGAGCGCCGCCGCGACGCGCGCGAGCTCGGCGTCGGCGTCCGCCCACCGGTCCTCCTCGATCGCCTCGCGCGGGCCCGGCATCGTCTTCACGCCGTAGCCGGTGTACCAGCCCGGCGCGTACAGCAGGTGCGTGAACCACGGCCGCCGCGCGAGCCCCTCGGGCGCCGTGAGCGCGCGCTCGGCCTGCACGAGGCGCGCGTTGATCGCCGCGAGCCCGTTAGGCGCCGAGCCGCCGTCGGTGGCCGAGGCGCCGCGCTCCGCGAAACGCGAGTACGCGCGCTCGTAGCGCGCCGCGGCGTGCGACAGCGAGTCGAGCGCGTTGTCGAGCGCCGCGAACTCGAGCCGCGGCGGCGCCGCGAGCACCGGCGGCGCGACCGTCGGCGCGCGCGGATCGCTCGACGCCGCGTACACGCCGTCCTCGACGTCGCGCCGGCGGTCGGCGAGCTGCTCCGCGCGGCGGTCGCGCAGCGTCTGCAGCTCGCGCGTGTAGCGCTGCGCGGTCTCGGCCAGGTTCGTGAACGCGAACGGCAGCAGGTCGGCGCTCCCGAGGCGCATCACCGCGGTGCCCATCGTCTGCGCGAGCGCGCGGCCGTAGACGAACGACGTGTCGCTGAAGTGCGTGTACCAGTAGAAGTCGTCGTAGATGGAGTGGTAGATGCCGCCGTCGTCCTCGCCGCCGAACCCGAGGTTCATCGACGCCACGCCGAGGTGGTCGAGGAACGCCGTGTAGTCGGACCCGCTGCCCAACGCGCCGATGCGCAGGTCGCCGCGCTCGCGCGCCTCGCGCCGCGCCTCGGGCGTGCCGCCCTGGAGCGCCGCCGCCTGCTGGCGCTTCCACACGCTCACGTGTGCCTCGGGATCCTCGACGTCGCGCGCGACCTCGTTCACGAACTTCTCGAGCGTGTGCGACCCCTCGACGCCGAGGACGCCGCGGCCGTTCGTGTCGGTGTTGAGGTACGCGACGGCACGCTGCCGCAGCTCGTCGGCGTGCGCCTCGGCCCACTCGGTGCTGCCCAACAGCCCCGGCTCCTCACCGTCCCAGGCCGCGTAGACGATCGTCCGCTTCGGCCGCCATCCCTGCGCGTACAGCGCACCGAGCGCGCGCGCCTCCTCCAGCTCGGGGACGAGGCCCGAGATCGGATCCTCGGCGCCGTTCACCCACGCGTCGTGGTGGTTGCCGCGGATCACCCACTGGTCGGCCTCGGTGGTCCCCGGCAGGCGCGCGATGACGTCGTGCAGCGGCTTCAGGCCCCACTCCGACTTCACGACGAGGTGCACGCGGGCGGGGCCGGGACCGAAGCGGTAGGTCTGTGGCAGCCCGCCGCGCCATGGCCCGGGGACCACCTGGCCGCCTAACGCGGCGAGCAGCGGCGCGGCGTCGGCGTACGAGATGGGGAGCACGGGGATCGTCGTGAGGACGCCCGACTCCTCCTTCGTGAGGCGCTTCGCGTCCTTCGTCGCGCCGATGCCCGGGGTGAGCGGGTCGCCGGGGTGCGTCGGCATGTCCATCACCGAGCCGCGCTGCACGCCGTCGGCGGGACGCATGGGACCCGCGGGGAACACCGCGCCGCCCGACCAGCCGTCGTCGCGCGGGTCGGAGTAGATGAGGCACCCCACGGCCCCGTGCTCGGCGGCGACCTTCGGCTTGATGCCGCGCCACGACGCACCGTAGCGCGCGATGACGATCGCGCCCTTCACCGACACGCCGTGGTGCGCGAGCTCCTCGTAGTCGGCGGGGATGCCGTAGTTCACGTAGACGAGCGGCGCGGTGACGTCGCCGTCGGCGGAGTAGGCGTTGTACGTCGGCAGCTGCTCGTCGTGCTGCGCCGTCGTCGGATCGCCGGCGACCGTCGGCTCCTGCAGCCGCGCGCGGAAGCGGCTCGGTGCGACGAGCTCCACGACGCGCTCGACCGGCGTGGGGAAGAGCACGTCGAACGTCTCGATCTCCGCCTGCCAGCCGTACGCGCGGAACTGGTCGCGGATCCACTCGGCGTTCGCGCGGCCGGCGGCGGTGCCGACGTGGTGCGGACGCGCGGCGAGGAGGCGCATGTGCTCGCGCATGCGCGCGGGATCGGGGATCGCCTGCAGCTTCGTCTCCCACGCGCGCTCGGCGCGGCTCGACTCGGCGGTGAAGCCGCGGATCGGTGCCGGGTCGGCGACACGCGCGGTGGCGAGCATGCCGGTGGCGAGGACGAGAAGCGGTGCGCGCATGGGAGGGCTGGTGGGGGTGACCGGGCGAATCTCCGCGCGCGGCGAGCGCATCGCCAGGGGCGCCGCGCCGCGCACGCGGCGTCCACCCGGCGCATACATTCCCGCATCCCTCCAGCACGGACACGCTCATGCGCCGCCGCTCGCTCCGCCTCGCCACCGCTCTGGTGCTCGCCGCAGTCGTTAGGCATCTGCCCGCGCAACCCGCGCGCGCGGACACGGGCCGCTTCGAGAGCGAGATCCGGGCGTTCGAGGCGCACGACCGCGAGACACCGCCGCCGCAGAACGCGGTGCTGTTCGTCGGCAGCTCGACGATCCGCATGTGGTGCACGCTCGACCGCGACTTCCCCGCGCTGCGCGTGGTCAATCGCGGCTTCGGCGGATCCGAGATGAGCGACCTGCTGTTCTACGCGCCGCGCGTCGTGCTCCCGTACCGGCCGCGCACGATCGTGCTGTACGAGGGGGACAACGACCTCGCGGCGGGGAAGACGCCGGCGGACGTGCGCGACGCGTTCCGCCGCTTCACGGCGCTCGTGCGCGAGCGGCTCCCCGACACGCGGCTCGTCTACGTGTCGATCAAGCCGAGCCTCGCGCGCGAGAAGCTGCTGCCGCAGATCCGCGCGGCGAACGCGATGCTGCGCGACGACGCGCGGCGCGACGGGCGCATCGTCTACGTCGACCTGTTCGCGCCGATGCTGCGCGCCGACGGCAAGCCCCGGCCGGAGCTGTTCGGCGGCGACGGGCTGCACATGAACTCCGCCGGCTACGCGCTCTGGCGCGCGACGCTGCTGCCGGTGCTCGGCACGCGCTGATCGCGTCGGGCCCGGCTCGCCGCGGGTCGTCACCACGCGGCGTCGGCCGGTCATCGGTGGGTCGAACGACCCAGGCGCGGTGGAGCGAGGAAGTGCTTCTTGTGGGCACTTCGCCGCACGAACCACCGACCGCTTGGAGCGTCACGCCCTATGCAGCCGACCGTATATCGTCCGAATCTCCGTCCGGTGCCGCCGCGGCGCGCCGCTCGCTTCGTGCCCGCCGCCGCGGGTGCCGCGCTCGTGCTCGGAGTGGCCGCCACCGCCGTCCTCGCCGCGCGCTACGAGGCGAACGCCGCCGCCGCCGTTCCCGCGCGCGTGCTCGACGTGACGGCGCGCGACTACGCGTTCGACGTGGCCGACACCGTGCCCGCGGGGCGCACGCTCGTGCGCCTGCACAACGCCGGCCCGGAGCTGCACCACGTCATCCTCCTGCGCATCGACGGCGGCCGCCACCTCGGCGACCTGTTCGAGGCCGTGAAGGCGCCGAACGCGAAGCCGCCCGCCTGGGTGCACGACGTCGGCGGCCCGAATGCGCCGGCGCCGGGCGCGGTGAGCCAGGGCGCGGTGACGCTCGAGCCGGGGACGTACGCGATGGTCTGCTTCATCCCGTCGAAGGACGGCACGCCGCACGTGATGAAGGGGATGGCGAAGGAGATCACCGTCGTCGCGACGAGCCGGGCCAGCGCGTCGCGCGCCGCGTTCGCCGAGCTGAACGCGCCCGACGCGACGATCACGCTCGACGACTACTCGTTCACGTTCGACAAGCCGCTCGCCGCGGGACACCGCACGATCCGCGTGCGCAACGTCGCGACGCAGGCGCACGAGCTGTTCGTCATGCGGCTCGCGCCGGGCAAGACCGTGAAGGACGTGATGGCGTGGATCGCGACGCAGGACGGCCCGCCGCCGGGGACGCCGATGGGCGGCACGACCGGGATCCCGCAGAACGGCAGCAACGACATCGTCGTCGACGTGACGGCCGGAGAGTATGCGCTGCTCTGCTTCTACCCCGATGCGAAGGACGGGCAGGAGCACGTCAAGCACGGGATGTTCAAGCAGATCAGCGTGAAGTGATAGATGGGGGCCGGGGCTCGCGGGCGGTGGTATCTTGGGGGGTCCATCGTTCGCGAGTTCCCGCGTCTCCGAGCTGTCTGAATCGAACCGCAGAGGGCCGCAGAGGGCCGCAGAGGACTGCCCCTTCCTTTTGAACCACAGAGGACACGGAGGTCACAGAGGAGAACCACTTCTTATTGGTTTCCTCCGTGTCCTCTGTGTCCTCTGTGGTTAAGAAAATAGTTGCCGTTCTCTGCGGCCCTCTGCGGTTCACATACACGGCCGAAGTTCTCGAGGCGCGACTACCGGTACAGCTCCGCGATGCGCTGCGCGAGATCCCATGGCGCGCCGCCGGTGCGGTTGGTGAGGATCCACACCGCGAGCCGGCGATCCGGGTAGCGCACGACGGCGTTCGTGAAGCCGCGGCTCTCGCCGTGGTGGCGCACACGGAGCTCGCCGCTCTCGTGGTCGACGAACCACCCGAAGCCGTACCCGGCGCCCGCGAACGGCGCCGTATCGCCCGTCGGGAGCCGCGCCGGCGGCGTCCACGCGAGCCGTTGCGCGTCGGCCGAGACGAGCTGGTGGCGATCGAGCGCCGCGTCCCACTTCGCGAGGTCGCGCACCGACGTGTACACGCCGCCGTCGCCGAGCGTCGCGCTCGTGTTGCTCTGGTCGGTGCGACGCACGCCGGACGTGCGCACCGTGTATCCGTACGCGCGGCGCGGCACCGGCGGCCCGCGGTCCTCGCGCGCCAGGCTGCCCGACATGCCTAACGTCGCGAACACGCGGTCGCGCAGGAAATCGGCGAAGCGCGTCCCGCTCGCCCGCTCGACGACGAGCGCGAGCAGCACGTAGCCGGTGTTGCTGTACCGGAAGCGCGTGCCGGGCGCGAAGTACGCCGTGTCCGAGTGCGCGACGAGCGCCGGGATCTCGGCGTCGAGCACCTGGCGCGTCTGGCTGTCCGGCACGAAGTCCTCGTAGTCGGGCAGGCCGCCGGTGTGGTGCAGCAGGTGGCGCAGCGTGACGCCGCGCGCGTACGCGGGAAGGTTCGGCACCCACTTCGTCACCGGGTCGTCGTAGCGCACGCGTCCGTCGGCGGCGAGCAGCATGATCGCCGTCGCCGTGAACTGCTTCGTCAGCGACGCGAGCCGGAAGTCGGTCTCGCGGGTGACGGGCGTGTTCGCCTCGACGTCGGCGAGGCCGTAGCCCTTCTCGAGCACGACGCGGCCGTCGTGCACGACGAGCACCGCGGCGCCGGGCATGCCGGGCCGGGCGTACGCGGACATGATCGAGTCCACGGCGGCCTCGTTAGGCTGCGCGCCGGCGACCGACGCGACGGACATCATCAGGGCAAGGGCGACGCGTCGCATGTCTGTTCGGACGGAGCAGTTCACCGCATGATCCAATCCCACGTCGCCGCCAAGCGCGCATGCGCCGCCGCCGCGTCCTCGGGCAGCATGAACCGCTCGGCCACGAGGGCCCGCGCCGCCGCGTCGACGCGCGCGAGGTACGCGTCGCGCGACCCGTACAGCCGCTCGATGCTCGGCCGCGGGTCGCCGCGTTGCGCGCGCTCGGCCTCGGTGCGCGGCAGCGGAACGACCGTCCCCTGGAAGCTCACGAGCCGGTCGGCGCCGGCGGGCATGCCGAGTCGGAGCTGCCACGGGAAGTACGTCGCCAGCGCGGCGCGCAGCTCCACGGAGCGTATCCCACCGAGGTCGTTGCCCAGCGAATCGACGCGCGGCACGAGCACGGTGTACGGCGTCCCGACCGTCGGCGGCTCCTTCGCGAGGTCGAGCCGGTACGGCTGGTACGGGACGCGCGCGAGGGCCACGCCGGGGATCGCGGGACGGCGCAGCGAGTCGACGGGCATGAGCGCCCTCGCGGCGAGCGTCGGATACATCGACGGCGGCGGCTCGCGTCCATCCTTCACCCATTCGACGAGCGCGACGAGCAGGGCGCGCAGCGCGAGCCGCTGGTCGAGCGGGGAGCCCTTCCAGGCCGGGCCGGAGTCGAGGCGCGCGTTAGGCGGGAACGGCCCCGGGCTCGAATGCTGTGCCGAGTTGATGACGTAGCGCCGCTCGCTCGGCAGGAAGCCGACGTCCCGCGCGCCGTCGGGCGTCGTGTGCGCGAGCGAGGCCGCGCGTCCCCAGTACTCGTAGCCGCCGTCGACGTAGAACACCTTCGGCGCCGGGGCCGCGTCCTTCGTCACGGCGGCCGAGCGAAGCGCGCCGCGGGCGCCCGTCACCGGATCCGTCTCGGGCAGGCTCGTGAACGGGAAGACGTCGGTCGGATAGAAGAACGTGGAGTACGGCTGCGCGTCGCGCGACGGCTGCGCGAAGCGGTGGTTGAAGCTCCCGCGTCCGGCGCCCGCCGTGTGCGCGAAGATGCCGTCGAACGCGAGCCGCCCCTGCTCGTCGACGTCGAAGCCCTGGTACAGGAAGTGGCGCAGGAAGCGCCCGGTCTGCGACACGCCGTACGCGATCCCCCACCGCGTCGGCGCGAGGCTCGCCGGGTCGTGCTTCAGCCACGAGATCATGTCGCGGACCGCGGCGAGGCCGGTGCCGACGACGACCGGGTTCGCTGCGCGGTAGACGACCTCGTAGATCTTCCCGGGCGTGAACCCGCCGTCGAGCGTCACGGCCGTGCGGTCGGCGGTGAAGTGCCAGCGCGCGCGCGGCACGACGGTGCGCGGCGCCGTCGGTCCGTCGCGCACGGTGAGCACGTTCGACGCGTCGTCGGGGTCGGAGGCGGCGTAGCCGAGCGCCTGCGACGCGCCGACCCGGTGGCCTAACGGAATGGTGTCCGTCGGAGTGTCGACCGTGATGTCGCTCCGCACGAGCCCCGTGATCGGGTGCGCGGGGTCGCCGGCGACCGGCGGGTGGAAGTGCATCGGCCCGTCGCCCGGCAGGATGTCCCACTGCCAGCCCAACGTGACGACGGTGAGGCCGCGGCGCAGCAGCAGCGCGTCGCCGAAGTAGCCGGCGGACGTCGGCGAGGCGCCGCGCTGCGAATCGAGATGGAACACGCCGACGGTCATGTTGCCGCGGTTCACGACGTCGAGCAGCGTGACGCCGCTCCCGCGCGATGGATCCGCCGGACGCAGCATCGTGAACTCGGCCCACGCCTCCACCTCGCCGGCGGCGTTGCGCGGCGCGAGCGCGAGGTCGACGATCTGCCGGTCGTGCGGGTTGTTCGGGTCGAACGCGAAGAACACGCGGCCCACGAGCCGCTCGTACGCGCCCGCGCTACCGAACGCGGCGCCGTCGGCCACGGGCTCGCGACGGTCGACGACGACGCGGACGACGCGGGCCGCGGCGGCGCGCGGCGCGGCGAGACACAGCAGGACGACGGCGACGAGGCGGCGGAAGGGCATGACACGGATCTCGGCGTTGGAGGCGGCTCCCGAAGCCTAACTCCCGGCGGTGACTTGCGGCGGCCGTGTGGACGGCGCGAGCGTTCGGCCGTCGGTCCCGCGCGCGGCACCCGCCGCCGCGCCGACGTCCCGAGCCCGGAGCCGAGGATGACGCGCAGCGAGTACGTGGATCTGAAGGTCGACGACGGCACCGAGATGCGCGCGTTCGTCGTGCACCCCGACGGCGCGGGACCGCATCCCGGCCTGCTCCTGTTCCAGGAGGCACTCGGCGTGAACTCGCAGATCCGCGGCGTGGCGGAGCGGTGGGCGCGGCAGGGCTTCGTGACGATCGCGCCGGAGATGTTCCATCGCACCGCGCCGGGGTTCGAGGCGGACGTGCTCGACATGACGGTGCTGATGCCGCTGCTGAAGGCGCTCACGCCGGACGGCATGGTGGCCGACGCGCGCGCCGCGCACACGTGGCTCGTCGCGCGCTCCGACGTCGACGCGTCGCGCGTCGCGGCTGCAGGCTTCTGCATGGGCGGTCGCGCGGCGTACCTGGCGAACGCGGAGCTCCCGCTGGCCGCGTCGATCTCGTACTACGGCGGCTCGATCGCGCCGGCGCTGCTCGACCGCGCGGCGCGGCTGCACGGCGCGCAGCTGTTCTTCTGGGCGGGCAACGATCAGGGGATCCCGCCGGAGCAGCACCGCGCGGTGACGGACGCGGTGCGCGCGGCGGGGAAGGCGTTCGTCGACGTCGAGTTCTCGGGCGTGAACCACGGCTTCTTCAACGAGCAGATCCCAGGGCGCCACGACCCGGCCGCGGCGGCGCAGTCGTGGGCGCTCTCGGTCGCGTTCCTCGAGCAGACAGTCGGGCGTTAGGCGCGCCCTTTCAGGGCTCCACGTACGTGTTTCTGAAGGACTGAAGAGGGACTGAAGAGCGACTGAAGAAGGACCAACGACACGTTTTGTGTTTGGTCCCCCTTCAGTCCTCCTTCAGTCCTTCTTCAGTCCTACGAGCACACGTACGTCGAGTCCAGGAGGCGCACCACGTGCTCTTGCTTTCTAGAGGAGCGGCCCGCATGTTGGCTCTCGATTTCTACAGGAGAGCGCCAGTGGTCCCGCCGCCCGGCTCCGCCCAGTCCGACGCCCTCCGCGGCACCGTCGACCTCCTCGCGCTGAAGGCGCTCGTCCGCGGCCCGATGCACGGATGGGGCGTCGGGCAGCGCATCGGCGAGATGTCGACCGGCCTCCTCGACGTGAACCAGGGGTCGCTCTACCCCGCGCTCCAGCGCCTCGAGTACCGCGGCCTCATCGCGAGCGCGTGGGACGTGACCGAGAACGGCCGCCGCGCGCGCTACTACCGGCTCACCGCCGCGGGTCGCCGCGCCCTCGACGACGAGGTGGAGAGCTGGCGCCGCTTCGCCGCGGCGATCGAGCTCGTGCTAAGCGCGACCTGACACTCGACGCGGAGGTCCACATGGTCGACCGACTCCGGGGGCTCGCGGCGCGCGTCGCCGACGCGCTGGGCCTCCGCGGCGCCCGGCGCCGCGCCGACGAGGAGTTCCACTTCCACGTCGACATGGAGACCGAGAAGCTCGTCGCGCAGGGCATGCGACCGGCCGAGGCGCGGCGTCGAGCACGCGCCCTGTTCGGCAACATGGAGCGCCACCGCGCGGCGATGGGCGTGCCGTTAGGCCGGTGGTATCACGACCTGTTCGCCGACCTTCGCTACGCGGCCCGCGCCCTCCGCCGGGCCCCCGGCCTCGCGATCGCCGCCACGCTCACCCTCGGTGTCGGCATCGGTCTGAACGGGATCGTGTTCGGGTTCGTCGACGGGATGCTCTTCCGCCCGGTGCCGACCGTGCACCCCGAGCGGCTCGTCGGGCTCTTCACCACCGACCGCGGCGCACCGAACACGCTCGGCTTCGACGACTACCGCGACTTTCGCGACCGCAGCGGGATCTTCGCCGACCTCGCCGCGTTCGTCGGCGTGCCGCTCAACCTCGAGGCCGGAGCCGCGGCGGCGGACATGGTGTGGGGCGAGATGGTCACGCCGAACTACTTCGCCGTGCTCGGCATGCGCCCCACGCTCGGCCGGTTCTTCACCGCCGGCGACTCGGTTCCCGGCGCGAGCGCACTGGCGGTGCTGAGTCACGAGAGCTGGCAGCGGCGGTTCGCCGGCGATCCCACGGTCGTCGGCCGCACGGTGCGCGTCAACGGCAGTCGGTTCACGATCGTCGGCGTCGCGCCGCCGGGCTTCCGCGGGATGCGCACGTTCTCGTTCTGGCCGGAGCTCTGGACGCCGGCCGCGATGCACGACGTGCTGTGGCCGGGGAAGGAGCGCGTGACGCACGGTCGCAACGGTGGCTGGGCGACGACGTTCGGCCGGATGCGCGATGGGTGGAGCGCCGCGCGCACCGCGGAGGCGGCGCGCCTCTTCGCCCGTCGACTCGCGCAGACGTACCCCGAGACGAACCGCGACATGGGCGCGCTCCTCGTGCCCGCGCGCACGTCGTTCGACAACCCGACGTTCGCGCCGCCGCGCATCCTGACGCTGGCGTCGTCGCTCGCCGTCTTCGCGGTGTCGTGCGTGCTGCTCGTGGTGTGCGCGAACCTCGCGAACCTGATGCTCGCCCGCGCCGCCGCGCGGCAGCGCGAGCTGGCCGTCCGCCTGTCGTTGGGCTGCTCGCGCGGCCGGCTCGTGCGGCAGCTCCTGGCCGAGGCCGCGTTGCTCGCCGCTCCCGGCGCGGCGTTAGGCATGACCGCGCTGCTCGCCGGTCCGGCGCTGGAGCGCCGCATGGTGCCGCACCTCCAGTTCCGCGTCGGCATCGGCGCGGCGGTGGACCATCGCGTGCTGCTCTACACGGCCGCGATCTCCGTGATGGCCGTGCTGTTGTTCGGTCTCGCGCCGGCGCTGCGCGCGTCGCGTCCGTCGCTCGTGCCGGCGCTCAAGGCGGCGCGCGGTACCGCGCCCCGGTCGCACGCGCGCGGACGCCTCGGCATGCGCGCGCCCCTCGTCGTCGTTCAGCTCGCGCTCTCCGTCGTGCTGCTCGTCGGCGGCACGCTGTTCGTGCGCAGCCTGCGCGCCGCGCGCGAGATCGACCTCGGCTTCGACGCGCGCGACCGCGTGGTGGTGTCGGTGAACCTGGGGCTCCAGCGCTACGACGAGGCGCGCGCCCGCGCGTTCTACCGGGACGTGCTGGCGCGCGTCACCGCGCTCCCGGGCGTCGTCGATGCGAGCTGGGGGTTCCCGGTGCCGTTCGACACCTACGGCCGCGGGCTGCGTCTCTACGTGGACGGGATCGCTCGCTCGCCGGAGGACCAGACGATCGTGCTGGCGAGCAGCGCGGTCGCACCGGGGTTCCTCGCCGCGATGGGGATCCCGCTCGTCGCCGGGCGCGACCTGTCCGCCGACGACAGCAGCGGCGCACCGCTGCGCATGGTCGTGAGCCGCGCCGCGGCGGCGCGCCTCTGGCCGGGACGCGATCCGATCGGGCAGCGCGCCCGCGTCTCCGGCGCCGACGGCCCGGAGATCACCGTCGTCGGCGTCGCCGCGGACGCGAAGTACCTGTCGGTGAGCGAGGCGCCGCGGACGTACGCGTACGTGCCGCTCGACCAGCACTTCCGCGACCAGGAGACGCTCGTCGTCCACACCCGCCAACCCGCCGCAGCGGCGCTCCGCCAGATCCGTGGCGTCCTCGCGGCCGTCGACCCCGCGCTGCCGACGTTCGGCGGCGGGACGATGATGCAGGGGATCGACAACGCGCTGAATCCCGGCCAGTCGGCGGCGAGCCTCGGCGCCGTGTTCGGGCTCGCCGCGCTGCTCATCGCCGCCGTCGGCCTGTACGCGCTCGTCGCGTACGCCGTGGCCGAGCGCACGCGCGAGCTCGGCGTGCGCATCGCGTTAGGCGCGACGCCGGCCCGCGTGCGCGCCCTCGTGGTCCGCTCCGCGGCGCGGCTCGGCGCGTTAGGCCTCGCGGTCGGACTGGTCGGCGCGGCGGGGGTCGCGCGGGTGCTGCGCGGGGTGCTCTATGGGATCTCGCCGAACGACCCGGCGACGTTCGTGCTCGTGCCGGTCGCGCTGGGCCTCGTGGTGCTCGTGGCGAGCTACGTGCCGGCGCGGCGCGCGACGCGGCTGGATCCGTCGGCGGCCCTCCGGGAGTGAGGCCTTGATCCGGCGCTGATGGATCGGCGCTGGTGAGGCGGCTCTGATACGGCGGCTCTGATACCACGCGTTATCAGAGCCGCCGTTTCAGCGTCGATGGTTCAGCGCCGCCCCACCAGCGCCGCGTCATCAGCCGTTAGGTCGGATGACCCGGTTCGATCGACTCATGTGTTCGGAATCGCAGTTGGCGACCATGTGCGCGCGCCGAGCGACGAAGCAGCCGCGCGCATCACCGACCGCGACTCGAGGACATGACCGATGCCTAACTTCCGCCCCCGCCCCTGGATCCACGCCGCGCTCGCGCTCGGCGCGCTCGGCGCCGTGGCCGCCGCGTGCAACGACGAGAGCACCTCCCCGGCCGACGGCCAGCACCGCGTCTACGGCGCCGCGCAGGCCGTCGGCAACGGCACGGCGCGCACGTACGTCCTCACCGACGGCGACGCGACGCCGCTCGAGGTCGGGGTCGTGCTCGACGAGAAGGCGCTCGAGGGGCTGCAGGCGCCGATGCAGATGCCCGCCAGCACCGACCCGCACGCGCACGTCGACACGCACCCGTACGACCTCGCGATGCCGGCGCAGAACCCGACGCCGTACAAGCTCGTGGAGCTCGACTGGAATCCGGGCGGGCACGAGCCGCCGGGGATCTACGACATCCCGCACTTCGACTTCCACTTCTACACGATCACGAAGGCCGAGCGCGACGCGATCGACCCGGCGGCGCTCGGCGAGGCGCAGTACGTCGCGAAGTCCGTGGCCATGCCGCCGGCCGAGCAGCGCGCGCCGGGCTACGTGCCGCTCGCCGCGCCGGGGACCGCGCCGGTGGCCGTGCCGCACATGGGCGTGCACTGGTCCGACCTGAGCGCGCCGGAGCTCCAGGGCGCGTTAGGCCACCCCGAAGCGTTCAAGCCGTTCACCACGACGTTCATCCACGGCGCGTGGGACGGCAAGTTCATCTTCGACGAGCCGATGGTCACGCGCGCGTTCATCCTGGGCCGCAAGTCCGCCACGACCGCCGCGCAGCGCGACAGCCTGGTGCTGCTCCAGACGCCCACCCGCACCACCGCCGGCCTGACGCCGGGCGCCTACCGCGTGACGTACGACGCGGACGCGAAGGAGTATCGGATCGCGCTCACGCAGTTCGTGAAGAAGTGATCGGTACGTGGCTGCGTGGCTGCGTGGCTGCGTACCGGCCTAACGGTCACGCAGCCACGCAGCCACGCAGCCACGCAGCCACGCAGCCACGCAGCCACGCAGCCACGCAGCCACGCAGCTACTTCTTGACCTCCATCTGCACGTCGAGCGGCCGGATCCAGATGTTGCGGAACGAGATCGGCGGGCTCGGATCGCCGTGGGCCTGGAGCTTGATCGGCGACGGGCCGTGCGGCGTGTACTTCGGCGGACCGATGTAGAGCGTGGGCCCCTTCAGCGCGACGTGGTCCTGGATGAGGATCCCGTTGTGGAACGCCGTGACGTACGCCGGCGTCGCCACCGAGCCGTCGCCACCGAACGTCGGCATCGTCCACACCACGTCGTACGTCTGCCACTCGCCGGGCGGCCGCATCGCGTTGACGAGCGGCGGGAACTGCTTGTAGATCGAGCCCGCCTGGCCGTTCACGTACGTGGTGTTGTTGTACGAGTCCAGGATCTGGAGCTCGTACCCCGCGTCGCCCGCGCCGATGGAGGCGAGGAACAGGCCGCTGTTGCCGCGCGCCTGGCCGCTGCCGGTGATCTCCGGCGGGATGCGCCACTCGAGGTGCAGCTGGTAGCTCCCGAAGCTGCGCTTCGTCTGGATGTTGCCCGCCTTCTTGTTCACGGTGAGCGCGCCGTTCGCCACGGTCCACTGCGCGGGCCCGCCGTCCATCGACGCCCACTCGTCGAGGTTGCGGCCGTCGAACAGCACGATCGCGTCCGACGGCGGCGCGGCCGGCGTGGGACTCCCCTTGCTCGGCGTCACGACGCGCGGCACCGGCGTCCACTGCTCGGTGTCCTCGGGGCGTTGGGCGGCGGCGGTGGCCGCGCCCAGCACGATCAGCGCGGAGAGGGTGACGCGGAGAGCACGCATGGCGGATCTCGATGAAGGCGCGGTTGGGACGAACGGGGGCATCGTGCGCCAGGGCCCGGCGGGTGTCAAGCGAGTCGGCTGCGCCAGCGCCCAACGCCCCGGAGGAAAGGATCCCTCGTGTTCGGGCCGCGGATCGCGCGGATCGCGCGGATCAGACCCATCCGCGTGATCCGCGTGATCGGCGTGATCCGCGTCCAATCCTCGGGGAGCCCCGCGCTCGCCGGAGCCCCATGGGGCGCGAGAACGCCCGCCCGCGCATCGCGGACCGCGTGACCCGTGAGTAACTTCGCGGGACCGCTGACGCAGTCATCTCACTCGCGACGGGAGGCCGAGGTGCAGGCGACGAGTTACGACGCGATCGTCGTGGGATCCGGGATCTCCGGCGGCTGGGCCGCCAAGGAGCTCACCGAGCGCGGCTTGCGCACGCTGCTGCTCGAGCGCGGCAAGAACATCGAGCACGTGAAGGATTACGTGAACGCCACGAAGGCGCCGTGGCAGTACCCGCACCGCGGCGGCCGCACGAAGGCGATGGAGCACAAGTACCCGGTGCTCAAGCGCGACTTCCCGCTGAACGAGAAGAACCTCGACTGGTGGGCGAGCGACGAGGAGTCGCCGTACACGGAGGTGAAGCGCTTCGACTGGTACCGCGGCTACCACGTCGGCGGACGCTCGCTCATGTGGGGGCGCTGCTCGTTCCGCTGGAGCGACTTCGACTTCGAGGCGAACGGCAAGGAGGGTATCGGCACCGACTGGCCGATCCGCTACGCCGACGTCGCGCCGTGGTACGCGCACGTCGAGAAGCACGCCGGCATCTCGGGCTCGATCGAGCACATGCCGCAGCTCCCCGACGGCGAGTTCCAGCCGCCGATGCCGCTGAACTGCGCCGAGGAGATCATCGCGCGCCGCCTCGCCGAGAACTTCGGCGGCCGCCGCCGCATCATCCCGAGCCGCACGGCGAACCTCACGCAGCCGCTCCCCGGCCGCGGCGCCTGCCAGTACCGCGACGCGTGCTGGCTCGGCTGCCCGTACGGCGCGTACTTCAGCACGCAGTCGTCGACGCTCCCCGCGGCGGTGAAGACGGGGCGCCTCACGCTCCGCCCGTGGGCGATCGTCACCGAGGTCGTGTACGACAAGGACAACAAGCGCGCGAAGGGCGTGCGCGTGCTCGACGGCCTGACGAACGAGACCACGGAGTACAGCGCGAAGGTCGTCTTCCTCTGCGCGTCCGCGCTCAACTCGACGTGGATCCTGCTCAACTCGGCGCGCGACGTGTGGCCCGGCGGGTTGGGCAGCAGCTCGGGCGAGCTGGGTCACAACCTCATGGACCATCACTTCCGCGTGGGCGCGCAGGGCGTCGTCGACGAGCCGGGGCTGCTGGAGAAGGACCAGTTCGGGCGGAAGCCGAACTCGCTGTACATCCCGCGCTACCGCAACCTGTTCGGCGAGAAGCGCGACTACGTGCGCGGCTTCGGCTACGAGGGGAGCGCCGGCCGCGAGGGGTGGTCGCGCGCGGTCGCGGAGCTCGGCGTCGGCGGCGACTTCAAGGACATGGCGGCCGAGCCGGGGCAGTGGACGATGGGCGGCACCGCGTTCGGCGAGATGCTGCCGAACCACGCCAACACGGTGACCCTGGACGAGTCGAGAAAGGACAAGTGGGGGCTGCCGGTGCTGAAGATCGACTGCGGCCACGGCGAGAACGAGCGCCTCATGCGGAAGGACATGAAGAACGACATGGCCGAGATGCTCGAGGCGTGCGGGGTGAAGCACGTCCACACGTTCGAGCAGGAGTCGTTCCCCGGCATGGGGATCCACGAGATGGGCACCGCGCGCATGGGGCGCAGCCCGAAGGTCTCGGTGCTGAACGGCCACAACCAGGTGTGGGACGCGCCTAACGTCTTCGTGACCGACGGCGCGTGCATGGCCTCGACCGCCTGCCAGAATCCGTCGCTGACGTACATGGCACTGACGGCGCGCGCCGCCGCCTTCGCGGTGGACGAACTCAACCGACGCAACCTGTAACGGCTGCTGCGACGCACTGTTCACGGAGTCACGTACTCACACGGGAGGACGCAGTGCAGTCCACGGAATACGACGCGATCGTCGTCGGCTCGGGCATCTCGGGCGGGTGGGCGGCGAAGGAGCTGACGGAGAAGGGGCTTCGCGTCCTGCTGCTCGAGCGCGGCAAGAACATCGAGCACATCAAGGACTACGTGAACGCCACGAAGGGCCCGTGGCAGTACCCGCACCGCGGCGGGCGCACGAAGGCGATGGAGGCCGCGTACCCCGTGCTGCGGCGCGACTATCCACTGAACGAGAAGAACCTCGACTGGTGGGTGGACGAGCGCGAGTCGCCGTACACGGAGGTGAAGCGCTTCGACTGGTACCGCGGCTACCACGTCGGTGGGCGCTCGCTCATGTGGGGACGGCACAGCTACCGGTGGAGCGACTACGACTTCGAGGCGAACGCGAAGGACGGCATCGCGATCGACTGGCCGATCCGCTACGCCGACATCGCGCCGTGGTACGACCACGTCGAGAAGCACGCCGGCATCTCCGGCACGCGCGACGGGCTGCCGCAGCTCCCCGACGGCCAGTTCATGCCGCCGATCCCCCTGAACTGCGCCGAGGAGGCGGTCGCCGCGAAGATCCAGTCGGCGTTCGGCGGCAAGCGGCGCATGGTCCACGCGCGCGTCGCGAACGCGACGCAGCAGCTCCCCGGTCGGAACGCGTGTCAGTACCGCAACGCGTGCTGGCTCGGCTGCCCGTACGGCGGCTACTTCAGCACGCAGTCGTCCACGCTGCCGGCGGCGGTGAAGACCGGCCGTCTGACGCTGAAGCCGTGGGCGATCGTGACGGAGGTGCTGTACGACAAGGATCGCAAGCGCGCGACCGGCGTGCGCGTGATCGACGCGACGAACGATCAGACGACCGACTACAAGGCGAAGGTCGTGTTCCTCTGCGCGTCGGCGCTGAACTCGACGTGGGTGCTGCTGCGCTCCGCGCGCGACGTCTGGCCGGGCGGGTTGGGCAGCAGCTCGGGTGAGCTGGGCCACAACCTCATGGACCACCACTTCCGACTCGGCGCGAACGGACAGCTGCCCGGGTTCGACGACAAGTACTACTTCGGCAACCGGCCGGCGGGCTTCTACATCCCGCGCTACCGCAACCTGTTCGGCGACAAGCGCGACTACCTGCGCGGCTTCGGCTATCAGGGGAGCGCGAGCCGCGACGGGTGGTCGCGCGCGGTCGCGGAGCTCGGCGTCGGCGGCGCGTTCAAGGACGAGATGGCGCAGCCCGGTCAGTGGGGCGTCGGCGCCACCGCGTTCGGCGAGATGCTCCCCGATCACAAGAACACCGTGTCGCTCGACGAGACGAAGAAGGACAAGTGGGGGCTGCCGGTGCACAAGATCGACTGTGCGTTCGGCGAGAACGAGCGGGCGATGCGCAAGGACATGATGAACGACATGGCCGAGATGCTCACCGCCGCCGGCGCGACGAACGTGTCGACCTACGAGAACGAGTGCTTCCCGGGGATGGGCATCCACGAGATGGGCACCGCGCGCATGGGACGCGACCCGAAGACGTCGGTGCTGAACGCGAACAACCAGGTGTGGGACGCGCCGAACGTGTTCGTGACCGACGGGGCGTGCATGGTCTCGTCGAACTGCGTGAACCCGAGCCTCACCTACATGGCGCTCACCGCGCGCGCGGCCGACTTCGCGGTGCGCGAGCTGAATCGGCGCAACATCTGAACCCACCGCTGCTACGCAGCCACGCAGCCACGCACGGGATCCCATGTCAAATCACTCTGAGCAGGACCGGTTCATCGGCCGGCGCGAGGCGATCTTCCGCGTCGGCGGGCTGTTGGGCGGATTGACCCTGGTGGGCGGGAGCGCGCTGCTGGAGGCCTGTCAGCGCGAGCAGCCGCGCGCCGACACGACGGCCGCGGGCACGGGGCAGTTCTCGCCCCAGGACGTCGCGTTCCTCGACGAGGTGGCCGACACGATCCTTCCGACCACGGCGAAGTCGCCGGGCGCGAAGGCGGCGCAGACGGGCGCGTTCATGGCGCTCATGGTCACCGACACCTACGATCCGAAGGACCAGCAGACGTTCCGTGACGGCATGAAGAAGGTCGACGAGGCGTGCACGAAGATGCACGGCCACGGCTTCATGCAGTCGACGCCGGCGCAGCGGCTCGCGCTGCTCACGGAGCTGGACAAGGAGCAGAAGACGTACAGCGACGCGCGCGCCGCGGCCCGCGCGAAGCAGCCGCCGCCGGTCGTCGGCGTGCAGCCGGGCCACGCCGACACGGCGAAGGACACGTCGAAGAAGGAGACGCCGCAGCAGGGCGGCGAGGCCGAGAAGCCGCTCCAGGGCGACCCACGCCAGCAGAACGCGGTCGGCAGCGGCGCCGCGAATCCGGCGACGGCGATCACCGCGGATGCGCCGGCGCACTACTTCCGGATGATGAAGGAGCTCGCGCTGCTCGGCTTCTTCACGTCGGAGATCGGGTACACGAAGGCCATGCGGTACCAGGAGACGCCGGGGCGGTTCGATCCGTGCGTCGACTACAAGAAGGGGGATCCGGCGTGGGCGCCGCACGCGTGACGGCTTCTCGTTAGGCGTTAGGCATTGGGGGATCGGCGGGGCGAGGGGTAGGGGGTGGGCTCCCGACTTCGGCGAGGCGGAGCCGCGCGCTGCGTGCGGCGTCTCCGCACTCGCCTCAGTGGGGTCGCCCACCCCCTACCCCTCGCCCCGCCTCGCGCTCGTCGCGCCGAGCGGCCGCGCGAGGATCCAATCGGTCTGCGGGTCGGCGCCGAGCACGAACGTGTGCTCGCCCACGCGCTCGAACCCGTGCTTCCGGTAGAACGCCGCCGCCCGCGGGTTCCGCTCCCACACGCCGAGCCACAGGGTCTCGGCGCCGCGCGCGCGCGCGGCGTCCATGGCGGCATTCATGAGCGCCTGGGCGACGCCCCGCCCATGCCACGCGCTGGCGACGTAGAGGCGCTTGAGCTCCAGCGGGGCCGTGCCCTGCACCGCGGCCGGCGCCGGCCCTGACGTCAGGTGCGCGTAGCCCACGAGCTCCGCGTCGTGCTCGGCGAGCAGCACGGTGCCGGCGGGATCGCTGATCTCGGCCGTCTGACGCTCCGGCGTGAACGACGCCGCCAGATAGCGCGCCATGTCCTCGGGCGTGTTCTCGCCCTCGAACGTCTCGCGGAACGTGGCGGCGGCGAGCTGACTCAGGCGCGACGCGTCGGCGGCGGTCGCTGGCCGGACGGAGATGGACATGGCCGCATGTGTGCATGTGCGCTACGATCCCGTCTAGCCCCGTCGCGCGGCGCCTAACGCCCAAGGTGAGCTGCAAAGCCGCGAGGCTGCGGTGTTGGTCGTTCGGTCGGCGGCGGGCTGGGGGCCGTGGCGAGCGACCTGCGTGAAGCCGCTGCGGAGACGCGAAAGCGGCTCCGCGCTGCTAAACGCGGAGCCGCCACGGTCCCCAGCCCGCCGCGCCCGAAACCTCTACCCGAGCAGCGGCGCCAGGTACTGATAGTTCTTCCGTGCCGCCTCGAGCGGCGTCGCCGTGTACGACTCCTGCTCGATGTAGATCAGTGCCTCCTTGCGGTGGTGCATGCGCGCGATGAGGCGCTTGAAGTTCACGACGCCCTTGCCGAGCTCCACGTCGTGCGACGCGCCTAACGCGGGCGCGTCCTTCAGGTGGTACGACCAGATGCGGTCCGCGTACTTGTCGAGGTACGCCAGCGGATCGCCGCCGCCCACCGCGCAGTTGCCGGTGTCGAGCTGCAGGCGGACGAGCTTCGGGTCGGTGCGCTGCACGAGGACGTCGTACGGCACCACGCCGTTCACCGCCTTGAAGTCCTGCGCCTCGTCGTGGAAGCCGACCCACACGCCCGACTTGCGCGCCGCCTCGCCCGCGGCGTTCAGCCGGTCGGCCATGCGCCGGTACGCGTCGAGGTTGCCCGCCGCGGACCCCGGGAGGCTCGCGAGGATGATGGCCTTGTGGCCGAGCACGTGCGCGTCGTCGAGCGTGTGCTGCAGGTCGTCGAGCTCCGCGGTGCCGAGGTGCGTCGACGGCGCGCGCAGGTGCAGCCGGTCGAGCACCGCGCGGAGCTGCTTCGGCGGCATGCCGAAGTTCTTCATCGACTGCAGCAGCTCCACGTCGGTGTAGCCGATCTGGGCGATCGACGCGAGCGTGCGCTCGAGGTCCTTCCGCGCGTCGTCGCGGAGCGTGTAGAGCTGGATGCCGAGCCGCGGCTTCGGCTTCGCGGCGGCGGCGAGAACGTTAGGCGCGGCGGCGAGCGCGCCGAGCTGCGCGAGGAACGTGCGGCGATGCATGGAGCCTCCGGGCGGGGAGAGGAGCACGAGGTGCGCTACACCTTCGCGCGCGGCACCGGGCTCGGCAAGGCCGGCACGACGGTGTGACGCGCGTCACAGCACGGCCCGTGACGGCAGGCCCAACTTCGCGAGCGACCAAGGAGGGTCTGACGATGCTGGTGGTTGCCCGATGCACGGGCTGCGGCGTGGACGTCATCGGCGGCGCGACGCTCTGCCTCACATGCGAGGCCGCCGTCGCCGAGCACTCGGCCGTGCGCTACGACCCGTCGGGGACGGCGCTGCTCGAACGGCTGCAGGTGGCCACGCTCGGCGAGTACGCCTTCGTACGCGAGCTGGGGCGCGGCCGCATGACGGTCGCCTACCTCGCGCGCGACGTCGGGCTCGACCGCGACGTCGTCATCAAGGTCGTGCGGCCGGAGCACGCGCGGCACAAGGCGCTGCTGATGCGCTTCTGGCGCGCCGCGTCGCGCGCCGCCAGCCTCGGCGCGCACCCGAACGTGCTGCGCGTCTTCCGCGCGCCCGAGCGCAAGGGACTGCAGTTCCTCGTCATGCAGTACGTGGATGGCTGCTCGCTCGAGCGGCTGCTGCGCGACGGCACGCCGCTGCCGACCGAGCTCGCGCGCCACGTGCTCGCGCAGGTCACGGCCGCGCTGCGCTACGCGCACGACCGCGGCATCGTCCACGGCGACATCGAGCCGGGAAACGTGCTCGTCGACCGGCGCGGCGCGGTCGTGGTCGGCGACTTCGAGATCGCCGAGGTGGCGAACCGCTTCGCGGTCGGCGTCGCGGCGTGCGCGAGCCCGGAGCAGTGGCGCGGCGCGGCGCCGACGGCGGCGTCGGACCAGTACGCGCTCGGCGCGGTGGCCTATCGGCTGTTCGCCGGCACGCCCGCGTTCGCGGGAACGGCGGCGGAGGTGCGGCTCGCGCACATGGGCGAGGCGCCGTCGCTGCGCCGCGCCTGGCTCGACGCGCCGGAGCCGCTCGTGAAGCTCGTCGACCGCATGCTCGCGACGATCCCCGGCGAGCGGTGGCCCGACCTCGCCGCGGTGCAGGAGAAGCTCGTCGACCCCACGGGGCCGACCGCGGCGGAGTTGAGCGCGGCGCTCGCCGCACGCGTCGCGGCCGTGACGCCGAACGACACGGCGCGGGACGCGCTGCCGACGACGACGTCGTCGGGAGCATTGCGCGTCGTGCGTCCCGGTGCGCTCGCCGTCGCCGACGCCGCGCACGGGCCGCTCGTCGTCGATCGCGTGCGCGTGATCGCGTCACGCGTGCCGCGCAGGAGCCTCTGGTGGCGCGGGCTCGCCGCGGTCGGCGTGGCGATGATGGCGTTCGCCGGCGTGCGGATGATGGCCCGCGGCGGTGCGCCGAAGAGCGGGCGTCCCGCGTCGCCGGTCTCCGCACCGACGTCCGCGCCCGCATCGACGCCCGCATCGACGCGCGCATCGGCGCCCGCGTCGCCACCCGCATCCGCGCCCGCTCCGGCGCCGCGACCCGCGCCGGTGATCGTGGCGCCCACGCCGCCGCCGCCCGCGCTCGTGCTGGCGCCGGAGGTGCCGGCCCGCGAGGTGCCTAACGTCGAGCCGCCGCGCGCGGTGCCGGTCGCGAAGACGCACGTCGCGGCGCGGAACGGTCGGCGGCAGCGAGCCACGCACGTCGCCTCCGTCGCGCGCGGCCGCTCTGCGCGGACACGAGCGCTCGTCGCGAGCGCGTCGACGGGCGAGGCGGCGCCGGCCGACTCGGTGCTCGCCGACGTCCCGCGCGATGCGCACGAGACGGGCGAGGTGCATGAAGCGGCCGTGCGACGCGCCGCCGCGCGGCAGGCGATCGACGGCTTCGTCACCGCGCTCGTGAACCATCGCGCCGGGGAGCGCGGCCCGCGACTCGCCGAGTCGGCCGATGCACGGGCGTTCACCGCGTGGCTGCGCTCGGCCGACCGGCTCGAGGTCTCACCGATCATCATCGGGCCGCCGGTGGTCGCGGATGCGCAGCGCGCCGTGGCGGATTTCCACGTGTGGCTGCACTGGCGCACGCCCCTCGGCCGCGGGAGCGCGATCCGGCGCGACGCCGAGGCGCGCTTCCGGCTCGTGCTCACGCAGGCGAACGGCGTGTGGCGCGCCGCCGAGGTCCAGCTCGCGGAGCCGTTCGCCAAGCCGTGACGCGCGACGGGCGAGGGGCGGCGGGTCCCGTCACCCCGCAGCCTAACGCTGAAGCGCTGGCGTGCGGCAGCGCGGCGCCTATGTTGGCGCGTGGTCGATATCTCGCGCGTCACCGAATTCCAGCCTGGACTCGCGTTAGGCGGTCGCTACACGATCGACCGGGAGCTCGGTCGTGGAGGGATGGCGCGCGTCTATCTGGCGGCCGACGGGAAGCATGATCGGCAGGTCGCCATCAAGGTCCTCCTCCCCGAGCTGACGGCGACGATCGGCGCGGAGCGCTTCGCCCGCGAGATCCGCATGATCGCGCGCCTGCAGCATCCCCACATCCTGCCGCTGTACGATTCGGGCGAGACGAACGGGCTGCTGTACTTCGTCATGCCGTTCGTCGAGGGCGAGTCGCTGCGCGCGCGGCTCGACCGATCGGGCGCGCTCGCGTTCGACGAGGCGACCCGTGTCGTTCGACAGGTCGCCGACGCGCTGGACTACGCCCACGCGCGCGGGGTGGTCCATCGGGACGTGAAGCCGGAGAACATCCTGCTGACCGGCGCGCAGGCCCTCCTCGCCGACTTCGGCATCGCCCGCACGGCGACCGAGAGCAACGAGACGCTGACGTCCGTCGGCGTGACGCTCGGCACACCGGCGTACATGAGCCCCGAGCAGGCCGCGGCCGAGCCGCGTGTCGACCGCCGGAGCGACATCTACAGCCTCGCGTGCGTGGCCTACGAGCTGCTCGCCGGCGCGCCGCCGTTCCGGGGCGGCGCCGCCGCGGTGATGGCGCAGCACGTGATCAGCCCACCGCCGCCGCTCGTCGGAGCGCAGGGGCCGCTCCCGCCCGCTGCCGGTGACGCCGTGACGCGCGCGCTCGCGAAGGAACCGGACGAGCGCTTCGACACCGCGGGCGACTTCGCCGCCACGCTCGAGCGGGCACTCGTCGACGCCCGCGCGCCGTCGCCCGCCGACCTGCGGATCCGCGCGGTGGAGCGGCAGCACGCGGCCCGGCAGCGGATACTGGTGCTCGAGTTCGCGAACATCGCCGCCGCGGCGGATGCGGACTGGCTCTCGACGGGCATCGCCGAGACGCTGGGCGCGGATCTCAACAAGATCGCCGGCCTCAAGGTCGTCGCGCAGGACGCCGGCACACGACGTCGGATCGAGACGGTGCGGCAGGGGCGGCCCGTCGACACGGAGCACGCGATCTCGCTCGCCCGCTCCGAGGGGGCGCGTTGGGTCGTCTGGGGCGCGTTCCAGAAGTTAGGCACCCGGATCCGCGTCACGACGCATCTCGCGGGGACGGAGGAAGGCGTCGCGCTCTGGGAAGCGAAGCTCGACGGGGTGATGGACGACATCTTCGCGCTGCAGGACCGCATCGTCACGGGGCTCGCCGCCGCGCTCGACGTCGAGCTGACGAGCGGCGAGCTCGCGCGGATCCGGCAGCCGCAGACGACGCGCCTCACGGCGTACGAGCACTACGTGCGCGGCTTCCGCGCGCGCATCCAGTTCGGGCAGCAGAGCACGCGGGTGGCCGAGGAGCACCTGCGCGCGGCGATCGCGCTCGACCCGGGCTATGCGCTCGCCTACGCGGAGCTGGGCGCGCTGCGTGTGCCGATGTACGTGGCCTCCGGCCGACGCGAGGTGCTGGACGAGGCGACCGAGCTCCTCACGCGCGCGCTCGCGCTCGACGCGACGCTCGGCGGCTCGTGGGCGTGGCTCTCGTACATGCGAACGCGCCGGCACGAGTTCGACGACGCAGAGATCGCGGCGCGACGTGCGATCGATCTCGACCCTGGTGGGTTCGACGGCTGGTACATGCTCGGCGTCGCCCGGGTCGCCCGCGCGCTCGAGGGGCACGATCTGGCTGCCCTCCCCGGCGCGGTGTCCGCGCTGCTGCGCACGGTGCACCTGCGGCCCGAGCACTTCTCCGGGTACACCGTGCTGAGCTCGCTGTACCTCGTGCGCGGCGCGTACGGTCACGCCGTGGGCCCGCTGGACACCGCCGTGAGTCACGAGCGGGCGGTCGCCGGGGTCCGCTTCGTCGGCGCGCTGATCCAGCGCGCGGCACTGCATCTCGGGCAGGACGAGCTGGACGACGCGGCGCGGCTGCTGGATCAGGCGGTCGCGCGCTACACGGGCGCGGACCACGCGTGGGCGGATCAGATGACCACCTACGCACACTGGGCGCGCGGCTGCCTCGCCGAGCGGCGCGATGCGTCCGAGCGCGCGCGGGAGGAGTTCGCGCGCGCCGCGGAGGTGGCCGAGGCGCGCCCGCATCGCATCAACATCGGTGCGCACTGGGCGAAGGCGCGCTTCGGCCTGACGCGCGCGCTACAGCGCCTCGGGCGACATGCCGATGCCGAGCGCGTGTTCGTCGAGACGGACGGCCTGCTCGGCGAGCGCGGGCGGTTCGTGTGGAACTGGTTCGTCGGCGGCTCGGACGCCGAAGTGCTCTACGAGCGCGCGGCGGCGCTCGCCGTGATGGGACGTTCGGCCGACGCCGTCGACGGGCTGCGACGCGCCGCCGACGCCGGGTGGGCCGACGTCGCCTGGCTGCGCCACGACCCGGCGTTCGCGGTGCTGCGGGACGACGCGGCCGTGCAGCTGGTCTGCATCGACAGCGCGTCGCGCGTCATCCTCCCGCCGCCCGTGGGCAGCGGCGGCCTCGCCTGACTCGTCGCCCTCGCGCGTCACGCGTCACGCGTCGTGCTCTCGCCGTGCAGCAGCGCGCGCGTCGCCGCGTGCTGCGGGTTGCCCAACACCTCGCGCGCCGGTCCTTCCTCGACGACGACGCCGTTCGCGAGCACGATGGTCTCGTCGGCGAAGCCGCGCGCGAAGTCCACGTCGTGCGTGGAGATGAGCAGCCCGCGCCCGTTCGACGCCACCTCGCGCAGCGTCTCGCCTAACGCGGAGCGGCGCGCCGGGTCGAGCGCGGAGGTCGGCTCGTCCATGAGCAGGACGTTGGGGCCCGGCGCGAGCGCGCGGGCGATCGCGACGCGCTGCGCCTGGCCGCCGGAGAGCTCGCGCGGATACGCGTCGGCGCGCTGGTCCACGCCGAGCTCCGCGAGCAGCTCGTGCGCGACCCGTTCCGCCTTCTCGCGGGTCCAGCCGAGGACGTGGATCGGCGCCAGCGTCACGTTGTCGAGCGCCGTGAGGTGCTCGAACAACGCGTGCGCCTGGAACACGAAGCCGACCGTGCGCCGCAGCGGCTTGAGCTTCGACTCCGGCGGCAGCGGTCCCGGTTGCAGCGCGACGTCGCCGACCGTGATCGCGCCGGAGCTGAACGGCTGCAGCGCCGCCACCGCGCGCAGCACCGTCGACTTGCCCGCGCCGGAGAGCCCCATGAGCACGGAGATCTGCCCCGGGTTCACGTCGAGGCTCACGCCGCGCAGCACGTGCTGCGTGCCGCGCATGAGGTGCAGGTCCTTGATGACCAACGATCCGCTCATCGATTCATTCGCTCGGTCGTCGCACGCGGAGGCGCGGAGAACGCGGAGAACGCGGAGAACTACTTCTGGGGATCCAGAGGCGATTCGGAAGGGATCTCGAGATCTTCATGGTGTCGCCTTCGGATCCCCAGTGGTCGTTGCACAGAAGGCGTTTCTCCGCGTTCTCCGCGCCTCCGCGCCTCCGCGCCTCCGCGTGAGACACGAAAGGCATCATGCCAGGCTCAATCGCCGCTCGAGTCGGCGGGCGAAGCGCGACAGCGGCAGCGACAGCGCGAGATACGCGAGCGCGCACAGGATCCCGGGCACGACCCAGCTCCCGACGTTCGTCGCGTAGATCGCGGTCTGCTTCGTGAGCTCCACGACGGTGATCACCGAGACGAGCGACGAGTCCTTCAGTAGCGCGACGAAGTCGTTCGTCATCGGCGCGAGGGCGAGGCGGAGCGCCTGCGGGCCGCGCACGAGCCAGAGGCTCTGCCGCTCGGAGAGCCCCAGCGTGCGCGCGGCCTCGAGCTGCGCGCGCGGGATCGCCTCGAGCGCCGCGCGGTAGATCTCGGACTCGTACGCCGCGTAGTTCAGGCCGAGGCCGAGCAGCGCGGCGAGGAACGCGGGCAGCCGCACGACGTCGGACAGGCCGTAGTAGATCACGAACAGCTGCAGCAGCACGGGCGTGCCGCGCATCACCTCCACGTACACGCCGAGCAGCGCGCGCGACCACGCCGGCCCGTAGACGCGCCCCGCGGCGACCGCGCAGCCGATCGTGACGGCGAGCACCATCGACAGCAGCGACAGCGCGAGCGTCACGCCCGCCGCGCGCAGCAGCGCCGGCACGTACGTGAGCGCGGCGTTCGCCTGCGCGGCTCGCGGCACGGTGTCGGGGTGCGGCGCGGCGATCTCCGATGCCCCCGCCTGCGGCGCCGCAGCGAGCACGCGCCGGAAGTGCGCGGTCTGCGAGTCGTCCCACACGCCCCACGCGCGGAACGTGCGCTCGAGCGAGCCGTCGGCCATGCGCGCGCGCGCAGGATCGCGTTCATCGAGTCGCGCAGCGCGACGTTCGCGCGCGCGAGCACGCCGACGTAGTGCCCCGTCGCCACGGGCTCCGGCACGATCACGAACTTCCCGCGTCCGACGCGCCGCAGCGAGCGCTCGGCGATGATGTGGTCGAGCAGCACCGCGTCGACGCGGCCGGCGACGAGATCTCCGTACGGGTGCACGTCGTCGTCGTACGAGATCGGCACGAGGCCCGTCTTCGCCTGCGCGTCGAGGAGGATCTGATACGCGCCCGTGCTGCCGAGCGTCGCGACGCGATGGCCGGCGAGGTCGGCGAGCCGGCGATACCGCGCGGAGTCGGCGACGCGCACCGCGAGCACCTCGCGGAACTCGTAGTACGGCAGCGTGAGCGCGTGCTGCGCGGCGAGCTCCGGCCGCTCCTCGACGCCGGACAGCCCGATGTCGAAGTCGCCGCGCTCGGCCGACTGCGGGATCGACGCCCACGCGACCTGCACGAACTGCGGCGTGCGTCCGAGCCCGCGCGCGAGCATCTCCGCGATCTCGACGTCGAAGCCGCGCACGCGCGACGGGTTCGCGGGGTCGGCCTCGACGAACGGCGTACCGCCCTCCGCGTCGCCGCCCCAGCGGAGCACGCGTTGGGCGCCGGCGCTCGGCGCGCCGAGCATGGCGCCCAGCACGGCGAGCAGTGACACGATGAGCCGCCACGGTCTCGTCATGGGGCAGCAAGGTACACCGTCGACGCCATGCGCGCATTATTCGCCCATGCCCGCCGCGCACCGCCGCTCCCGCTTCCTCCGCATCTGGGCCACGACGGCTCGCGTGATCGCGAGCTACCTGTGGCTCCGCGTTCGCCGTCCGCTCATGCGCCGCGCGCGCTACGCGGCCGCGGTGGAGCGCACGCACCGCGCGAGCGCGCGCCGCATCCACCGCGCGATCCTCGACGCGGGAGGGCTGTTCATCAAGGTCGGGCAGTTGATCAGCATCCTCACGAACGTCCTCCCGCCGGAGTTCCGCGGGGAGCTCGAGGGGCTGCAGGACCGGCTCCCACCGCGCCCGTTCGACGAGATCGCGGCGCGCATCCGCGCGGAGCTCGGGCAGGACCCGTCGGCACTGTTCCGCGAGCTCGACACCGTGCCGGTGGCGACGGCGTCGCTCGCGCAGGTGCACATCGCGGTGCTCCCGGACGGTCGCAGGGTCGCCGTGAAGGCGCAGCACGCCGACATCGAGCGCGTGGCGCGCGAGGACCTGGACACGATCCGCCGGCTGCTCGCGGTGGTGCAGTTCTTCACCGGCGTGCGCGGCATCGAGTCGTACCACCCGGAGATCAGCCAGATGATCGCCGAGGAGCTCGACTTCGCGAAGGAGGCGGCGAACATCGAGCGCATCGCGGCGAGCTTCGCCGGCGACGCGACGGTCCGGCTGCCGCGCGTGGTGCCCGAGCGCTCGTCGCGCCGCGTGCTGACGACGGAGTTCATGGATGGGACGAAGATCACCGACTTCGACGGACTCGCCGCGCGTGGGCTCGACCGGCGCGAGCTCGCGGCGCGCGTGGTCTCGGCGTACTGCCGCATGATCTTCGTCGACGGGTTCTATCACGCGGACCCGCACCCGGGGAACATCCTCGTCGCTCACGATGGCGCGATCGTGTTCGTGGACTTCGGCGCGGTGGGCGTGCTGGCGCCGCACATGAAGGCGGGCATCCCGGCGTTCCTCGAGGCGATGATCCGCCGCGACGCGGACAAGATCGTCGACGCGATCCGCTCGATGGGTTTCGTGGCGCGCGACGCGTCGAGCGCGGACGTGGCGCGTCGCGTGATCGACTACGCCCAGCGCCGCTTCCTGGACGAGATCTCGGCCGGCGACTGGAAGCTCGCCGACCTGCAGATGGACATGCGCTCGAAGCTCGAGACGATGGCCGATCTGCGGAAGCTCGACGTCTCGTTCCGGCAGCTCACGGCGACGTTCCAGGTGCCGAAGGACTGGGTGCTGCTGGAGCGCACGCTACTCCTGTTGATCGGGCTCTGCACGGAGCTGGATCCGTCGTGGAACCCGATGACCGTGATCCGCCCCTACCTGGAGGACGTCGTGCTCGGCGAGGACCGCGACTGGAGCGAGGTGCTGCGCGCGTCGGTGATGCAGGTCGCGCGTCGGGCGATCACGATCCCGGAGAACCTGCAGCAGGTGCTGGAGCGCGCGCAGCGCGGCGAGCTGTCCATCCGCGTGCCGGAGCTGGAGGCGTCGGCGCGCTTGGTATACGCCGGCGCGCATCAACTGATCTACTGCGTGCTCGCGACGGCGTCGGGTGTGCTGGCGTACCAGGCGTACGACCGCGGGCACGAGACGTTCGCGCGGATCCTCGGCGGCGCTTCGGCGATCCTGCTGCTCGCGCTGCTCCTCTCCATGCGGCGCGCGTCGCGACTGCGGTGACGTGTGAGCCACGCACGACTCCACGTACGTGTTTCCGGAGGACTGAAGGAGGACTGAAGAGAGACTGAAGAAGGACCAAACACAAAAAGTGTTGTTGGTCCTTCTTCAGTCTCTCTTCAGTCCTCCTTCAGTCGTACAAGAACTCGTACGTGGAGTCGTGAACGGCGCGCCCGGTCAGCCCTGCTCGGTTCTCCCGAACAGCAGATGCAGCAGCGGCTTGTCCTCCTCGGACGTGACGACGTACGCGTGGTCCCCCGGCTGCAGCACCGTGTCGCCGTTAGGCGCGACGAGCTCGCGGCCGCGCACGATGAGCACCACCGAGGCGCCGCCCGGGAACGGCAGCTCGCGCAGCGTGGAGCCGCACGGGGCGAGCGTCTCGTCGATGTGGAACGACACCAGCTCCCCGACGAGCGGCTGCATGCTCTCGATCTCGAGCACCGCGGGCGGCGGCGGCGGCTCGGTCGACTCCAGGCCGAGCCGGCGCGTCACCCAGGGCACCGTGGCGCCGGGCAGCAGCGCGTTCACGACGACGACGAAGAACACGACGTCGAACACCCGCCGGGCGCCCGGTGCGCCGCTCAGCACGGGGTACGTCGCGAGGATGATCGGCACCGCGCCGCGCAGCCCGACCCATCCCACGTACGCGACGTCGCGCCGCGTGTACGCGCGAAACGGCAGCAGGCAGAGCGCCGTCACGAGCGGCCGCGCGATGAACGCGAGGAACAGCGCGAGGGCGAGCCCGGTGCCCGCGACCGCGAGCACCCGCGACGGGAACACGAGCAGCCCGAGCACGAGGAACATCGTGATCTGGCTCAGCCACCCGAGCGCGTCGTGCACGCGCAGGAGACTGAGGCGGTACGGCAGGCGCCCGTCTCCGAGGATCGCGGCGGCGACGTACACCGCGAGGAAGCCGCTGCCGTGCAGCAGCGTCGGCACGCTGAACGCGAGGAACGCGACGCCTAACGTGAGCGCCGGATAGAGTCCGCCCGCCGGGAGCCGCACGCGCGAGATCAGCAGCCGCGCGCCCCATCCGATCCCCGCGCCGAACGCGAGCCCGACGGCGATCTCCCACAGCACGTCGAGCGCGAGCCGCCAGCCGAGCGGCGTCGCCGGCGACAGGAGGTGGCGCGTGGTGGCGATCGTGAGGATGACCGCCATCGGGTCGTTGATCCCCGACTCCACCTCCAACGTGACGCCGACGCGCCGCTTGAGCTGGATCCCGCTCCCGCGCAGCACCGAGAACACCGCCGCCGCATCCGTCGACGAGACGATGGCGCCGAGGAGCATGGCGTGCGGCCACGCGAAGCCGAGCGAGTGCGCGGCCCACGCCACGAGGCCCGCCGTGCCCACGACGCCTAACGTCGCGAGCACCCCCGACGGCGCGATCGCGTCGCGCAGCGTGCCGAGCGGCGTGTTCAGCCCACCGTCGAACAGGATCAGCACGAGCGCGATCGTGCCGAGTCGGAACGCGAACGCGTAGTCGTCGAACGGGATGCCGCCGAGCCCCTGCGAGCCGGCGAGCATCCCGACGCCGAGGAACGCGAGCGCGAGCGGCACCGCGATCCGCTGCGACGCCCGGCTGAAGATCGCCGCGATGGCGAGCAGCGCGCCGAACGTCGCCAGGAGCGCCGCGGTGCCGAACGGCTCGGTGGTCATCGCGCGCCCGACAGCGCATCCCCGATGCCGCGGCCGCCGCTCAACGCGACGGCCGGCGCGGCTGGAAGGGGCCCTGCCGCAGCAGCAGCACCAGCGCGGCGACCATCAGCGCGCCGCTGACCACCATGAACGCGAGGTGGAACCGCTGCGGCGTGAAGAAGGCCACGAGCATCGGGACGTACGCCGCGAGCACGAGCGCGAGCCACGGCTCGCTGCGGTACCAGCGCCAGGCGGCGGGCGTGGCAGGGCGGCGCTCGGCGCGCGCGGGAGCGGCCGCCGGCGTCGCCGGCGGGGTCATCGTCGAGGTCATGCGAGTCTCCAGGGGTTGATCGGACGCGCCCCGGGCGGAAGGCCCGGCGCGAGACTGGGAATCAGCCCTGGAGAGGGGGAGCGGTCGGGTAGTACGGGCGGACGCCGCCCGACGCGGCCACGGCGTACGAGCGGCCGCACCCGGCCGGCGGGGCGCGCGCGGCGCGGTGCGCGAGATCGGGCTCACTCGCCGCGAGGCACGACCGGGATGGTGCGGGCGGCGCCGGCTGCGCGACGCGCGCCACCATCACGCGCGCCGCCACCCGCTCGGCTCGCAGCGCCTCGCTTGGCGCCTGGGTCTCCTGCGCCATCACGACGACAGCCGCCGCCGAGCGCGGCGCCACCGCGCCCCACGCCGGTCCGGCGATGGGGGCGGGCGCGAGCGCGTGCAGCAGCGCGAGCCAGAGGGCGGCGAGGAGGGTCACGGTCGCAAAGTAAACGGGCCCGGTGCTCTGGTGTTGAACCGCAGAGGGCCGCAGAGGGGCGCAGAGGACTGCCTGTTTGTATTGAACCACAGAGGACACGGAGGAGAGCCACTTCTTGTTTGGCTTCCTCCGTGTCCTCTGTGTCCTCTGTGGTTAAGAAAGCCGTTGCCGTTCTCTGCGGCCCTCTGCGGCCCTCTGCGGCCCTCTGCGGCCCTCTGCGGTTCAAAACGAAGCGCCGCCGCCGAGCATCCGCCGCAGGATCTCGTGCGAGTACGTGCTCGCCACCGCCTCGAGGAACGTCGTGAAGTCGACCGCGGCGTGGTCGCCGGCCGCGTCGGAGATCGTGCGCACGACGGCGAACGGGACCCCGTGCTCGACGCACACCTGCGCCACGGCGGCGCCCTCCATCTCCACGCATGTGGTCTCCGGGAGGTCGCGCCGCAGCTCGGCGCGCGCGGCGTCCGAGGCGAAGAAGCGGTCGCCGCTCGCCACGAGCCCCTCCACGACGCGCGGCGCCGACACGCCGACGGCCCGCAGCGCGGTGGCGACCGGCGTGTCCGGCGCGTTCGCCACCTCGGAGAGAAACGTGGCCGCCGCGTCGTGTACGGCCGCGCGCAGCGTCGGGTCGGCCTCGAGGTAGGTGCGGCCGAGCAGCGGGATCTCGTGGCGGGCGAACAGCGGGCGCGCGTCGAGATCGTGCTGCACGAGCCGCGTCGCGACGACGACGTCGCCCACGCGGAGCGTCGGATCCACGCCGCCCGCGACGCCGGTGAACAGCAGCAGCTCCGCTCCCAGCTCGCTCACGAGCGTCGTCGCCGTCATCGCGGAGGCGACCTTGCCCCAGTGCGAGAAGACGACGACCACGTCGTGCCCCCACAGCGTGCCGCGATGATACCGCCGGTTGCCGCGCGTGACGGTGCGCACGTCGCGCAGCGCGTCGACGAGGTGGCGGACTTCGTCGGGCATGGCGCCCATGATGGCGAGCATGAAGGATGGGTGAGGCGGGACGGCTGACGGCGGGACGGCTGACGGCGGGACGCCCGACGGCGCGACGCCCAACGGCGGGACGATGAACGGCGGGATGATGAACGGCGGGACGATGAACGGCGGGACGTCGAACGGCGGGCGCGGTCCCTAGGTACCAGGGGGGCTCCCCCCCCTTCGCCCAAGGTGCTATGTGCCAAACGCGATTCGGTACCAATCCGACGCCGACCGGATCCCTCCGAACGCACTACCAACCCCGCCGTCAGGCGTCCGCCGTGGGACGTCCCGCCGTTAGCCGTCCCGCCGTCAGCCGTCCCGCCGTCGATCGTCCCGCAGTACGACGTCCCGCCGTTCCTCATAGAATATCCCCCGTGCTCCATCGTCTGCGCGAGCGCAACGAGTGGAAGTTCTTCGCCGCCCTCCCACACGCGGCCCCCGGCCTCACCGTCGCCTGGTGGGCCGGCCTCCTGCTGCGCGGCCTCCTCCCCGCCGCGTTCACCGTCGCGATCGGCGTCGTCACCGGGGCGGTGCAGCGCGGCGACCGACTCGCGCTCCCCCTCGCGCTCGCGGGCACGGTCTTCGTCCTCATGCAGGTCCTCACGCCGATCCACCAGGCGGTGAGCGCGACGCTCGGTGACCGCACCGCGGCGTGGCTCTACGATCGGCTCACCGAGGCCTGCGTCCGGCCGCCGGGGATCGGGCACCTCGAGGACGCGCGGCTCGCCGGCGACCTCACGCTCGCGCGCGACTTCGATACGGGCATGACCGGGCCGCCGCTCAACATCTCCGTCGACTTCATCGCGCGCGGACTCGTCGACCTGATCGGCGGCGTCGCGTGCGCGGCGGTGCTCGCGGCGTTCGCGTGGTGGGCGCCGGTCGTCCTGGCCGGCGCGTGGCTCGCCACGCACTGGCTGCTGCGCGAGAGCGCCGTCTGGAAGGACCGCAACACGGAGCCCGTGCGCGCCGCCGAGCGCGATGCGGAGTACGCGTACCGGCTCGCCGTGCAGCCCGCGCCGGCGAAGGAGCTGCGGCTGTTCGGGCTCGCCGATTGGGTCATCGACCGCTTCGTCGCGCGTCGCACCACGCTGCACGCGCTGCAGTACGAGGCGACGCGATTGCGCGAGCGGCCGCTCGCCTGGAGCCTGGCGCTCGTGTTAGGCGCGAACGTCGTCGTGTTCTGGGCCATCGCGCACGCGGCCAGCGACGGCGCGCTCACGCTCGGCCGCGCGGTGGCGTTCGCGTCGAGTGCGGTCGGCGTGTCGATGATCGCGTTCGGCGGATTGAACTGGGCGCTCGACGGCGCCGCCGCGCCCGTCGCCGCCGTCCTGCGCCTCGGGCCCGCGATGGAGCGGGGCGGCGCGCTGCGCGCCGGTACGCGCTCGGCCGCGGCGATGCCGGCGCGCGAGATCCGCTTTCGCGACGTCACGTTCGCGTACGACGATGACGCCCCGCCGGTGCTCGACCGGTTCGACCTCACGATCCCCGCCGGCACGTCGCTCGCCGTCGTCGGGCAGAACGGCGCCGGCAAGACGACGCTCGCGAAGCTGCTGTGCCGGCTGTACGACCCGCAGTCGGGCACGATCGAGATCGACGGCGTCGATCTGCGTGACCTCGAGGTCGCGGCGTGGCGCGCGCGGGTGACCGCGGTGTTCCAGGACTTCACGCGCTTCGAGCTGCCGCTGCGCGAGAACGTCGCTCCCGCCGGCGCTCCGGACGACGCCGTGCGCGGCGCGCTCGCCGCCGCCGGCGCCGACGGGCTCGCGTCGCTCGACACCGTGCTCGCGCGCGGCTACGAGGGGGGCACCGATCTCTCCGGCGGCCAGTGGCAGCGCGTGGCGCTCGCCCGCGCGCTGTGTGCCGTGCAGCTGGGCGCCGGCGTCGTGCTGCTCGACGAGCCGACCGCGCAGCTCGACGTGCGCGGCGAGTCGGAGATCTTCGACCGCGTGCTCGCGGCGACGCGCCACTGCACGACGATCCTCGTCTCGCACCGCTTCTCGACCGTGCGCCACGCCGACCGCATCTGCGTCGTGGAGGGCGGGCGCGTCGTGGAGCTCGGCACGCACGACGAGCTGATGTCGCGCGGCGGGCGATATCGCACCATGTTCGAGCTGCAGGCGCAGCGCTTCGCCGCGGACGCCGACGAGGAAGGAGTCGCGTACGACGTGCTCGCTTGACGTGGCGTGCACGGCTCCACGTACGAGTGTGTGTGGGACTGAAGGAGGACTGAAGGAGGACTGAAGAACGACCAAACACAACGTCGTTGTTGTCGTCCTTCTTCAGTCGCTCTTCAGTCCTCCTTCAGTCCGACAGAAACACGTACGTGAGCCCTGAGACGCCCCTCGAGACTCGACCTCCGTGAAACCGACCGGCGACCCAGATCCGCTGCCCCCCGCGCTGTCGTCCATCTGGCGACTGTGCAAGCTCGGCTACCGCCACGAGCCGCGGATGATGCTCGCCGCGTTCGTGCTGTCGCAGCTCGCCGCGCTCCCCGACGCGCTGCTCGCGCTGTGGCTCGCCCTCTTGGGCAGGGGTGTGCTCGGCCACCGCCCGCGCCTCGTGCTCGCCGCCGCGATCGGGCTCGGCGCCACGGCGACCGCGACGTGGTTCCTGCGCACGGTGAGCACGCGCGTGCAGCGGCGCTTCCGGGACCGCGTGACGATCGCGCTCGAGTCGCACGTCGCGCGGCTGCAGGCGTCGGTGGCGACGATCGCGCACCACGAGCGGCCGGAGTACCTCGACCGGCTCGCGATGCTGCGCGACCAGGTGTTCGTGCTCGACCACATGTACATGTCGGTGTTCGAGACGTGCGGCTGGATCCTGCGCCTCGGCGTCACGGTCGCGCTGCTCGTGTCGATCCACCCCGCGCTCGCGCTGCTCGCGGTCGCCGCGCTGCCCACGGTCGTCACCGCGACGTGGCGTCCGGGCGTCGAGCGCGTGGCGCAGGAGCGCGCCGCGGCGCACGACCGGCTCGCGCGCCACCTCTTCACCGTCGCGACGACGGCGGCGTCGGGAAAGGAGGTGCGCGTGGCCGGCATCGGCGCGCAGCTGGTCGCGAGGCGGCGCGAGACGTGGGGCCGCGGGCATGCGCCGGTCGCGGCGGTGCGGTGGGCGTCGGCGGCGTGGCACGCGCTCGCGTGGGCGGTGTTCGGCCTCGCGTACGTCGGCGCGATCGCGTTCGTGGCGTTAGGCATGCGCGCGCCGGCGGCGAGCGTGCTGCTCGTGCTCGCGGCGGGCTCGCGGCTGTCGATGTACGTGGGCGCGACGGTGGGGGAGCTGGGCTTCCTGCGCGGCTTCTGGGTGTACGGTGCGCGGCGCCTCGCATGGCTCGAGGACTACGCGGCCGCGGCGCACCAGGCGGCGGACCTCCCGGCGCCCGATGCGCTCCGCGACGGCATCCGGCTGGAGCGCGTGTCGTTCGCGTACCCGGGCACCACGCGCCTCGTGCTCGACGACGTGTCGCTCGCACTGCCGGCCGGCGCGGTGGTCGCGATCGTCGGCGAGAACGGCGCCGGCAAGTCCACGCTCGTGAAGCTGCTCGCGAAGCTGTACGAGCCCACGTCGGGCGCCATCTACCTGGACGACGTGCCGCTCGCACGCGTGCGGCCCGACGCGTGGCGCACGCGGCTCACCGGCGCGTTCCAGGACTTCTTCCGCTTCGAGCTCCGCGCGCGGCACGCCGTGGGGCTCGGCGACGTTAGGCACCTCGACGACGCGGAGCCGGTGGGACGCGCGGTGGCGCGCGCGGGCGCGGACGACGTCGTGGCGCGGCTGCCCGCGGGCCTCGACACGCAGCTCGGCGCGGGATGGCCGGAGGGCGTCGACGTGTCGTTCGGGCAGTGGCAGAAGCTCGCGCTCGCGCGCGGGTTCATGCGCGACCGCCCGCTGCTGCTCGTGCTCGACGAGCCGACCGCCGCGCTCGACGCCGAGACCGAGCACGCGCTGTTCGAGCGGTACGTCGCGGCGAGCCGCGGCGCGAACGACGAGGGGCGCGTCACCGTGCTCGTGTCGCATCGCTTCTCCACCGTGCGCATGGCCGATCTCATCGTCGTGATGGACGGCGCGCGCGTGGTGGAGGTGGGCTCGCACGACGCGCTCGTGCGCCGCGGCGGACCGTACGCGGAGCTGTACGGGATCCAGGCAGCGGCGTATCGGTAGCGACTCCAACCCGGAGGATCGACGCATGAAGACGCCGAAGAAGCGCGACGGGCCCGATCTCCCACCCAAGCCGCCGGGAGGCGGCGCCGCCGCGCGGCTGCGCCAGCAACGACTCGAGCGAGGCCTCGACCCGGACGCTCCGGACGACGACGCCGCGGAGCCGCTTCCGGACGAGAAGACGACGGACGAGGAGCGAGGTACCGACCCGTGAAAGCTCCGGTCTCGACACCCCCTACCGGGCGCGTCGCGCCCCGCGGCTCGGCGCGTCCCCGCGGCAAGGTCCCCGGCGGCAAGGCGCTCGCGCGGCTCAACATGATGCTCGCCATGCGCGGCATCGCGCCCGAGCCGAAGCCCCCCGAGCCGCCCGCGCTCCCCGATGTGCCGACCCCCGAGCCGGCCCCCGGCGCCGTGCCCGAGCCGGCGTCCGCCGCGGCGGCGATCGTCGCCGGCTATCACGCGGTGCGGCATCAGCTCGCCGCCGCCGCGGCCGCGCCGTTAGGCGCCCCGCCGTTGGGCGCGAGCCGCAGCTGGCAGCCGCTCGGGCCGTACTTCATGCCGCACGGCCAGAGCTACGGCACCGGCATCGGCAGCCGTCCGCCGGTTGCCGGACGCGTCTCGGCCATCGCCGTCGATCCGCGCGACGACCTGCACGTGCTGTGCGGCTCGGCGGGCGGCGGCGTGTGGGAGACGCGCGACGGCGGTCTCACGTGGACGCCGCGCACCGACGATCAGCCGTCGCTCGCCATCGGCGCGCTCGCGTTCGATCCGTCGGATCCGCGCCGCGTGTACTGCGGCACCGGCGAGGGGAACAGCGCCGAGTCGCCGAACCGCAACGTGCGCGCGGCCGGGCTGCTCGTGTCCGACGACGCCGGCGCGACGTGGGCCGTGCTCCCCGGCGCGACGTTCGTCGGCATCAGCTTCTACGACCTCGTCGTCGATCCGACGAACGGCGACCACCTGCTCGCGGCGACGACGAGCGGCCTGTGGGAGTCGACCGACCGCGGCGCGACGTGGGCGCGGCGCCGCGCGGGGCTCGTCTGGAGCCTGTCGATGCATCCGCCCGTACCGACGAACCCCGCGGCGTCGCGCGAGGTGCTCGCCGGGTGTGCCGACGGCGTGTGGCGCTCCGTCGATGGCGGCCGCACGTGGGCCGCGGTCGCGATGCCCGGCACGCCGGCGGGCTTCCAGGCGAACCGCATCGCGGTCGACCACGCGCCGGGCAACGGCAGCGTCGCGTACGCGTACGCCGCCGGACCGCCTAACGTCGTCGACACCCTCGCGACCGAGGAGTCGGGCCAGACGGTGCGCATGCCCAAGCCGTACCTCTGGCGGCGCGAGACGTTCGGCGGCGCGTTCGCGAGCGTTAGGCCGCCCCCGGACATCCAGACGGCGCAGGCGTGGTACGACTGGTTCCTCGCCGTCGCGCCGAACAACCCCGACGCGGTGTACCTCGGCGCGATCAACGCGCACCGCGGCGAGCGGCAGGACGACGGCGCGTGGGTGTGGACGAACATCTCGGCGAAGCGGCCGACCGGCGACAGCATCCACCCCGACCAGCACGCGATCGCGTTCGGGCCTACCGACCCGAACGTCGTCTACATCGGCAGCGACGGTGGGTTGTTCCGCTCCCCCGACGCCGGGCAGCAATGGAAGTCGCTGAACAAGGGGATGTGCATCACCGAGATCGAGTTCCTCGCGCAGCACCCCGAGTACGACGCGTGGCTGCTCGCCGGCACGCAGGACAACGGCACCATCCGCTACGAAGGGCAGCAGGTGTGGTACCACGTCGCCGACGGCGACGGCGGCGACTGCGCCGTGGACGCCGACGAGCCGTACGTCTGCTATCACTCGTACTACGGCCCGTACGTCGAGCGCTCCGACGGCGGCGGCGCGTGGAACGACTGGAAGGCGGCGACGCCGAAGGCGCTGAACGACGAGGACGCGCTGTTCTATCCGCCGCTCGACGTGAACGGCAAGCTCGTCGTACGCGGCGCGACACAGGTGTGGGTCTCGCGCGACGGCGGCGCGCACTGGCGCGCGGTGCCCATCGGCGCGGAGGGGTTCCCGAGCGCGGTGACCGCGGCGACGGCGGACCGCATCTACGTCGGCACCGACGGCGGCGAGGCGTTCCGGCTCGATCGCGCGGGCGCGTCGTGGCACGTCGCCGCGCTCACCACGCCCGCGCAGGGCTACATGACGGAGATCCTCGTCGACCCCGTCACGCCGACGGTGCTGTGGTGCGCCGTGAACAGCGGCGGCCGCGGCACCGTGTATCGCTCCGCCGACGGTGGCGCGACGTGGACCGCGGTGCGCGCCGGCCTGCCCGACGTCGCGGTGAACGCGCTCGAGATCGACCCCACGGCGCCGGACACGCTGTTCGCGGCCACCGACGTCGGCGTGTCGCGCACCGACGACGGCGGCGCCACGTGGACGTCGTTCGGCCGCGGGCTGCCCAACGTGCTCGTGAAGGACGTGCTGCTGCACCCGCGCACGCGGCTGCTCCGCGCCGGCACGCAGGCGCGCGGCGTGTGGGAGATCCCGGTCGACGCGACGCCGACGCCCGACGTGCAGGTGTACGTGCGCGACCACGCCGCCGACACCGGGCGCGTACTCCCTTCGGTCGTCGACGTGCCGAACCCGTTCGCGAAGGGGACGAACCTGTTCTGGTGGCAGTCGCCGGACGTGAAGATCGACGCCTCGCCGTTCCGCACGTCGCGGCTCGACGACCTGCAGTTCGACGTCTACTCCGACGACCGGAGCAAGGTCGACGAGCAGGGCGTGCAGTTCGCCGCCGGGCTGCTCGACGAGCGGCCGGCGCGCGGGCAGTCGGTGCGCGTGTACGTGCAGGTGCACAACCGCGGCCGGCTCGCCGCGCAGCAGGTGGCGGTGCGCGTGTTCTTCGTCGGCGGCAGCGCGACGCTCCCCGGGCTGCCGAACGGATTCTGGACGGCGTTCCCGAGCAACGTCGTGCCGGCGGCCGCGCCGTGGCAGCCGGTCGCGCCGCACCGCGTGATCGACCGCATCGAGTCGGGGCGCAGCGCCGTCGTCGGCTTCGACTGGTCGGTGCCGATGACGATCGGCAGCGCCGTCGCGCTGCTCGCGATCGTCTCCGCGGGGAACGATCCGATCACCGCCGGCTCGCTCGACGTCGGGGACCTCGTGCGCAACTCGCGGCAGTGCGCGCTGCGCAACCTCGCCGTCATCAACCCGCCGGCGGTCGTCGGCCCGAAGTCGCACGCGCTCGTGCTCGACCTGTGGCCGAGCGGCGCAGCGTCGCTCACGCTCGACGCGGCGGCGCGCGCGCTCGTGCGCGGCGTGGTGATGAGCAAGGCACTCGGTGCCGCGGCGAAGAAGGCGGGATGGAAGTCGCTCGCGACGACGAAGCTCGACGCCGCGCATCTCACGCAGGCCACCGACGCGCGGCCGGCGCTGAAGCAGCAGCTCGATCTGCGGCGCGCGTACGTGCCGACGGCGAAGGCGTTCACGCTCGATCTCGCGGCACTGGCGATGCCGGGGCCCGAGCCGGTGATCGTGCTGCTGAAGCGCGGGGCACGCCGGGGCGCGGGGTCGCTCGTCGCGCGGATGCCGGGCGGCGCGCCGTCCGGCGGCCTCACGATCGTGAACCTCGCCGGGGAGAGCTGACGTGCGCGACGCGCTCGCCTGGGTCGGCGCCGCGTACGCGACGGTGCTCGCCGCCGAGCTGCTCGGCGACCGCTCGCTGTTCGCGGTCGGCGCGCTCGCGGCACGCTACGGCAGCGCGCGCGTGCTCGCCGGCGTCGTGCCGGCGTTCATGGGGAAGGCGCTCGCCGCGGTGCTGTTAGGCAGGCTGCTCGCCGGGCTGCCGTCGTGGGTCGTCGCGTCGGCGAGCGCGTCGACGTTCGGCGTCGCCGCGATCGTGCTGTGGCGCGAGCGCGACGAGGCGCCGGCGGCGGGCGACGTGGCGCGCGCGGCGGGGTGGCCTGCCGTGCTCACCGCGTTCTCGTCGGTGTTCTTCACCGAGTGGGCCGACCCCGGGCAGCTCGCCGCGGCGGCGACGGCGCTCGAGTCGCACGCCCCGCTCGGCGTGTGGCTCGGCGCCACGCTCGCGCTCAGCACGAAGGGCCTGCTCGCCGTGACGCTCGGGCGACAGGTCGGCCGCCGCGTGCCGCGCCGGGTGCTGCGGCGCGCGGCGGTCGCGCTGTGTCTCGGGATGGGGATGCTGGCGCTGCTGGTGCCTAACTCTTGACTAACTCTTGATCGTCCGCGCGCCCTCGTCCCACCGCACCGAGTCCTGCCGGAAGTAGGACTCGTTCGCCAGGTGGCAGGCGAGCGCCGCGTTGTGCCCGAACAGCGCGTCCTCCACCACCGGCTTCCGCGTGCGCACCGCGTCGAAGAAGTTCGCGAGGTGGCCCTTCGTCGCGTCGAAGTTCCCGCCGCGAATGACGACCGCCTCCGACATCGACTCGCGCGCGAGGCGCTCGTCGTTCTCGGCGTGCCACTGCTTCACGTACGCGTCGCGCATCGCCTTCGGGAAGCTGCCCGAGTAGTAGCTCGGCGAGCGGTCGTCGCCCCACTGCGGCGTGAGCGCGATGGTGTTGCCGGTCATCTCGAGGATGCCCTTCGATCCCTGGAAGCGGTACGTCTCCGGCATCTCCGTGCCGAGGTTGAGCCGCATGTAGACCGGGAGCCCCGCGTAGTCGTACACGGCGGCGTGCACATCGGGCATGTTGCGTCCGTCCTTCCACCGGCGGATGCCGCCGACCGACGCGACGCGCGTGGGCGGCCGGTTCATGTCGAGCATGAACAGCAGGCCGCTGACGAGGTGCACGAGCAGGTCGCCCGCGACGCCGGTGCCGTACTCCTTCCACGCGCGCCACCGCGCGAACGTGATCGGGTCGAACGGCTTCTTCGGCGCGGTGCCGAGCCACGTGTCCCAGTCGAGGTTCGCGGGGGAGAGATCGAGCGGCGGCGGATACTGCCACGCGCCGGTCGGGTCGTTGCGCCCGTTCCATCCCTCGACCAGCGTCAGCTCGCCGATCATCCCCTGCGCGATCAACTCGCGCGCCTTCGCGCAGATGGGCGAGCTGACGCGCTGCGATCCGATCTGCACGATGCGCCCCGTCCTGCGCGCGGCGTCGAGCATGGCCACGCCGTCCGCCGGGGTGTGCGACATCGGCTTCTCGCAGTACACGTCCTTGCCCGCGTTCAGCGCGTCGATGACGAGCTGCTTGTGCCAGTGGTCGGGGACCGCGGCGATGATGGCGTCGATGTTCTTGTCGTCGAGCAGCTCCTGATAGCGGCGCGTGACGCGCAGGCTCGGGTTGTTCGTGATCTCGCGCGCGAGCACGTGCCGCCCGTCGTACAGGTCCGCCGCCGCGACGCACTCCACGCCGGGAACGGTGATGGCGGTGGCGAGCAGCCCCGATCCCTGCATGCCGACGCCGACGATGCCGAAGCGCACGCGATCGCTCGGCTGGCTCGAGACCGGGGGCTGCGCGGGAGCGTCGAGCACGAGCTCGCGCGCGGGACGGATGCGGCGGCCGGCGAGCGACGCGCCGGCGAACGCGCCGAGGCCGAGGAACTCTCGGCGGGAGAACTGGTTGTTGTCCACGATGTCTCCTGGGCGGTGGGCCCACGGGGGGCCACTGGGCGGGGCGTGGGATCAGAATGCAGGCGGCGCTCCCGATGCGCCATGGTCTCGCCGGGCGGACTCCACGTACGTGTTCGTGTGGGACTGAAGGAGGACTGAAGGAGGACTGAAGCAGGAGAACACCAACAAAGGTGTTGGTCCTGCTTCAGTCCTCCTTCAGTCCTTCTTCAGTCCTGCAGAAACTCATACGTGGAGCCCTGGCGCTCCGCGCCACGCCGCGCGAACATAGCCGCCTCTCCGGGGCACGCGCCCCCGACTTCCCGCCTAACAGGAGCGACCGGTGAGCGACGGCGTGGTGCTGGCGATCGACCAGGGTACCACGGGCACCACGGTGCTCGTCTTCGACCACGCGGCGACCATTCGCGGCCGCGCGTACGGCGAGGTGACGCAGCACTACCCGCGCCCCGGCTGGGTGGAGCACGACGCCGAGGAGATCTGGCGCGGCGTGCGCATGCTCGTCGGCGCCGCGCTCGCCGACGCCGGCGTGCGGCCCGCCGAGGTGCGCGCCGTCGGCATCACGAACCAGCGCGAGACGACCGTGCTGTGGGACCGCGAGACCGGCCGCCCGGTGCACCACGCCATCGTGTGGCAGGACCGGCGCACCGCGCCGCTCTGCGAGGAGCTGAAGGCCGCCGGCCGCGAGGACGACGTGCGGCGGCGCACGGGGCTCGTGCTCGACCCGTACTTCTCCGGCACGAAGCTCCGTTGGCTGCTCGACAACGTCGACGGGCTCCGCGCGCGGGCCGAAGGGGGCGAGCTCGCGTTCGGCACCATCGACGCGTGGCTGCTCTGGCAGCTCAGCGGCGGCACCGCGGCCGCCGGCGCCGTGCACGGCACCGACGTGACGAACGCGTCGCGCACGCTGCTGTTCGACATCGGCGCGCTGCGGTGGGATCCCGCGCTGCTCGATCTGTTAGGCATCCCCGCCGCCGTGCTTCCCACGGTGCGCCCGTCGGCCACGCTGCACGCGCGCACGAATCCCGACGCGTTCCTCGGCGCCGAGGTGCCGGTGGCGGGGATCGCCGGCGACCAGCACGCGGCGCTGTTCGGGCAGGCGTGCTTCCAGGAAGGGATGGTGAAGAACACGTACGGCACCGGCGCCTTCCTCATGATGCACACCGGCGCGCGGCCGGTGCCGAGCCGCCACGGGCTGCTCACCACGCTCGCGTGGCAGATCGACGGCGAGCCCGCGGAGTACGCGCTCGAGGGATCCATCTTCGTCGCGGGCGCGGCGGTGCAGTGGCTGCGCGACGGGCTCGGGGTGATCGAGAGCGCGGCGGAGACCGAGGCGCTCGCGACGTCGCTGTCGTCGAACGAGGGCGTGTACTTCGTCCCCGCGCTCACCGGCCTCGGCGCGCCGCACTGGGACCCGTACGCGCGCGGCACGCTGTTGGGCCTCACGCGCGGCTCGACGAAGGCGCATCTCGCGCGCGCCGCGCTCGAGAGCATGGCGTACCAGACGGCGGACGTGGTGAGCGCGATGGGGAACGATGCCGGGCTCACGCTGCACGCGGACCGCCCGCTGCGCGCCGACGGCGGCGCGGCGGTGAACGCGTTCCTCATGCAGTTCCAGGCGGACGTGTTGGGCGTTCCGGTGGAGGTGCCGCGCGTGAGCGAGACGACCGCGTTGGGCGCCGCGTACCTCGCCGGTCTCGCCACGGGGTTCTGGAAGGACCGCGCGGAGCTGGCCTCGCGGTGGCAGCTCGCGCGCCGCTACGAGCCGCGGCTCGGCGAGAGCGAGCGGCGACGACTCACGACACGCTGGCTGCGCGCCGTCGAGCGCGCGCGATCCTGGGAACAGGAGGACGCATGACGGAGATCAGGGTGACGCAGCGACGCGGATGGCGCGGCGGCGTGCTCGGCGAGTGCTGCGCGGAGTTTCTCGGCACGCTCGTGCTGATCGCGTTCGGCACCGGCGTCGTCGCGACGGCGGTGGCCGCGCTGAGCCAGTCGGGACGCGGCTCCGCGGCGTTCGTCGCGGGCGGCGACTGGCTGCTCATCACGTTCGGCTGGGCGGCGGCCGTCACGTTAGGCGCGTACGTCGCCGGCGGTGTGAGCGGCGCGCACCTCAACCCCGCGCTCACCGTGGCGCTCGCGCTGCGGCGCGGCTTCCCGTGGGGCAAGGTGCTGCCGTACGCGGTCGCGCAGATCGCCGGGGCGTTCGCGGGTGCGGGGCTCGTGTACCTGAACTACGCCGACGCGATCCACGCGTACGAGATGAGCCAGGGGATCGTGCGCGGCGCCGCGTCGGGCGCGGGCACGGTGGGCATCTTCGTCACCGGGCCCGCGCCGTACTACGGCGGGAGCTTCGTCGGGCCGGTCGTCGACCAGATCATCGGCACGGCGATGCTCGTCCTCGTGATCTTCGCGCTCACCGACGAGCGCAACCAGCCGCCGAAGTCCAACCTCGCGCCGGCGGTCGTCGGGCTGCTCGTCGCCGCGATCGGGATGTCGTTCGGCGCGAACGCGGGCTACGCGATCAACCCGGCGCGCGACTTCGGGCCCCGGCTCGTGACGTGGCTCGCGGGGTGGGGAAGCGCCGCGTTCTCCGGCGGCGGCTACTGGTGGGTGCCGATCGTCGGCCCGCTGATCGGCGGACCGTTAGGCGCGTACGTCTACGACTTCTTCGTCGGCGGCGTGCTCGTCGCGCGCGGTGAGCCGCCCACACGCGACGTCGAGACGGGCGGTCGCGTCGTGAAGGAGGAGCCGGTCGTCGCGTGACGCGGGAGCGCGCCGCGCCGGGTCAGAAGCTGCCCATCATGTCGCCCCAGTAGGTCGTCGGTACGTCGCAGTGGTTCTCCGTGGAGCTCTTGAAGGTGCGCCCACCGCCCGGCGGCATGAATCCCTTCGCGGCGTCGGTGGGCCTGGGCGCGTAGGTGATGACGACGTTCGGCGCCGCGAGCGAGGCGCGGCTGGCGTCGGGATCCTTCGTCGCGTTGCTCCCGGCGCCGCCGTTCGCCTTCGCGAGGATGCCCCGCATCGTCGTCACGTTGCTGCCGTACTTCTTGCTGTCGTTGGCGCCCTCCGCGGTCCAGAACAGGAAGTACTTCCCCCCCGCGGCCGCCCAGTCCACCCACGCGCTCGGCGACCCGTACATCGAGTCGAAGCCCCAGCACTCGCGCACCTTCGCGAGCTTCGACGCCTTCAGCTCCTGGGCCATCTTCAACATCGGGGAACCGCCGCCCGAGTGCGCGGCCAGGACCAGGTTCCGGATGTGCATCACCGGGTCGCTCTTCTGGTCGTCCGTCGGCTCGGCGCCGTGCCACTTGAACGGATCCTTGGTGACGCGCGCCGCGATGAACCCCACGACCTTGCTCAGGAAGTCGTCCGCGCCCATGTCGAGCTTCAACCCTCCGTCGAGATTCAGGCGCGGCGCGACGAGCACCACGTTCTTCTTGCTCTTGTTCACCATCTCGCGCAGGGGAAACGTGCTGCTGCGCCAGATGTCCCGAATCGTGTCCGAGTTGCTGCCGCCGCACGGCGTCGGCAGACCGTGAAAGTACACGAGCAGATCGAGCGTGCCGCTCGGGATGTACGCGTCGGGAAAGTAGATGCCGACGTCGTTGGCACCATGGTTCTTGACGATCGACGCGGGGTAGACGGTCAGCTTCGACGGCGCCTTCGAGTTCGTGCCGGGACTCTCCTCGATGTCGGGCATGCCAGGCTCCTGTCTCGGGCATGTGGGGGCACCCGACGTCCGCGGTGACGTCGCCCCCGATTCGCCATACGCAATCCGTCGGGTCGACCGGACACGGCCCCATGCATGGAGACGTCGAGACTGGTGAACGCGTGGCGAAGGAGGAGCCGATGGTGACGTGACGAACCGGGCGCTCGCCGCCTTTCACCATGGAGGGCCGTCGAGTGTCCTTCCTCTAGGAGGTGAGCCATGCGTGTCGCGAGTCGAGCCGTTCTGCTGGCGTTGCTGCCGTGCGCGGCCGGTGCGCAGGTGACGGTATCGGTGCCGTGGGACGGCGTGCACACGTTCACGTGCACGGCGGGGTCCGAGTTCTTCTGCGGTCAGAGCTTCACGACGCCGACGACGTACACGACGCTGCAGAGCTTCAGCCTCCACATGCAGACCGCGTCGAGCCTCTCGTTCGAGTTGTACGCGCTGAACGGAAGCGACGTGGTCGGACCAGCGCTGTTCACGCAGACGTTCGGGCCGACGGCCGGGATCGCGACGGTGACGTTCGCGCCGTCCGGCGGTCTCGCGCTGACCGCGGGCGCGCCGTACGCGGCGCTCGTGCGCGTCGCGGCGGGGACGCAGATCGTCTTCCTGGACGACTGGGCGGCCCCGTACGCGGGCGGCGCGCTCGCTTTGGGATGTCAGCCGACGTGCGACTTCTCGGTCCCTGGCCAGGACCTCGACCTCGCGTTCACCGCGTCGTTCGTCCCCGAGCCGGCGACGCTTGGCCTCGTCGCGATCGGGATGCTGGCGATCGGTGGGGCGGCTCGATCGCGTGGCAGACGGCATGGGGCGGTGCTCTTCGAGTGAACCGCAGAGGACGCAGAGGGCCGAAGATCACATCGATGGGGCGAGGTGCCAGGCGAGTACTCCGGGGATCCACGTGCGATTGAAAAGATCTCGAGATCCTCTTCATCGCCGTTGGATCGCCAGGGTACTCGCCGAGCACCTCTCAAAGAGAGCGGTCCTCTGCGGCCCTCCGCTCGCCATCACGCGAACTTCGCTTGAGACTCGGAGCAGATGGCGCTCGGCGAGGTGAGGTCGGTCGCGAGCTGCTTCCGTCGTGCAAGCTTTTCCTTCGGAAACATCCACTTGTCGTGATCGACGAGCGGCGTCGCGAGGTCGTAGTACGCGATGAAATGATCGTTCGGGTTGTGATGTGGCGGGGCACCGCCACTGCCCGGCAGCGCCGCGTCGATCGCGTGGAGCAATCCGATCTCCACGCTGCCGTCCCTCGCGAACAGGAAGCGCGGAAGCGGCTCGGATTGCGACGGCGTCGTGACGATGCCGTTCAGCTGGACCAGCGCCGCGACGTCGACTGCCTCGCCGTGTGGTGTCATCGTCGAGGGAAAGCCCGAGATGCGCCACGGCACCTGCTCCGCCATGAGCTGGCATCGCCTCTCCGGGCCCGCAGGATCGTCGAACCGGACGAAGCAGTGCTCTACCGCGTCGTTGATCCGCTGCTGCGCTCCGTCGTGCAGCTCCACGCGTCCGATGAGCGGAACGCCTGCCGGCAGCGAAGGCTGAATGCATCTCGGATCGACGGCGCCGAAGTTCTCGCCGCTACCGAGCAGGACGACCGCGGCGGGGTCGACGACCGCCTTGGCGGAAGCACCGGTCCGCTGCCCGACGGCGACGCGAAAGCCTTCGAGCTTGATGCTGTGAAAGTCGCGCACCGTGCCACCCGGTGGCGTCGTGGCGTTCCGATCGAACACGAAGGCGAAGAAGTGCTCGTCGTGCAGCCTCCGGCCGGCGTTCCCCGCGTCGTGCCGGCCGGCTCGCGGCATGAGCACGTGCATGATCCTACCCCCTTTGTCCGGAACGAACATGCACAGCCCCGCGATCGTCAGCGTGATGTCGATCGGCATCGTCTCTCCCGGTGATCGAGAAGTCTCAGCGTCGCTCGCCGACCGTCATCGGCCGACGTAGCGGAACCCCGCCCACGCCGTCGGGGCGCGGAGAGCGGGACGTGCCGAGTGGAGGAGCGCGAGCTGCGCACCACGCAGCGCGGCGGCCGGCTCTCCGCTCTCCACGTAGCGGCGGTGGAACTCGGCCATGAGCGCGGCGGTCGCATCGTCGTGGACACGCCACTGCGCGCCCACGACGCCGACGGCTCCGGCTCCGAGGAATGCGCCGGCGAGCCCCGAGAACCCCCGCCGCGCGCGCCGGTCGAGCGCAGCGTCTCGCACGCCGAGAGCACTACGAGACGCACGCGCTCGAGCGGCAGCGACGCGATCCGCTCGGCCGTTAGGCCGCCGCCCGGGCCGGCGAGCAGCAGCATCGATCGCTCCGGCCGATCGTCGTCGAAGACGGCGTGGCCGGCGTAGTGCACGACGCTCACGCGCCGCAGCGCGGCCGACACCGCCGCCGGCGTGGCGTCGGCGCCCCCGATCACGCGCGCGCGGGCGTACCGCTCGCTCACCGTGCGCGCCTCGACGCGGGCGCCGGTCAACGGCGCGAGCGCGGGATAGGCGGCGCGATCGAACGCGGGGTCGGCGATGACGAGCGCGTCGCCGTCGGCGGCGCGCGACGTCGGCGGCGCGTCGCCGCGCAGCGTGAGCGCGTCGCGCAGCACGAAATCCTCCACGAGATAGCGTCCGCGCGCCGTGTCGAGCAGCGCAGCGAACGGCACCGCCGACAGCTCCCCGTCGGCGACGAGAACGAGGCGTGTCCCGTCGGGCCCGAGCTGCGCACGCACCGGACGCGCGAGCCAATCGTACAGCCTCGCCAGCTCGACGCGTGCGTCGTCCGTCGTGCGCAATTCGAGTGCGGCGCGCGCTCCCTCCGCGGTGCGCACCAGCGCATCGTGCGCGACGACCGCCTGCTTCAGGCGCACGTCCGATCCGCGCACGGTCCACGTCAGCAGCGTGTCGCCGACGAGCGCGTAGACGAGCGCCGTCTCGCCCGGCCGCGCGTGGATCGGCGAGGCGTCCGTCGCCACGCGCGACCGCTCGAGCCCCGCGCGCCCCGTCTCGAGCTGTCGCAGCGACGACGCGGCGTCGCCGCGATTGGCGTAGTACATCACCGCGCGGTCGACGGCCCCGCGCGCGGCGTCGACCAGCGACGCGCGCAATGGCAGGCTGTCGGTCGCGCGCTGCTCGCGCGCGAGCAGCGCCACGGCGCGGTCGAGATCCGCGGCGGCTCCGCGGGCGTCGCCCGCTTCGGTACGCGTGTCGGCACGGACGAGCAGCGCGGGGATGAGTCGCGGCGGTACCACCGGCCGCTCGTACATCGCGACGACCGAGTCGAGCACGCGGAAGCTCCGGGCGCGCTCTTCGGGTGGGCGCAGCGTCAGCTCGACGATGCTGAGCTCCGAGGCGATCCAGTCGCGGCCCGAGCTCGCGGGCGCGTCCGCGATCGTAGCACGGGCGCGCATCGCGTCGGCGGCCGCGCGCGCCCGACCGTCGGCACCGGCCCGCATCGCGAGCTGCGCGCGAACGACGAGCGCTTCCGCCGCGAGCGCGGCGTTCCCCGTTCGCGCGGCGACCGCCACGCCCTCGTCCGCGGCGATCCGCGCCGTCCCGAGCAGGCCGTCGCTCTCCGCGGCGAGCGCCGTCATGTAGAGCGCGTTGTAGCGCCAGCCGGAGCGGCGCCCGGCACGAAGCGCCGTGAGCGCGCCCGACACCGAGCTCGCCGTTAGGCGCGAGTCGCCGAGCAGATACGCCGCGTGCGCGGCGAGCGTCTGCACCGCGCCGAGGTCCTCGCTTTCGTGCGCGCGCGCGAACCCGTCGGCCGCGGCCCGCAGCTCGCGCAGCGCGGAGTCCGACCGGCCGAGTCGAATGAGCGCGTGGCCGAGCGACCAGCGCGCACGCGCGACGAGTGCGGGATGTCGCGCCGAGTCCGCGCGCTCGATCTCGCGACGGAGCGCGCGCTCGGCGCCCGGCAGATCGCCCGCGTACAGCACCGTCGACGCCGCGAACACACGGGCCCACGCGCCGAGCGGCCCCGGCGCATCGGTCGCGCGCCGCAGCGACACGGCTGCCGCGGCGTGCCGCGTCGCGGCGTAGTCGGCGTAGCCATCCGCGTACGCGCGGTGCGCGATCGCGAGCGCGCGCGTGCGGGCCGCGTCGCCCGCGGCGGCATCGATGACGCGCACGGCGTCGATGAGCGTCGCGTCGTCGCCCTGGGACTCGAGCGCGCGTCCGATCGCGCGCGCCGACGTCAGGGCGCGCGAAGCGGCCGCCGTGTCGCCGCGGGTCATCGCGTCGCCCCAGGTCCGGAGCGCCACGTCCCAGCCGTGCAGGCGCGCGCCCTGCGGGTCCCTGCGCACCGCGTGCGCGACGTCCGGATCGTCCGCGCGGAACGACGTGCCGCCCGCGCCTTCGATGGCGGCGAGCCGCCGCCGCGCCTCGTCGGCCCACGGTCCCGTGGACTCCACCGCGAGGAAGTCGCGCCACGCACGCTCGGCCGCGTCGCCGAAGCCGAGTCGAGTCAGCGCGAGCGCGAGATCGAATCGGGCCGGCGCGCTGGTGCTGTCGAGCGACACGGCGCGCGCCGACTGCTCGGCGGCGTCGAACAGATCGCGTGCGTCGTGCCGGCGATCGGCGCGCACGAGCAGCGCGGCCGAGAGGTCGATGAGCGCGGCGTCGGCATTCGGCAGGAGTCGCGCGGCGGTCCGCAGCTGCGCGACGGATCGGTCGAGCGCCATCGGCGACGGATGGGCCCACGCGAGATCGCCGAGCGCGAGCGCGTGCAGCGCGTCCACGTCGACGTGCGTGCGACCGCGTGCGGCCGCGACGGCGAGCACGTGCGCGAGCTGCGACGGCGTCTCGAGCGCGGCCGGCGTGGCGCACGTCGTTCGGCGGCTCGCGGAGGTGTCGGCGTCGTCGCACGGTGCGTAGCTCTGCGGCAGCGACAGCCGCGCGGCGAACAGGCGACGTGGCGCGGGCAGCGCGCGCAGCGCGGCCACGGCACTCGTCGGCTCGGCCGTCGCGTCGGCGTGCCGCGCCTGGGCGCGACGCAGGAACACGAGCCCCACGACGGCGACGACGAGGGCGATGGTGAAGCGAGGCAGCGCCGTCAACCCGCCGCGCGGCCTCACGAGCGTTCGCCGCGCCGGGTGCACTCAGCGTCCGCCGGAGAAGAGGACCGACAGATAGCGCAGGTCGACCGACAGGCCGAGCGTGCCTCTGTGCTCCCACCGGAACGCGGTGGGGATCGTGGCCGCGGTGCCGGTGAACGGGGCCGCGGTGTCGACGTTCGGCGCGAGCCCGCGGATCCGCGCGTAGTCGAGCACCCAGATCACGTTCACGCCGTATAGCGCCTCGAACGACGCGCCGATGTCGAAGCGCGACATCGGATTCTTGATGCCGACGCCGATCACGGCGCCGAGGCGGTCGAGGAAGTCGCCGTCGTGGATCGGATCCCGTCCTGCGTACGGCCCCTGTCGCGTGAAGTCCAGGCGCCCGAGCAGCTGCGGGAAGTACTTCAGCACCGCGTACAGCTCCAGCGCCGCGACGTACTCCGGGCCGCTGTTCGTCGGTCCCTGATCGTAGATGAACTGCTTCGTCGGGTCGGCCTGATCGGCGCGCAGCGCGAAGCTCGCGTCGTGGAGCTTGGACAGCAGAATGCCCGCGTGGAGCGTCGCGCGATAGCGGTCGTACTGGTTGAGCGGGTACTTCTGCGCGACCGCGGGCGTCGGCTCGGCGACGACGACCTCGACGTCGACGGGGGTGTTGAAGCAGGTGCGCGGCAGGAACTTCTGGATCGTGTACTCGTTGGCCGCGAGCGTACGGGCGACGACGTCCGGAAACTTGTCGGAGCCCTGAAGGACGTTAGGCGCGGCGTTCTGCAACGCGCACGGCTCGAACTGCGCGCGGAGCCAGGAATCGGGTCGCGTCGTGAACACGCCGACGAAGATGGGATCACCGACGACGCCGTAGTCCCGGTTGTAGTAGCACACGCCGCCGCCCGGCTCCGCGCCGTCGAGGAACACGATCTCGGTGAAGCTGCCGCCGCGGCCGCGATGCGCCGTCTCGATCTCACCCTTCCACCGCTCGCCCGCGTTGAAGCAGTCGTCGAGGGTGCTACCGCGTCGCGCCGGTTGCGGCGGCGCCGGAACGCTGGCGACACCTGCGATGGCGACGACGTAGGGTCGACGGCAGATGGCCCCGTTCGCCGCGTCGAACTCGAGGATGCCACCGGAGATCTGACCGCGCTGCAATGTGACGAGCGCGGGAGCGTCGACGGTCCACGCGCCGTCCTTGACGCTGCCGACCGGCGTCGCCGTCTCCCGCCCGTTCACCGCCGTGACCAGCAGGACCTGCGTGGTCCCATTCGGCAGCGCACCGGCGACACGGCCGACATCGTGGAGCTCCACTCGGCCGTCGTTTGCCGTGAAGCACTGCGCGCGGCCCGTGCGTGCCAGGCACAGCAGGGCAGCGCCGAACAGGCACGCGGACCGCCCGAGAGGCGAGAGTGCGAACATGCCTCGTCACCATGCGTCGAGGAGGGCGCCGCGGGTGCAGCGCCGTCATGGTGGAATGGACGGCCGGCGTCGGCCGATTTCCCGCGGGGACTACCCTACACCCGCCCTCGGCGCACGCAAGACGAGGCCGGAACGGCGGCTCACGACACCGGCGGCTTCCGATCGTCCATCGGCACGAAGTTCGACAGGAAGATCCGCTCCTCCGGCGTGAGCGAGTCGACCCCCTGCGCGCTGATCTTGTCGAGGATCCGATCGACCTCGGCGCGGTTCACCTCGTGGATCGACGAGCGGTCGATCGACCGGAAGTCCGTGCCGGCCGGGACGCGCGGCGCGCCCTTCGCCACCTGACGGCGGAATGCGCCACGCGCGCGGCGCTCGGCGCGCTGGATCCACACCAGGTAGAGGAACGCACCCGCGTAGCCGCCGAGGTGCGCGAAGTGCGCGATGCCGCCGCCGCCGGAGAAGCCGCTCCACAGCGAGAGCACCGTCGTGATGATCACCAGCAGCCGCGCCGGCACCGGGATCACGCCGTAGATGTAGATCAGCTCGTGCGGCCAGAAGTACGCGAACGCGAGCATCACGCCGAACACGCCGGCCGACGCGCCGATGATCGGCGCCGGCGAGAGCACGAGCGACAGCAACGCGCCGCTCACGCCGCTCAGGAAGTAGAGGATCGTGAAGCGCCGCGTCCCCAGGCGCGCCTCCACGCGCGGGCCAAAGAAGTACAGCCCGAGCATGTTGAACAGGATGTGCGTCACCCCCGCGTGGAAGAACATGTACGTCACCATCGTCCACGGGTGCGTGAGCACGTCGCCGGGATAGAAGATGAACGCGTTCTCGATCCCCCGCAGCGTGAACTGCAGGAAGAACGCGGCGACGGTGGCGATGAGGATCGTGCGCGTGGCGGGAGTCACGGCAGGCGGATGCGTCTCTCGGGTGAGTCGGCGGCCTCCTGAAACATAGCTTACGGGCGTCGGCGGCCCCGGAGGGCGCATGCGGTTCGCGGTGGTGGGCGTGGGAGGCATCGGCGGGTACTTCGGCGGGCGGCTCGCGCTCGCCGGGGAGGACGTCGCGTTCGTGGCGCGCGGCGCCCACCTCGCGGCGCTGCGCGAGCGGGGGCTCGCCGTGGAGAGCGTGCGCGGCGACTTCGCGCTCCCGAGCGTGATGGCGACCGATGATCCGGTGGCCGTGGGGCCGGTGGACGTCGTCCTGGTCGGCGTGAAGACGTGGCAGTTAGGCGACGTCGCGGCGACGATGGGGCCGATGCTCGGCCCGGAGACGGTCGTCATCCCGTTCCAGAACGGCGTCGAGGCGGCCGACGTGCTCGGCGCGACGGTAGGACGGCAGCGCGTGCTGCTCGGCACCGCGCGCATCTTCAGCTTCATCGACGGTCCGGGGCGCATCCGCCACCTCGGCGGGCCGGCGTCGCTCGCGTTCGGCGAGACGGACGGCGGATCGAGCCCGCGCGTGGAGCGGATCCGCGCCGCGATGGAGCGCGCCGGCATCACCGTCGAGCGGCCGGCCGACATGCGCGTCGAGCTGTGGGAGAAGTTCCTGTTCGTCGTCTCGTTAGGCGGTGTGGGCGCGGTGGCGCGCGTGCCCGTCGGCGTGCTGCGCGCCGTGCCCGAGACGCGCGCGCTGCTGCGCCGCGCGATGACGGAGATCGGCGAGGTGGCGCGCGCGAGCGGCGTGACGCTGCCCGGCGATGCGATCGACCGCGCGATGACGTTCGTCGACGCGCAGCCGGCGGGCGCGACCACGTCGCTGCAGCGGGACCTCGCGGACGGCCGGCCGTCGGAGCTCGAGGCGTGGAACGGCGCGGTGGTGCGACTCGGCGCGCGCGCCGGCGTCGCGACGCCGCTGCACGAGTTCCTGTATCACGCGCTGCTGCCGACCGAGCTGCGGTCGCGCGGCGAGCTCGGGACGGGATGACACGACCTGGTGCTGTGTGTTTGGACAGGATGAACAGGACGGACAGGATGAGAACCCACAACAAGGCAGTTTTGTCTGGTTCTCATCCTGTCCGTTCTCTCCGTACAATCGTGAAACAAATTCCCGGGGGCTTGCACGACGTGGCCCCCCGGTCCTAAGATGGCGGCGTGACGCTCGCCGCCCTCGCCCTCATTACGCTCGTCGTACTCTCCGTAACGCTCGTTGCGGAGCTTATCGGCATGCGAGAGGGCGAACCGGCGTAGCACACCGACGACCGCGTCCCCTCTCGAGACGGGAGGGGACGCGAGCTTCTCGAACGAAGCCGCGGCCCGTCCCTCTCCGGACGGGCCGCGGTCGCTTTCTCCCCCCATTTCGGAGAGGCGACGAGAAGCGAATGCGATCGGACACGATCAAGCGCGGGCTCCAGCGGGCGCCGCACCGCAGCCTGCTGCGCGCCACCGGCCAGATCCGCGACGCCGCGGACTGGGACAAGCCGTTCGTCGCCGTCTGCAACTCGTACGTCGACATCGTCCCCGGCCACGTCCACCTGCAGGCGTTCGGCAAGGTGGTGAAGGACGCCGTGCGCGCCGCCGGCGGCGTGCCGTTCGAGTTCAACACGATCGGCGTCGACGACGGGATCGTCATGGGCCACGACGGCATGCACTACTCGCTCCCGTCGCGCGAGCTCATCGCCGACGCCGTGGAGACGATGGTGCGCGCCCACTGCTTCGACGCGCTCGTCTGCATCCCGAACTGCGACAAGATCGTGCCCGGGATGCTCATGGGTGCCGCCCGCGCGAACGTGCCCACCGTCTTCGTCTCCGGCGGGCCGATGGCCGCGGGACGCGACGCGGCGGGACAGAAGATCGACCTCATCACCGTGTTCGAGGGCGTCGGCGCGCGCGCCGCGGGACGCATCGACGACGCGCGCCTCTCGGACCTCGAGCGCAACGCGTGCCCGACGTGCGGCTCGTGCAGCGGCATGTTCACCGCGAACTCGATGAACTGTCTCTGCGAGGCGATCGGCATCGCGCTGCCGGGCAACGGGTCGATCCTCGCGACGTCGCCCGAGCGGCACGACCTCGCGCGCCAGGCCGCGCGCCGGCTCATGGCGCTCGTGCGGGACGGCGTGCGCTTCCGCGACATCGTGACCCGCGAGTCTATCGACAACGCGGTCGCGCTCGACGTCGCGATGGGCGGCTCGACGAACACGGTGCTCCACGTGCTCGCGCTCGCGCGCGAGGCCGAGGTGGACTACCCGCTCGCGCGCTTCAACGAGGTGGCCGAGCGCACGCCGCACCTCGCGAAGGTCTCGCCGGCGTGGGACGGCGACCGGCAGTGGCACATGCAGGACGTCGGCGAGGCGGGCGGCATCCCGGCGATCCTCGCCGAGCTCGCGAAGCTCCCCGGCGCGCTGCACCTCGACGCGCCGACGGTGATGGGCACGTCGCTCGGCGCCACGCTCCAGGGCGTGACGAACGCGAACCCCGCGTGCATCCGGCCGGCGAACGACCCGCACTCGCCGCGCGGCGCGCTCGCGGTGCTCCACGGCTCGCTCGCGCCGTTAGGCGCGGTGATCAAGGTCGGCGCGGTCGACCAGCACGAGATGCGGTTCCGCGGTCCGGCGCGCGTGTTCGACGGCGAGGAGGCGGCCACGGAAGCGGCGCTCAGCGGCGGCATCGTGCCGGGCGACGTCGTGATCGTGCGCAACGAGGGGCCGCGCGGCGGACCGGGGATGCGCGAGATGCTTTCCCTCACGAGCCTCCTCAAGGGCGCGCCGCTCGGCGACAAGGTGGCGCTCGTGACCGACGGGCGCTTCTCCGGCGGCACGCGCGGGCTGTGCATCGGCCACGTGTCGCCCGAGGCGGCGGAGGGCGGCCCGATCGGGCTGCTGCGCGACGGCGACATGATCGACATCGACCTCGCCGAGCGGCGCATGGACGTGGAGCTCGACGCCGAGACGCTCGAGGCGCGCGCCGCCGACTGGGCGCCGCCGGCGCCGCGCTTCACGCGCGGATGGCTCGCCCGCTACGCGGCCATGGTGACGAGCGCGCACACCGGTGCCGTGCTCGAGGTGCCTAACGCCAGGCCGACCGCCGCGCCGGCGCTCGCGGGGACCGTCGCATGAGCGCCGACCAGACGATGACGGGCGCGCAGATCCTCTGCGAGGCGCTCGTGCGCCAGGGCGTCGACGTGCTGTTCGGCATCCCCGGCGGCGCGATCATGCCGTTCTATCACGCGCTGCCGGAGTACGCCGACCGGCTGCACCACGTGCTCTGTCGCCACGAGCAGGGCGCCGGCCACGCCGCCGAGGGCTACGCGCGGGCGAGCGGCCGCGTCGGCGTGTGCGTGGCGACGAGCGGCCCCGGCGCGACGAATCTCGTGACGCCGATCGCCGACGCGTGGATGGACTCCACGCCGCTCGTCGCGATCACCGGGCAGGTGCCGAGCGCGCTGTTGGGCACCGACGCGTTCCAGGAGACCGACATCACCGGCATCACGGTGCCGATCACGAAGCACAGCTACCTCGTGCGCGACGCGCGCGAGCTGCCGCGCGTGATCGCCGAGGCGTTCCACCTCGCGTCGACGGGGCGTCCGGGGCCGGTGCTCGTGGACGTGACGAAGGACGCGCAGCAGGCGCGCGTGATCCCCGATTGGGAGGTCGCGCTCGACCTCGAGGGGTACGAGGACCACCGTGCCGCGCGCCCCGATCTCGACGCGGTGCGCCGCGGCGCGGAGCTGCTCGCGCGGGCCGAGCGTCCGCTCATCCTCGCCGGCAACGGCGTGATCCAGTCGGGCGGCACGCACGAGCTGCGCGCGCTGGCCGAGCGCGCGGGCGTCCCGGTGATCACCACGCTCCACGGACTCGGCGCGTTCCCGCACGACCACCCGCTGTCGCTCGGCATGCCGGGGATGCACGGCTGGGTGCACGTGAACCGCGCGATCCAGCGGTGCGACGTGCTGCTCAACGTCGGCAGCCGGTTCGACGACCGCGTCACGGGCAAGGTGTCCGCGTTCGCGCCGCACGCGAAGATCGTGCACGTCGACGTCGATCCGTCGGAGATCGGGAAGCTCGTGCGCGCCGACGTCGGCATCGTGGGGGACGCGCGCGAGGTGCTGTGCGCGTTGCTGGAGGCGCTCGGGAGTCGGGACTCGGGACTGGGGACTCGGGACTCGTCCCCCCCGAGTCCCGAGTCCCCAGTCCCGAGTCCCGACTCCCGCTCCGCCTGGCTCTCCGAGGTCCACGCGCTGCGCGACGAGTTCGAGCCGCGGCAGGCGTACCGGCGTCGGCCCGACACGCACGCGTTGCAGCCGCACGACGTGTACGCGGCGCTCAATGCCACGCTGCGCGAAGGGACGTGCCGCGTCGTGACCGACGTCGGGCAGCACCAGATGTGGACCGCGCAGCTCATCGACTGGGGACGGCCGCGGACGCACATCACGAGCGGCGGCGCGGGGACGATGGGCTTCGCCGTACCCGCGGCGTTAGGCGCCGCGATGGCATGCCCGGACGAGACGATCTGGGTGGTCGTCGGCGACGGCGGCTTCCAGATGACGAACCAGGAGCTGGCGACCATCCGCCAGGAGGGCGTGACCAACGTGAAGATCGCGATCATCAACAACGGCTTCCTCGGCATGGTCCGGCAGTGGCAGGAGCTGTTCGAGGGACGCCGTTACAGCGCCACGCCGCTCTCCGGCCCCGACTTCGCGCAGCTCGCCCGCGCCTACGGCGTGCTGGGCATCACCGTCGAGCGGCCGGAGCAGGTCGACGACGCGCTCGCCGAGGCAGCCGCGCACGACGGCGCGGTCGTCATCGACTTCCGCGTCGAGCGCGAGGCGAACGTGTTCCCGATGGTCCCCGCCGGCCGCGCGATCGGCGAGATGCTGCTCGACGCGGGAGTGCCGGCATGAGCGCGGAAATGAGCGCCGCGCCGCGTCACACCGTCGTCGTGCGGCTCCACGACCGCCCGGGCGCGCTGTACCGCGCCATCGGCCTCATTCGTCGCCGCGGCTACAACGTCGCGAGCCTCGTCGTCGGCGCGAGCGAGCGGCCGGGGACGAGCCGCATGGTGCTCGTCGTCGAGGCGAGCGACGTCCGCCAGGTCGTGCAGCAGCTCGCGCGGCTCGTCGACGTGCTGTCCGTGCAGGAGATCGACGCCGAGCCGGCGCACGTCGACGCGCTCGTCGAGACGATGCTCGCGTTCGATGCGGGACTCGGGACTCGGGACTCGGGACTCGAGTTCCGGAAACCAGTCCCGAGTCCCGAGTCCCGAGTCCCGACTTCCACTCTTCAGGAGACCGCCCGATGACGACGCTCTACTACGACGCCGACGCCGACCTCACCCGACTCGCCGGCCGCCGGTTCGCCGTCATCGGCTACGGCAGTCAGGGGCACGCCCACGCGCTGAACCTGCGCGATTCCGGCCTCGACGTGCGCGTCGGTCTCCCCGAGGGCTCGCGGTCGCGGCCCAACGCGGAGCGCGAGGGGCTGCGCGTGCTGACGCCGTTCGACGCCGCGGCGGAGGCCGACTTCATCGTGCTGCTCACGCCCGACCACACGCAGCGCGCCGTGTACGAGGAGGCGATCGCGCCGAATCTCACCGCCGGCAAGACGCTGCTGTTCGCGCATGGCTTCAACGTGCGCTTCGGCGAGATCGCGCCCGACGGCGACGTCGATGTCATCCTCGTCGCGCCGAAGGCGCCGGGGCACCGCGTGCGCGAGCTGTTCGCCGAGGGGGCCGGCGTGCCGTCGCTCGTCGCCGTGCACCGCGACCGCTCCGGCGGCGCGCTCGCCGACGCGCTCGCGTACGCGAAGGGGATCGGCTCGACGCGCGCCGGCGTGCTGCAGACGACGTTCGCCGAGGAGACGGAGACGGACCTGTTCGGTGAGCAGGCGGTGCTGTGCGGCGGCGTGTCGGCGCTCGTGAAGGCGGGCTTCGAGACGCTCGTGGCGAACGGCTACCAGCCGGAGGTCGCGTACTTCGAGTGCCTGCACGAGCTGAAGCTGATCGTGGACCTCATGTACCGCGGCGGCTTGAACTACATGCGCCACTCGGTGTCCGACACCGCGGAGTACGGCGACTACGCCGCGGGCGACCGCATCGTCACGAACGCGACGCGCGCCACGATGCAGGCGCTGCTCGACGAGGTGAAGGACGGCAGCTTCGCGCGCCGCTGGATCGCGGAGAACCGCGACGGCCGCCCGACGTTCGAGGCGCGGCGCGATGCGGAGTCGCACCACGCGATCGAGGAGGTCGGCCGGCGCATGCGCCGCATGATGCCGTTCCTCGACGCGAAGGAGGTGCTGCCCGGCCAGCGCGGCGCCGCGCCGGCGCAGACGCCTAACGATTTCGCCCTGGCCGAGCCCGAGGCGGCGCTCGCCGGAGCGGGACGATGAGCGCCGCGAACCCCGCGACGGTGTCGCTCGCCACGACCCCGGAGCTGATCTGGTTCAACGGGCGCCTCGTGCCGTGGGAGAAGGCCACGGTGCACGTGATGACCCACGCGCTGCACTACGGGTCGTCGGTGTTCGAGGGGATGCGCAGCTACGACACGGCGCGCGGCCCCGCGCTGTTCCGCGCCCGCGAGCACGTGCGACGCCTGCGCGACTCGGCCCGCGTCTACCGCATGGACCTGCCGTACGACGACGCGGCGCTCGTCGACGCGTGCCGCGCGGCGGTGCGCGAGAACGGGCTCACGAACGCGTACCTGCGCCCGCTCGCGTGGCGCGGCGCGGGCGCGCTGTCGGTGAGCCCCGTGCGCCACCCGGTGGAGGTGATGGTCGCCGCGCTCCCGTGGAACGTGCCGGCCGGCGACGAGTCGCTCGCGCCCGGCGCCGACGTGTGCGTCTCGTCGTGGACCCGCGCCGCGCCGAACACCATTCCCACGGGGGTGAAGGCGGGCGGCAACTACCTCTCGGGACAGCTCGTCGCGATGGAGGCCGAGCGGCTCGGCTACGCCGAAGGGATCACGCTCGACACGTCGGGCACGGTGAGCGAGGGGTCGGCGGAGAACGTGTTCCTCGTGCGCGACGGCGTCATCGTGACGCCGCCCGCCGCGTCGTCGATCCTGGCGGGGATCACGCGCGACACCGTGCTCACGCTCGCGCGCGAGCTGGGGCTGACGGTGCGCGAGGAGCGCGTGCCCCGCGAGGCGCTCTACGCGGCCGACGAGATCTTCTTCACCGGCACCGCGGCCGAGGTGACGCCGGTGCGCTCCGTGGACGGCGTGGTGCTCGGCGATGGCGCGCGCGGGCCGGTCACGACGCTGCTGCAGCGCGCGTTCTTCGCCACCGTGCGCGGCGAGACCGAGGACCGGCGCGGGTGGCTCACGTACGTGGCGGACGAGCTGGCGACGGAGGCGGCGGCATGATGCACGAGCGACACGGAGAGCATCACGGTGGCCCGCGGGAGAGCGGGCCGCCGCGCCCGCGCGAGACGACGCGGCCTAACGGCGAGCGCGGCACCGTGCGCGTCGCGGCGCCGCGCATCCCGGGGTCGCACGCGGAGCCGCCGACGCGACACGTGAAGCCGCGCGGCGGTCCCCCGCGGCCGCGCGGCGTGCGGTAGCCGGTAGCTTCGTCGTTGCGGACTACCTCGCCAGCCTCGCGCACACGCGCGCGGCTTCGCGCTCGTCGTATACGCCAACGGTGCGGCGGCTGCTCGGGATCCTGCCACCGGCGACGCGTGTCGACGACTATCACCAGCATCTGGACGACAAGTACGGCCGCGTGGACAGATGACACCCGCGAGGCGGGGCAGGGGCCGCGGCCGGACTTCGAAGGACGGCAGTCGGAAGGTGGCCGAGACGCCGCGATCCCGGCTGCGCCTCCTTCTCGACGCGAACGTCGTGCTCGATGTACTCGCGGCCCGCGCGCCCTCGTATCGCGACGCGGCCATGCTGCTCTCTGCGATTGAAGAGGGTCGTGCCGCGGGTGTCGTTGCAGCGCACACCATCACGACGCTTCATTACTTGCTCGCCGGGTCGCTCGGTCGCGAGGCGACGCTGGCAGCCCTCGCGCGCCCTCACGAAGCTCCTCGACGTGGTATCGGTCGACCGAACGATCGTCCTCGAGGCCATGGCGATGGGGCTCCGCGATCTCGAGGACGCGGTACAGGCCGTATGCGCGATCCGCGTGGAGGCGGACTACATCGTGACGCGGAACGCGAAGGACTTCCGTGGTAGCCGCCTAACGGTCGCGACGCCGGCCGAGGTGCTTGCGCGCCTCTGACTCCGCGACGTCCAGCGGTTCGGCGAGCGCCCACCGCGCCGTGCCGACACCGGGCCGCCGCGCCCAGCGACCGGACTCGCGGTCGAACCGCAGGCGCTGCGGGTAGAGCGTCGTGCCGGCGAGCCAGCGGCCGTCGTCGTCGCGCAGGCTCGCCGCGGGCGCCCACGGCATGGGGCTGTCGATGCGCTCGCCCTCCGCGCGTCGCGCGCGCGCCCACGCGAGGAACGCGTCGTGGGCGGCCCGGAGCACCGTCGCCTTCGGGCCGTTCGCCAGCATCGCGATCGGCTCGTCGCTTGCGCGGTGGGCGACGACGACGCTCGACACGCGCCCCCCGCGCACGACTCCCGCCACGAACACGACGTCGCGCCTGACGCGGCCGTCGGGGAGATAGCGGTCCACGACCCGCGCCGCCCACGGCCGGTGCGCCGGATCCGCCTCGGCCACCCGCCCCCGGCCACGGCGCGCGCGCGCGGCCGGTGCGCGTCGCACCACCACTGCGCGCACCGGTCGGTGCGGAGCACGGTGAGCGGCTGCTCTGGCGTCCACGCGCTGAGCCGCGCGTACAGCGCCCGCGACGCCACGACCTCGGCCCACGGCACGCCAAGCGTCGCGAGCCGCTCGACCTTCCCTGCGGTCACGGCGTGCGTGCGCCGCACCTCGAGCGCCGCCACCGGCGCGCCGCCGCGCCGCAGCAGGATGTCGGGCCGCGTGTCCGACAGCGCGGCCTCCACCTCGACGGCGTCCCACTCTCCCACGAACGGCACGTCGCACACCGCGCCGCACGGCACGAGCCCCGGTGTGAACACCGTCTCGCCGAGCACGCCGAAGCGGTGGGCACACAGGTGCCTAACGGTGAGCGTACCGCCCGCCCGCAGCGCGGCGGCGAGGTGGTGCTTCGTGTTCAGGTGCAGCGCGGTCTCCCACGACTGCACCGGGCAGCTCGACCCCGCCCGGTGTGCCGCGTGGTGCGTGTTGACGTGCCCGAGCTTGAGCAGCACGGGCTCGCGGCACACGGGACAGCACACCGCGGGGCGGTCGCGCGGCGCGAGGTGCGCGAACTCCGAGACGTGCCGCACGCGCGCCTCGTCCACCACCCACACGAGGCGGACGGGCTCGTGCGGATCGGCCGCGCCTTCGGCCGGCGGGTGCGACGCGGACATGCATCGAAGTTACACGCCGCGCGCGCCCCTCGGCCTCCCGAGGCGGTAGAAGCGCGCCTCGGGGCCGAAATGGAGCAGCAGGCCGTGTCCGAGGGTCGTCGCGCAGATGTAGCTGTGGACCTGCCGCGACGCGGACCGTGGAACTCCTCGCGCTCGAGCGCGGCCATGTAGATGTGCTCGAGAAAGGCGTACCCGGCAGGGGACGACTCCACGTTCTTCGTTTTTCAATTCGAGGAATCGGGAGAATTCAGGGAATCCTCTTCTTGGCCGAGAGGAATTGCTTGAATTCTCCAAATTCCTTGGATGAGGAACGAAGCACGTGGAGCCCGGCCCGCCTCGCCGACCTCAGACCGCCACGGCAGCCGCCGTCCGCACCTCGAGCCTCCCCATCACCGCGTCCGTCATCTCGCGTGTGGAGAGCGACCCGCCGAGGTCCGCCGTCCGCGCGCCGTCCGCGAGCGCCTCGGCCACGGCCCGCTCGACGAGCCGCGCCTCGCGCTCGAGGCCGAGCGAGTGCCGCAGCAGCAGCGCCGCGCTGAGGATCGTCCCGACCGGGTTCGCCACGCCGCGTCCCGCGAGGTCGGGCGCCGAGCCGTGGATCGGCTCGTAGAGCCCCATGCGCGTCTGCCCAACGCCGTTAGGCGCGCCGAGCGATGCCGATGGCAGCACGCCGATGGATCCCGCGAGCACCGCCGCCTCGTCGGTCAGGATGTCGCCGAACATGTTCTCGGTGACGATGACGTCGAAGCGCGCGGGGTTCGTCACGAGGTGCATCGCGCACGCGTCGACCAGCACGTGCTCGAGCGACACGTCCGGGAACTCCGCCGCGACGACGCGCGTCGCCACGCGTCGCCAGAGACGCGACGTCTCCAGCACGTTCGCCTTGTCCACCGACGTGAGCCGGCCGCGCCGCGCGCGCGCCATCTCCGCGCCCACGCGCACGATGCGCTCGATCTCCTCCGTCGTGTACGAGCAGACGTCGCGCGCGCGCTCGCGGCCCGGCTGGCCGTACGTCCCCTTCACGCCGAAGTAGATCCCACCCGTCAGCTCCCGCACCACGAGGAGATCCACGCCGGCGAGCCGCTCGGGCTTCAGCGGCGACGCGTCGGCCAGCGCGGGGAACGGCGCGACCGGGCGCAGGTTCGCGAACAGTCCCAGCGCGCGCCGGATCGCGAGCAGCCCCTGCTCCGGTCGCACCGGCGACAGCGGGTCGTCCCACTTCGGGCCGCCGACGGCGCCCAACAGCACGGCGTCGGCGCGGCGGCACGCGTCGGTCGTGTCGTCGGGGAGCGCGGTACCGGTGGCGTCGATCGCGGCGCCGCCGATGAGCGCCTCGTCGAACGCGAGCGCGCCGCCGGTCACCGCGTCGAGCACGCGACGCGCCTCGGCCACCACCTCCGGGCCGATGCCGTCGCCGGGAAGGAGCGCGACTCTCACGCGGCCTCCCACGACGCGGTCGTGTCGATCATCGACGGACGGCTCCGCTCGTGCCGGTCGACGTCCTCCGCGGCGCCGAGCAGGAAGTCCATCTCGTCGATGCCGTGGAGCAGGCAGTGGCGCGCGAACGGCGCCACCGGGAAGCGCACCTCGTCGCCATCGGGGAGCGTGAGCGTGCGCGCGGCGAGATCCACCGTCACCGCGGCGTCGGGCGACTGCGCGGCATGGAGCCGCTCGAGCGTCGCCGCGTCCACCTGGATGGGAAGCAGCCCGTTGCCGAGCGCGTTGCCGCGGAAGATGTCGGCGAAGGAGCTCGACACGACCGCCCGGAACCCGGCGCCGAGCAGCGCCCACACCGCGTGCTCGCGCGACGACCCGCAGCCGAAGTTGTCGCCCGCCACGAGCACGCGCGCGCCTAACGATTCCGCGCGGTTCACGGGAAACTCGGCGCGCGGCTCGCCGCCGGGCTCGTAGCGCCAGTCGTGGAACGCGTGCGGGCCGAGGCCGTCGCGCCGCGTCGTCGTGAGGAAGCGCGCCGGGATGATCTGGTCGGTGTCGACGTTGTCGCGCGGGAGCGAGACGTAGGGCGAGGTGAACGTCCACGAGGTCATGCGGGTGCTCCTCCGGCGAGCAGGGTACGCGGGTCGGTGATGACGCCGGTGACGGCGGCGGCGGCGGCGGTGAGCGGGCTGGCGAGCAGCGTGCGGCCGCCGCTCCCCTGCCGCCCCTCGAAGTTGCGGTTGCTCGTCGACACCGCGAGCTGGCCCGGGCGGAGCTGGTCGCCGTTCATCGCGATGCACATCGAGCAGCCCGCCTCGCGCCACTCCGCGCCCGCCTCCTGGAAGACGTGATGCAGCCCCTCCGCCTCGGCGGCGCGCTTCACCTGCTGCGAGCCGGGGACGACGAGCGCGCGGACGTTAGGCGCCACGTGCCGGCCGCGCAGCACGCGCGCCGCGTCGCGCAGGTCGCTGAGCCGCGAGTTCGTGCAGCTCCCGAGAAACACGACGTCCACCGGCGTGCCGGCGAGCGGGTTCCCGGGCGTGAGGCCCATGTACCGGAGCGCGCGCCACGCATTCTCGCGCTCCGCGCGGTCGTCGAGCCGATCGGGGTCGGGGACCGCCGCGTCGATCGGCACGCCCATCCCCGGGTTCGTGCCGTAGGTGATCATGGGCCGCAGCGCGCTGCCGTCGATCGTCACGGACCGGTCGAACGTCGCGCCCGCGTCGGTGGCGAGCGCGCGCCAGTCGGCGACCGCGGCGTCCCACGCGGCGCCGGTCGGCGCGTGTGGGCGTCCCTGGAGGTACGCGAACGTCGTGTCGTCGGGGGCGACCATGCCGGCCCGCGCGCCCGCCTCGATCGACATGTTGCATACCGTCATCCGCTCCTCCATCGACAGCCCGCGGATCACGGCCCCGGTGTACTCGATGACGTGTCCCGTCGCGCCGCCGACGCCGAGCGTGGCGCAGACGGCGAGGATGACGTCCTTCGCGCTCACGCCGGGAGCGAGCGCGCCGTCGACGCGCACCTCGAGCGTCTTCGGCTTCGTCTGCAGCAGGCACTGCGTCGCCAGCACGTGCGCCACCTGCGACGTGCCGACGCCGAACGCGAGCGCGCCGAACGCGCCGTGCGTGCTGGTGTGGCTGTCGCCGCAGACGACGGTCATGCCGGGCTGCGTGAGGCCGAGCTCCGGCCCGATGACGTGCACGATCCCCTGCCGCGCGTCGCCCAACGGCAGCAGCGGCACGCCGAACTCCGCGCAGTTGCGCGCGAGCGTCTCCACCTGCGCCTGGCGCGACCGGTTCGCGTCGTCGAGCACCGGCAGCGCCGCGAAGCCGCCCGGCGTCGTCGGCGTGGAGTGGTCCATCGTCGCGATCGTGCGGTGCGGCGCGCGCACGCGGATCCCGCGGCGGCGCAGCTCGTCGAACGCCTGCGCGGAGGTGACCTCGTGCACGAGGTGCAGATCGACGTAGAGCACCGCCGGCGTGTCGAGCGTCTCGGCGCGCACGACGTGACGGTCCCACAGCTTCTCGAAGAGCGTCCGTGGAACGCTCACGACACCACCTCCGTGGCACCCGCCGGCGACGGGTATGCCGAGCGTGGAGCGTGGAGCGGGGAGCGTGGAGCGACCGAATCAGTCCCTCCACGCTCCCCGCTCCACGCTCCGCGCTCGGCCTGGCTGTCTCGTGCCATGTACAGGCGATTGATGGCGTCGACGTACGCTTCGGCCGATGCGGTGACCACATCGGTATGCACACCGTGGCCGAGGTGCGTGCGGCCGGTGTGGACGTCGCGCACGCGTACCGTCACCTCGCCCGCGGCGGCGATCCCCTCGGTCACCGCGCGCACCGTGAACCCTTCGAGCTCGCCGACCTCACCGACGACCGCGTTCAGCGCGCGGCAGCTCGCGTCCACCGGGCCGCTGCCGGTGCCGGAGGCGACGTGTGTGCCGCCGCCGGGCGCGCGCACGCGCACCGTCGCCGTCGGGATGACGTGCGTGCCGCTCGCGACCTGGAGCTGCAGCAGCGCCCATCCGGTCGCCACGTGCTCGTGCGCCGCGGTGACCAGCGCGCGCAGGTCGCGCGCGTCGACCACCTTCTTGCGGTCGGCGAGCTCCTTGAACCGCGCGAACACCTCGTCGAAGCGCGCGTCGTCGAGCGAGAGGCCCATCGACTCCAGCCGGCGGCGCAGCGCGTGGCGCCCCGAGTGCTTGCCGAGGACGAGCGACGAGCCGTCGGCGCCCACCGACTCCGGCGTCATGATCTCGTACGTCGCGCGATGCTTCAGCATCCCGTCCTGGTGGATCCCGGCCTCGTGCGCGAACGCGTTCGCGCCCACGACGGCCTTGTTCGGCGCGACGTGCGCGCCGGTGCACGCGGTCACGAGGCGCGACAGCCGCGTCAGCTCGCGCGTGTCGACCGTGGTGCCGACGCCGAAGTGGTCGGCGCGCGTGAGCAGCGCCATCACGACCTCCTCGAGCGCCGCGTTGCCCGCGCGCTCGCCGATGCCGTTGATGGTGCACTCCACCTGCCGCGCCCCGGCGCGCACGCCGGCGAGCGAGTTCGCCACCGCGAGCCCGAGGTCGTCGTGGCAGTGCGTCGACACGACGACGCCCGGCGAGCGCGCGGCGAGCGCGCAGACGCGCGCGACGAGCGCCTCGTACTCCGCCGTCGTCGCGTAGCCGACGGTGTCGGGCACGTTCAGCGTCGTCGCGCCGGCGTCGACCGCCGCGGCGAGCACCTCGCACAGGAAGTCGGGGTCGGAGCGCGTCGCGTCCTCCGGCGAGAACTCCACGTCGTCGACGAGCGTGCGCGCGAGCGACACGGCCGCGTGCGCGCGCGCGATCGCCTCGTCGCGCGAGATGCGGAGCTTGTGGCGGAGGTGGATGTCCGACGTGGCGAGGAACGTGTGCAGCCGACGGCGCGCCGCGGGCGCGATCGCCGCGGCACACGTCACGATGTCGCTCTCGGTCGCCCGCGCGAGCCCACACACGACGGGCCCGCCGGTGCCTAACGACTCGGCGATCGCGTGCACGGCCTCGGCGTCCCCGGGCGACGCGGCGGGGAAGCCGGCCTCGATGACGTCGACGCCGAGTCGCGCGAGCGCGCGGGCGACGTCGAGCTTCTCGGCGAGCGACATCGTGCACCCCGGCGACTGCTCGCCGTCGCGGAGCGTGGTGTCGAAGATGCGGACCGGTGACGGCTCGGTGGGCGCGCTCACGGCTCGCCGTCCGCCTGCGAGACCGCGACGTCGGCGGCGCGCTCGCCCCGTCGCGGGTCGGTGGGCGTCGGGTACGACGTCTCCGCGCGGAACGCGCGACGCGGCGTCCGCGTCGAGGTGTCGCCGGTGGCGTCGGCGGTGGCGTGACTGGGCTGTCGGTCGGGCGCGAACGAGAACATGGCGACGACGGTGAGAGGGGGATCGTGCCCTCTCGCGCTCCGCAGGCGGCCTAACGCAAAACGGCCCCTCCCACGGTGGCGGGAGGGGCCGTACGCGACGATGAGCGCCGCGCTACTCGGAGCGTCCTCCCAAGCACGAGAGCCCGCGACCGATAAGTCGGCCGAGGGCGCTGGTAAGGAGGAGAACCGCGTGGCGTTGCATGGGACGCAGTTTGGGGCGTGGGCGGGGCGCGGTCAAGAGCCGCGTGCGGAATGCCGCATGTACCATCGTCGTACGAATGCCCGGCTCACGACGCGCGCGGGCCCAGGTACTCGCGGCGGAAGTCGTGATGCGCGCGCGCCGCGTCGGGCGGGCCGAGGTCGTACGTCATGCCGCCCGTGCACCACGTCACGTGGTCCGCCGCCTCGAACAGCGTCGGCACCTCGTGCCCGGTCGCGACCACCGCGCAGCCGTCGCGCGCCAGGCGACGCACCACGGCCACGAGCGCCTCCGCATCGCGCGGCGCCACCCCGCGGAACGGCTCGTCGGCGAGCAGACAGCGCGGCCGTCGCACGAGCGCCGCGGCGAACTCGGCGCGGCGCAGCTCGCCGCCCGACAGCGACGGCGGCACGCGCTCGGCGAGCGCCGCGACACCGGCGAGCGTCAGCGCCTCGTCCACGTCGCCGCCGTCGAACCGTCGGCGCAGCAGCTCGAGCTGGTGCCGCACGGTGAGCGTGGGGAAGAGCAGGTCGTGGTCCGCCAGGTAGAACAGCCCGTGCCGCGCCAGCCGCGACAGCGACGGCCGCAGGTACGCGCGCCCGGCGAAGTGCACCACGCCGCTGTCCGGTTGCAGCCATCCCGCGGCGATCTTGAGCAGCGTGGACTTGCCGGCGCCGTTGCGGCCCAACAGCACGCGCACCTCGTTAGGCACCGCGCGCAGCGTCGCCGCGGCGAGCACGCGGCGGCTGCCGAACCACTTCCCGACACCGTCGGCGACGAGCACGCTCGGGTCGCGACTCACCCGAGCGTTCCCGCGAGCGCGCCGAGCGCGATCTCGCCGGCGAGCGCGGGGAGCGCGACCCACGCCGTGAGCCGCATGCGCGACACGCCGAAGTTGCCGAGCAGCGCGCGCTCCCCGCGCCGCGCGACGTCGACGTGGCCGAGCGCCGCGGCCACGCCGACCATGAGCAGCGCCGCCGACGGTGCGAGCACGAACGCCTCCCGGGGCGGCGCGCCGGCGAGCACCAGCGTGAGCCCCGCCGCGGCGCGCGCGAGCGCCCACACGACGAGGCCGCGCGTGGCGAAGATGAGCGGAAGGGGCGTCGTCGGCCGGGACACGGCGGCACGTTAGTCGCCCGCCCGTCGACTCGCCACGCGTGGCACTGGTCCGCCGCGGGGCCGGCGGCTATCCTCGCGCCATGGCCGACACGCCGCGGTGGCTCCTGCTCGTCACGCACCTCCCGCCGAAGCCCGACTACCTGCGCGTGAAGCTGCGGCGGCGCATCCAGCGGATCGGCGCGCTGCCGCTCAAAGGCTCGGTGTACGTGCTGCCGCTGCGCGACGGGACCACCGAGGACCTGATGTGGCTCCGCGCGGAGCTGCTCGCCGACGGGGCCGACGCCGTGGTCTTCGCCGCCACGCCGCTCGCGGGCGTGACCGACGCGCAGCTCGCCGCGCTGTTCGGCGACGCGGACGCGGCGGAGCCGACCGCGGAGGAACCGCGCGACGAGCGCGCGACGGGACGGACGTGGGTCACGCGCGCCGGCGTCTTCGTCGACCGCATCGCGAGCGCGTGGCTCGTTCGCCGCTTCATCGATCCCGAGGCCCGCTTCGCGTTCACGTCGGACGCGCGGTACGCGCCGCGTCCGGGCGAGGTCCGCTTCGACATGTTCCAGGGCGAGTACACGCACGAGGGCGACCGCTGCACGTTCGAGACGCTGCTCGCGCGCTTCGATCTCGACGCGCCGGCGCTGCGCGCGATCGGCGAGATCGTGCACGATGTCGACATGCGCGACGGGAAGTTCGAGCGACCGGAGGCGGCGGGCGTGGAGGCGGTGCTCGCGGGGCTCGTGCACGAGGAGGCCGACGACGCACGCCGGATCGAGCGCGGTGCGGCGGTCTTCGATGCCCTGTACGCGCGGCTCGGCGGGGCGGATCGTTAGGCGGCGCCGGCGTGCGTCTACGTGTCAGGTCACCGGCGCCTCGACCACGCGCGCCGGCCGCAGCCGCGGGATCCACCGCCGCACGCGCACGCGCCACAGCCACCAGAGCATCACGACGAGCGGCAGCAGCGCCGGCACGGCGAGCAGCTCCGGCACGCGCAGCGGCTTCGGGATCACCTTCGCCTGGCCGAGGAAGAACGAGCCCGCGGCGATGAACAGCGCGATGCGCCACAGGTGTCGGATCAGCCGCGCCGTGCCGCGTACGCCGCCGCGGCGCAGCATGCGCGCGTCGGCGATTCCACAGGCGAGCGCGATCGCGCCGAAGATGAAGAACACGCGTACGGGCACGCCGTCGCGCGCGCGCAGGCCGTGGGCGGCTGCATCGAACCCGCGCGACAGGTTCGCCGCGCCGGTCGCGAACGCGACCAGCATGCCGCCGAGCTCCACTCGCCGCGACGCGACGGTCGGCGGGCGCACGGTCAGCAGCGCGGTCGTCACCATGTACGCGGTGAGCAGCCCGCCGTTCACCGACCCGATCTTCCCCTCGTACGCGGCGATGGCTGCGCCCACGAGCGCCATCGCGAGCATCGCGTAGACGAACAGCGTGCCGCTACGCCGATGCAGCCCCGCACCCTTCGCCGCGTACAGCGCCACGTACCCCGTGACGATCGCCACCATGCCGGCCGTGACGTGCAGCAGCAGCGGCGCCTGCACCGACCAGCCGCCCGACCCGAGCGTGACGCGCGGACCTGCCAGGACTGCCATCATGTTCGCGACCTCCGGAGTGGGTCATTCCGCCCGCAGCGCGACGGCGGGGTCGACGTGCGCGGCGCGCGCCGCGGGAAGCCAGCACGCGGCGACGCCGACGGCGACGAGGACGAGCGCGACGCCGACGAGCGTCACCGGGTCGTGCGGCGTCACGCCGAACAGCATGCTCGACATCGCGCGCGTCGCGGCGAGCGCGCCGAGCACGCCGACCGCCACGCCCACGCCGAGCAGCGCGCCGCCCTCGCCGAGCACCATGCGATAGACGCGTCCCGGGTTCGCGCCGAGGCTCATGCGGATCGCGATCTCCGCCACGCGCGCGCTCACCGAGAACGCCAGCACGCCCGCGATGCCGACCATCGCGATGATCAGCGCGAGCGCGCCGAACGACGCGATGAACAGCGCGTTCAGTCGACGCGGCGCCACGGTCTTGTCGCGCAGCGCCTCGAGCGTCGCGACGTTCTCCACGAGCTGCCGCGGGCTCACGTCGCGCACGGCGCGCAGGATCGTGCGCTGCAGCGTCTCGGGATCGCCCGTCGTGCGCACGACGAGCGCGCCGCCGAGGATCGCCTCCTGCGCGAACGGCATGTACAGCGTCGGCGTCTCGCCGCCGTCGAGCCCGCGGTCGCGCGTGTCGCCGACGACGCCGACCACCGTGCGCCAGTCGCCGGAGAACGGCGTGAACTTCAGGACCGCGCCCGTGAGCGCGACGTGCTGTCCGAGCGGGTCGCGGTCGCCGAACAGCTCGCGCGCGAGCGACCGGCTCACGATGACCACGGCCGCCGTGCCGCGCGCGTCGGTCGTCGCGAACGGACGCCCGGCGAGCATCGGGATGCCGGCAGCGGTGAAGTACTTGCCGTCGACCATGCGGAGCGCCGGGTGCGGCGTCGGCCGGTCGGGCGGCAGCGCGACGCTCTCCGCCTTCACGTCGAAGTCGATGATGGGTGAGCGCAGCGGCGGCGCGGATCCCACCGACGCGAGCTCGACGCCGGGGAGCGCGGCGACCCGGTCGCGCATGCGCTCGTAGCGCGCGAGGTTCTCGGGCTGACGCATCACCTGCTTCAGCAGATCGCCGTCGAGCGGCAGCTCCATCGTGAGGACGTGCGCGGCGCGCACGCCGGTGTCGACCGATGCGAGCTTCGTGAGCGTGCGCGCGAGCAGCCCCGCGCCGGTGAGCAGCACCATGCACACCGCGAGCTGCGCGACGACGAGCGACTGCTGGAAGCGCTGCCGCCCGCGGTCGAGCGTCACGCGGCGGCCCGCCGGCGCGAGCGACGCGGCGAGCGTGCGCGCGCCGCCGATGCGCGGCACGAACGACAGCGCGATCGCCACCGCGACGCTCGTCGCCAGCCCCACGGCGAGCACCACGCCGTCGACGCGGATCTCGGCGGCGCGCGGCGAGAGCTGCGCGGCGAACGCGACGAGCAGCTTCACGCCGGCGAACGCGACGAGCACGCCGAGCGCGCCGCCGGTGAGCGCGAGCGCGAGGTTCTCCACGAGCAGCAGCCGGCGCAGCCGTCCGCGTCCCGCGCCGAGCGCGGCGCGCACGAGCATCTCGCGCTCGCGGTCCACGCCGCGCATGAGCGTGAGGTTGGAGACGTTCGCGCACGCGATGAGCAGCACGAACGCCGCGGCACCCATGAGCAGCCACACCGTGAGCGACGCGCGCGCGTTCACCGCCTGCTTGAGCGGCGACACCGCGATGGTGTAGTGCGACGCCTGCGCGTACGCCTCGGGATGGTCGTGCCGCGCGCGCGCCGCGAGCCGCTCGATGTCGAGCCGCGCCTGCTCCACCGTGGCGCCGGGCGCGAGCCGGCCGAACAGCTCCGTCATGCGGTGCGAGCGGTCCGTCACCATCGTCGCGCTGAGATGGTGCGGGCTCACGACCGTGTTCACGAACACGTCGGTGCGCTGCGGGTAGCTCGGCGCGGGCTGCGCGACGCCGACGATCGTCGTCACGATGTCGTTCAGCCGCACCGTGCGTCCGACGATGCCGGCATCGCCGCCGAAGTGCTCCATCCAGTACGGGTACGAGAGCACCGCGACGGGGGCCGCGGCGGGGCCGTCGTCGCGCGGCGTGGTGAGGCGGCCGACCGCGGGCTCGAGCCCCATGACGTCGAAGTAGTTGCCGCTGACGATGCCGACGCGCGCGCGCGCGGGCGCGCCGTCGTCGCCCGCGATGGTGAACGGCACCGCCGACGAGAACTCCGCCAGCTCGGCCAGCGAGCGCGCGCCGGCGCGGTAGTCGGCGACCTCGGGGACGGAGAAGAGGACGTTGTCGCTCGTCGCCGCGGACTGGCGCAGGTACACGAGCCGGTCGCCGTCGCGGTTGGGCAGCGGACGGAGGAGCGTGCCGCGGAGCAGCGTGAACATCGCCGTGTTGGCGCCGATGCCTAACGCGAGCGTGAGCACGACCGCCGCCGCGAACCCCGGCGCGCGACGGAGCCCACGCACGCCGAGCGCGAGATCGCGCGGCAGCTCCTCGGCCCATCGCGTGCGGCGCGTGGCGCGCACCTGCTCCTTGCGGATCTCGAGGTTGCCGAGCGCGCGGAGCGCGGCGGCGCGGGCGGCGTCGGGCGCCATGCCGAGGCGCTCGTTCTCCTCGGTCTGTCGCTCGACGTGGTACGCGAGCTCCGCGTCGAGCTCGTGATCGACGTCGCGGCGGCGGAAGATGGAGCGGAGCCGGAGGGCGGCGATCCGCAGCCAGCGGTCGATGCTCATGCTAGACCTCCTGCAGGCGGACGAGCGCGGTGATGGCGCGGGCGAGGCGATCCCAGTTGCCGGCCTCGATCTGGAGCTGCTTCCGGCCGGCGCGGGTGAGCGAGTAGAACTTCGCGCGCCGATTGTTCTCGCTCTGCCGCCACTCCGACGTGACCCATCCTTCCTGCTCCAGCTTGTGGAGCGCGGGGTAGAGGGATCCGTCGCTGACCTGGAGGACGTCGGCGGAGAGCTGCTTGAGGCGCTGGCCCATCGTCCACCCGTTCATCGGCTCGAGGGCGAGCATCTTCAGGATGAGCAGGTCCAGCGTGCCCTGTACGAGATCGTTCGGCTTGCTCACGGTTCTCTCCCTCGGTTACCGATATGAGAGTACGGACGGGGGGCCGGGCGGGTTTCACTCGGTTACCGAGGCGTCAGACGCCGACCAGCTCCTCCTCGCCCACGTCCGACTCGGCGTCGTCCCACGCCGGCGTCTCGTCGTGGTACCAGTCCTCGTGCGGCGACCCGACGCCGCAGCGATGGCAGAACGTCACGCGCCACTGCTTGCTGCAGCCGGGACAGCGCGCGGCCGTCTCGAACGTGTTCCACACGCACTGGCACCCCGGCAGACAGATCCAGCGGTCCTCGGGGCCGGGGGCCCACTCGCACTGCGGGCAGTAGATGCGGCACGCCATGGCGTCACTCCCGTGTCGGCTCGAGCGTGGACGCCGCGCCGCCGTGATCGGCCGCGAGGCGCCCCGACGTAGGGTATGGATGAAGGGAACGACGCGTCCGCGCAGGGTGCAACTCCTCGTCGGCGGAGGGTGATCGCATGCGGTCCTCACGGTGGCTGCTCGTGCTGTCGTTCGTGTCCTCGTCGCTCGCCTCGGCGCAGACCCCCGAGCTGTCGTTCCGCGACCCGCCGGGGTTCTACCGCAGCGCTTCCTATCCGCCCGCGGACTTCTCGTCGCAGGAGGTGAACGCGTCGCTCCAGGTGTACCCGTTCCGGGTGCTCGGCGACGTGCGGCAGGCCTTCACCCGCACGCTGCTGCGCGAGCTGGTGGACCCGCGCTACCGCGAGGAGAACGTCGCGCCGGGCGTGCGCTTCGACGCCATCTCGCTTCCCGGCGCCGACGTCGTACTGCGCGCGCAGTTCAACGAGGTCGTCGTCGGGCAGCCGCGCCCGCACGTGCGGATGGTCGTCGTGGTGGGACCGGCGGCGGCGATCGTGGACGCGTCGGCCGGCAGCCCGGCCGCGTGGATGCGCATCCTCCCCGCGCTCAACGCGTTCGCGCAGACGCTGCACGTCGCCGCCGCGGCGCCGGAGCCCACGTACGCCGCGCCGACGAGCGCCGACGGCCAGCGGCTGGCCGGGCTCTACATGACGCTGAAGAACAAGTACAACTCGCTGTTCAGCCGGTGGGAGACGGCGGCGTACTACTACCTGTTCTCCGCCGACGGCCGCGTGTACCGCAAGTACGACGACCTCACGGTGCCGGGCAACGACCCCGCGCGGTTCGACTACGCCGGCGCGCAGCGCGCCGACCCGGTGAACTCGGGGCGCTACGTGATCCGCGGCGACGTGGTCTACGTGCGTATGGGCACCGCCGACCAGCCGGAGACGTTCGAGATGCGGCTGCCCTCGGGCAACGTGCTCGTGATCGGATCGTCGCGCTACGAGCGGCAGTGACTCACCGGTCGCCGCCGGGCGGACGTGGCCGCGGCAGCGCCGTCGGCGGTACGAGGTTGTTCAGCCGCATGTAGTTCGCGATCTGGCTGTAGTGGTCCGCCATGTCGATGATGTGTCCCATCACCGGCCCGGCCCTCGTCACCGTGCGCGACTGGCCGTTCGGGAGCTGCTGCGTGACCTGCTCCGCGAGCTTCGCATCGTCGAGCTGCGCGAGCGCGTCCTCGCAGAACTTGAAGGACGCCTTCATCTGCGCGACCAGCTTCGCCTTCGGCCACTTCGCCTTGACCGTATCGGGCGCGCTCGTGTCCCCCGGATCGAGCGCGCCCTTCATCGCGCCGAACTGGTTGCAGTAGAAGTAATTGTCGTCCGCGAGGTGCTGCGCGATGTACCCGATGGTGAGCTGCGCCGCCGTCGGCTTGTACCCGAAGATTCGCTCGGGAATCGAGTCGAACGCCTGGGCCAGACGCTGCTGGAACGCCATCGTCCGCTGCTTCATCACGGTCGTGATCGGATTCGCCGGCGGCTGCTGCGCTCCGAGAGCGATGGGGAAGGCAACGACGACGAGCGCTGCGCGCGAGACTCTCATGCGGTCCCTGCCGGTGAAGAGGGTGACGGAGAATTGACCGGCGCGCGCCATGGCCCGCCAGACCGTCCCGTCACCGTCGCAGGAGATGGTAGACGTCGGTCCGCCGCTGTGCCGGATCGTCGCTCCAGTGTCCATAGACTTCCCACCGCACGCCCGTGAGCTCGCGACCCTGCGCGCGGCACCACTCGATCACCGCGGCGTGCGCCCGGCCGAGCTCCGCGTAGTCGCCCCAGTGCGTCGTGCCCGCGACCTCGCCGACGGGGAGCGGGGCGTACTGCACGGGCCCGATCGGCGCGAACGGCGCCGCGACGCCGACGCCGAACTCGACGTCGGTGGTTCGCTCCGGGCCGCTGCCGCCGCGATAGACGAAGATGTTCTGGCCGTCGACGCGCACCGCCCCGCGCCGCGCTGCGGCGTACACCTGGTCCAGGTACTCGGCGAAGTGCACGGGCACCGCGGCGATCGGCAGCTGCGCGCGCACCGCGGCGATGCCGCGCTGCGTCGCGATCTCCAGCCGGACGGGATGGTCCGAAGACATCGAGATGCTCTCTCCTCGCCGGTGATCCCGCGGCCGCCTAACGCCAGGGCTCAGGAGCCCGCGCTCGGGTTGTCCGCGAACGCCCGCTCGGCCAGCGCGAGCGCGTCATCATACAGCGCGCGATGCGACGTCGCACGATCGAGGTCCTGCGCCGCGAACACGGCGGCGACGAAGCTCTCGGCATCCGCTGGCGCCTGGTCCAGCACCGCGCGCCGCGCCTCGGGCGAGAGGCACAGACCGAGCTGGTCGCAGAGCGCGGCGAGGAGGAACCCGGTCGCTCGAAGATTCAGCATGCCGTAATCTACGGCCGGCGTCCGACCGCTGAGTCGCCCACGGCTTGACGCGTCGTCCGGGCACCGAGAGCTTTCCCTCGCGCACGCCAGCGTCGGCGTGCCCACACCGAGAGGCGCCTGTGCGTACCGCCGTCCCTGTCTCCCACGTGGCCGCCTAGCCCACGTCCGACGGCGTTCGTTCGCTCCACGACGAGGCTCCGCGGCCAGCACCGCGTGACTCCGCACGCCGGTCACTCCGGCCGGCGGCACCCTCGCCCGTCACGGAGCCCCTCGCATGCCTAACGATAATCCGCTCGCGTCCCTCGGCTGGGACGACGAGTGGCGGACGCACTTCGCGCCGTTCGTGAATTCCCTCGTGCCGGCGCGCGTCGTCGCCGAGCACCGCAGCCGGTATCTCGTCGCCGGCGACGGTGGGGAGCGGAGCGCCGTCGTCGCCGGCCGTCTGCGCCACGACGACGACACGACCGACGCCCGGCCCGCCGTCGGCGACTGGGTCGCGGTCGACGCTGGGCCCGACGGTGTCGCGGTGATCCGCGCGGTGCTGCCGCGACGCACCGCGTTCGTGCGCCGGGCCGCGGGGCGCGCCGCGCGACCGCAGGTCGTCGCCGCGAACGTCGACGTCGCCGCCATCGTCGCGCCGCTGTCCGAGCCGCCCAACGCGCGGTGGGTGGAGCGGTTCGTCGCCGTCGCGTGGGAGAGCGGCGCGGTGCCGCTGGTCGTGCTCACGAAGGCGGATCTCTGCAACGACCCCGAGGACGCGGTCGCCGCGCTGCGTCCGTCGGTACCCGGCGTCGACGTCGTCGCGGTCTCGGCGTCGGCGGGGACGCTCGACCCGCTGCGCGCGCACCTCGTGCCGGGGCGCACGCTCGTGCTGCTCGGCAAGTCCGGCGCCGGCAAGTCCACGCTCGTCAACGCGCTGCTCGGCCACGAACGCATGGCGACGCGCGACGTGCGCGACGACGGCAAGGGGCGCCACACGACGACGCACCGCGAGCTCGTGCCGCTCGATGGCGGCGCGCTGCTCGTCGACACGCCGGGGATGCGCGAGCTCGCGCTGTGGGGCGGCGACGGCGGTGTCGAGGCGACGTACGCCGACGTCGAGGCGCTCGCCGATGAATGCCGCTTCCGCGACTGCGCGCACGACGGCGAGCCCGGTTGCGCGGTGGCCGACGCCGTGGCCGCCGGCACGTTAGGCACCGACCGGCTGGCGTCGTGGCGGAAGCTGCGCCGCGAGCTGGCCCATCTCGCGCGTCGGGACGACCCCCGTGCCGCGGCCGAAGTGCGGGCGCGCACGAAGGTCATCATGCGCAACGTGACGCGGCTCTATCGTGAGCGCGGGCGTTGAGGCGCTCCTGGACTCCACGTACGAGTGTTCGTAGGACTGAAGGAAGACTGAAGAGGGACTGAAGAAGGAAACACCAACGAAGTTGTTGGTCCTTCTTCAGTCCTCCTTCAATCCTGCTTCAGTCCCACGAGAAACACGTACGTGGAGGCCGGCCGAGCGCGCCCACGCAGCCTATGGTCGAGGTCGAACGGGCGCGCGAGGCTGTTCCCGGCGACGTCCTCGAGCGCGGCGTCGACGTGCAGCGTGTACGATCCCGGCACCCACTTCGTGATGCTGCACGTCGAGGAGATCGACTGGATCGAGGCGGCGGCGAGCTACGTGCGCGTGCACGCGCGCGACCGCGTGTTCGTGCTGCGCGGCACGATGAGCGCGCTCGAGCAGCGGCTCGACCTGCGGCAGTTCGCGCGGATCCACCGCTCCACCATCGTGAACGTCGACCGGGTGCGCGAGATCCGACCTGAGCGGCACGGTGACTACGACATCGTGCTCGCGGACGGCCGTACGCTGCGGCTGGGGCGTGCCTATCGTGAGACGCTGCTCGGGCGCTAGTCCCGCGAGTCGCGATTCGACGGCGCGAGCACGAAGGTGAGCTCGTACGGCGAGCGGTTCGTCGCGCGTGCGCCGGCGCGGTCGCGTCGGCCCGATCGCATGAGCGTGATGAGCCGGTCCAGCAGCGCATTCACCTCGGCCAGCTCGCTCGCGGAGAGCGACCCGCGGGCCCGGCCAGCCCAGAGATTTCGCCGCGGGCCCTCCACGACGGCGATGTCCGGTCGGAACCCGCGGCGAAACGTTCGTTCGGCGCTGCGCAGCATGGATCCGATGACCCGCAGCACGGCGGCTTTGTTGGTCCGACTCGCCGGCCGGTACTCGAGATACAGGGACTTGTGCGCGACGTCGAGGCGCAGGTCGGCGCGCCCGTTCGCCTCCTCCCGCACTTCCGTCAGCAGCCGAACCTCGAGCAGGCGCCTGACGTGGTAGTACAGGCCGTCCGCCGGCTTGCCCAGCGCGGTGGCCAGCTCGGCGACCGAGCACGGCCCGATCGCCGCCACGGCATCGAGGATGTCCTGTCGGATCGGCGACGACAGCGCCCGGATCTGGCGCGGATCGGCAATCGGTAAACCCTGCGACGCGATGGAATGTCTCATGGGGTGGTCTTGAAATTCTAGCGAAAATTTCAGGGTGCCACCATGACACGCTCTGCCGCCTACGCCGCCCTGGCGATCATTTGTGCTGGCCGTGTCGCCGCGAGCCAGAGCGCGCCGAGCGCGCCGAACGTGCCGGTCGTGATACCCATTCGGGTCGTCAACAATCACGTCCACCTCCGAATGTCGAGCGGCGGCCGCGACCTCTCGATGATCTACGACACCGGCGCCGGCACGACGCTGCTCGACCTGCCCGTCGCCGAGAGCCTCGGGTTGCGGCTCGGGCCGGCCGTGAACATCGGCGGCGCGGGCCCCAATGCGGCTCGCGGCTTCCGCCTCGCCAGCGGCTCGCTCGTCCTTCCGCAGGACTCGACGATCACGGTGACGCCGGCCATCGCGTTCCCGATGAGCATCGCCGTCTTCGAGGGCCTCCCGGTGAACGGCATCCTCGGCGCGGACTTCACCGCGCAGTCCGTCGTGCAGCTCGACTACGCGCGCCAGCGGATGATGCTGTATCCACGCACGTTCCGGTACGCCGGCGACGGCATCCGTCTGCCGCTCACGTTCAAGGACGGACATCCCCACACCGTCGGCCAGGTGGTGCTCGCGGACGGCGCGCGCCTCTCGGCCGACTGCGCGATCGACGTGGGGGCCTCGTCCGCTCTCATGCTCACCAAGCCGTTCGTCGAGAAGCACCACCTGCTCGATCGGGTCGGGCCCACCATCCACCGCAAGTCGGGTCGAGGCGTGGGCGGCAGCGCATGGACGACGATCGGGCGCGTCGCCGCCGTGCGACTCGGCACCGCGGAACTTCGCGCGCCGATCACGGCGTTCTACGGCGATTCGGCCGGTGTCTTCTCCACGGACCGCAGCTTCGAGTGCAACGTCGGTGGAGAGATTCTTCGCCGCTACATCGTGTATCTCGACTACGGCCGGAAGGAGATGATCCTCGAGCCCACCGCCGCGGTCGACGATCCGTTCGAGGCCGACATGAGTGGGGCGGCGTTCCGGATGGACACCGCAGCGGGTGGCATCCGCGTCACGGACATCATGCCGCGCGGGCCCGCCGAAGCCGCGGGCCTGCAGGAAGACGACCTGCTCGTCGGCATCGACGGGCGCCCCGCGCTGGAGGTCGGCGTGGAAGCGCTGCGGCGCCGCTTCCGACAGCACGGCGGCGAGGTGGAGCTCACGGTGCGTCGCGCGCAGGGGGACCGCGTGATCGTCCGCCTTCCCGTGCGCCGATTGATCTAGACGTCGGAATCACGTCGCGCCCTGCACGAGCGGCGACACGCGGCCAGATTGAAGCACTCCCAGGCGCCGACCGATTCCGATGTCCCACGTCTTCCACCGCGACCCGAGCGTCGCGCTTCCCGTCGTCGTCGCCGGCGACGGCCCGTACCTGATCGACCGCGACGGCCGCCGCTATCTCGACGCCTCGGGCGGCGCGGCGGTGTCGTGCCTCGGCCACAGCGACCGAGAGGTGATCGCGGCGATCAAGGCGCAGCTCGACGTGCTGCCGTACGCGCACACGAGCTTCTTCACGAACGAGCCGGCCGAAGCGCTCGCCGAAGCGCTCGTGTCGCACGCGCCGGAGGGCTTCTCGCGCGTGTTCTTCGTCTCCGGCGGATCGGAGGCCGTGGAGGCGGCGCTCAAGCTCGCGCGGCAGTACTTCGTCGAGATCGGGCAGCCGGCGCGCCACCGCATCGTCGCGCGGCGCCAGAGCTACCACGGCGGCACGATCGGCGGGCTCTCGGCCGGCGGCAACGTCGCGCGGCGCGAGCTGTACGGGCCGATCCTGCTCGACGTGTCGCACGTCTCGCCGTGCTACGCCTACCGCGGCAAGGAGCCCGGCGAGTCCGACGACGCGTACGGCGCGCGCCTCGCCGCGGAGCTGGACGCCGAGCTCCTGCGACTCGGCCCGGAGACGGTGATGGCGTTCGTCGCCGAGACCGTGGTCGGCGCGACGTTGGGCGCGGTGCCGGCCGTGGCGGGGTACTTCCGTCGCGTGCGCGAGGTGTGCGACCGCCACGGCGTGCTGCTGATCCTCGACGAGGTGATGTCGGGGATGGGACGCACGGGTACGATGTACGCCTGCGAGCAGGAGGGGATCGTTCCCGACCTGCTCTGCGTCTCGAAGGGTATCGGAGCAGGCTATCAGCCGCTCGGCGCGACGCTGGTGCACGAGCGGATCTACGACGCGATCGTGAGCGGCTCGGGCGCGTTCCGCCACGCGCACACGTTCATGGGCCACGCGACGGCGTGCGCCGCGGGGCTCGCCGTGCAGCGGGCGATCGCCGAGCGCGGCTTGCTGCCGCAGGTGCGATCGTTGGGCGACGCGCTGCTCTCGGCGCTGCGCGAGCGGTTCGCCGAGTACCCGTTCGTCGGCGACGTGCGGGGGCGCGGGCTGTTCGTCGGCGTCGAGCTGGTGGCGGATCGCGAGAGCAGGCAGCCGTTCGAGCCGGGTCGCGCGGTGCACAAGCGCGTCAAGCGCGCGGCGATGGCGCGCGGCATGTTGTGCTACCCGAATGGGGGCACCGCGGACGGGGTCCGCGGCGACCACGTGCTGCTCGCGCCGGCGTTCATCGTGGACGAGCGGCAATTGACCATCATCGTCGACACGCTGGCCGAGGCGATCGACGAGGCGACGACGACCGATCACTGAGTGGCGTCTCACGACGCCTCGGCAGGCAAGGCTCCTCGCGTTTGGTCGCGGATCAGCGGATCAGCGGATTCGCGGATTCGTCGATCCGCGACCAAGACACGAGGGGCTCTCACTGCTGGGGAGTCGTGAGACAGCGCGCGGAACCCTACGATGCTCTCTCTGTTACTCGCCGTTCTCGACTCGACGCACTTCGTCCGCGTCAACCAGGTGGGCTACCTCCCCGACGCGCCGAAGGTCGCGGTGGTCTGCTCGCTCGACGGCACGACGCTCGGCCGGTTCCACGTGGAGGACGAGGGTGGACGCATCGTGCTGCGCGAGCGCGCGTCGACCACGGCCGGCCCGTTAGGCCCGTGCGCCGCCACGGAGCGGCTGGACTTCTCGGCGGTGCGCGCGGCGGGGCGCTACGTGATCGTCGCGGGGAACGTGCGGTCGCCGGTGGTGCGCGTCGGGCCGGACGTGTGGGCCGGGGGCGCGGACACGGCGCTCTACTACCTGCGGCAGCAGCGCTCCGGCTACAACCCGTTCTTCCGCGACTCCGTGCATCGCCACGACGGCAACGTCATCGACGACTCGGGGCGGGTAGTGAAGTTCCTGCCGGTGAGCGGCGGGTGGGCGGACGCGTCGGACTACCTGCAGTACGTCACCACGTCGGCGACCGCGACGTACGCGCTGCTCGCGGCGTATCGCGACCACCCGCGCGCGACGGCGGACGCGTTCGACGCGCGCGGCCTTCCCGGGCCGAACGGCGTGCCCGATGCGCTGGACGAGGCGCGGCACGGGCTCGCGTGGCTGCTGCGCATGTATCCCGGCGGCGACGAGATGTACAACCAGCTCGCCGACGACCGCGATCACAGCTACTTCGACCTGCCGACGAACGACTCGTCGGACTACGGCTGGGGGAAGGGGCGCGAGCGGCCGGTGTACCCGTGCACGGGGCGGCCGCAGGGGCTCTTCCAGTACAAGAACCGCGCGACCGGCTACGCCTCGACCGCGGGCAAGTACGCGGCCGCGTTCGCGCTCGCGGCGCGGCTGTACGCGCGCACCGAGCCCGCCTTCGCCGACACGCTGCGGCGGCGAGCCGAGGCGGCGTACGCGTTAGGCCGCGCGCACCCCGGCGCCTGCCAGACGGCGCCCGGACGCGCGCCGTACTTCTACGAGGAGGACAGCTGGGCGGACGACATGGAGCTCGGCGCCGCCGAGCTGCACGCGCTCACCGGCGAGCGACGCTACCTGCGCGAGGCGCTCGCCTACGCGGTGCAGGAGCCGGTCACGCCGTGGATGGGCGCCGACACCGCGCGCCACTATCAGTGGTTCCCGTGGTTCAACGCCGGACACCACGCGCTCTGGCGCACGGGCGGCCGGCGCGAGCGCGGGCGAGCGGCGGCGTTCTATCGCGCGGGGCTCGAGCGCGTCGTGCGGCGCGGCGCGTCGAACGGCTTCCGTGTCGGCGTGCCGTTCATCTGGTGCTCCAACGACCTCGTGCTCGCGTTCGCGACGCAGGCGCTGCTCTACCGGCGCATGACGGGCGACGCGCGATTCCGCGTCGAGGAGCAGGCGGCGATCGACTGGCTGTTCGGCGCGAACCCGTGGGGCACGTCGATGGTGATCGGCTATCCGCGCGGCGGCCGGTGGGCGCGCGACCCGCACTCCGCGGTCGCGTCGCGCTTCGGTCCGGAGGCGCTCACCGGCGGGCTGCTCGACGGGCCGGTGTACCGCTCGATCTACGGCAACCTGCGCGGCATCGCGTTGCACGACGCGGACGAGTACGCGCGGTTCAACACGGGCGCGGTCGTCTACCACGACGACATCGGCGACTACTCGACGAACGAGCCGATCATGGACGGCTCGGCGAGCCTCGTGTACCTGCTCGCCGCGCTCGTGCGTTAGGCGGCTGCCGGCGGCGTCGTTAGGCGGCGTCCCCGCCCGGCGGGCTGAGCCGGCCGCGGCTCGGGGCCACTTGCATTTCCGACCGGCCGGGTGAGTGATGGCCGAGTCGCCGCCGAGCAGCGCAAGTCGACCGAGCGCTTCGGAGGGTCGCATGATCGACTACGTGAGTCACACGGCCGTGCTGGCGCGCGTACGCCTCGCACTCGCCGCCGTAGCGGATCCCGCCGTCGACGCGGACCGTGACGAGCTGCTCGCCGACGCGGCGGGCTACCCGGAGGCGCTCGTCGTCGGCGCGGTCGTCGACCACCTGCTGATGCACGCGGGGACGGATGGCGTGGAGCTGCAGCTCCTCGGCCGCGCGGCCGACCTGTGGACGCGCGGCCTGCAGGTGTACGAGGCCATCACCGCGGTGCGCGCTGGCGTGGAGTCCGCGCTGGCCGACCCTACCGCGCTCACGGCCGTCGCGACGTTCAACGCCGCGATGGCGCAGCTCGGCGCGCTGCGCACGGCGCTCACGGCGATCGGCGCGGACGTGGACTCGCTCCGCGACGACATCATCCCGCTGCCGTACCTGTCGACGCCGCACCCCCGACAGCAGGACCTGGCGATCGCCGCCTGGCCGTGGGGCGATCGCTTCCTCGCGCGGCGCACCGAGGCGTTCGTGCGGGCCGCGTTCGAGCACGCGAAGACGCCGCGCGCGCGCGCGTTCGCGTTAGGCACGCTCGCTTCCTACGCCGGCAACGTCGCCGGCTCGTCGTATCTCGTGCACGCCGTCGGCGGACCGCGGCGCACGCACCCGCGGCGCGACCGCCTCGCGCGCAACACCGTCGGCGCGTGGCTGCGCGCGAACCGGCCGCTGCCGTCGCTGCGCAAGCTGGCCGAGATGGTGGGACACGCCGGCGCCGTCGGCGGCGCGCCCGGCCTTCCACCCGACGTCGACGGGCAGCTGAGCGCCGCGCTGGCCGATGCCTACCCCGGCATGCCGCCGGCCGACGTCGCGCTCGGTCTCCAGCGTCTGCGCCAGCACCTCGAGCTGCTGTCGGTGTTCGTGCGCCCGCCGCTGCCGGCGCCGCCGCCGACGGTGCTCATGGGAGCGTTGGCGCCGCTCGACGCGGTCGCCGGGCCGATCGACGTGGTCGAGGATCCGCCGCCGGGCGACCCGGGACCGCCGCCGCCGACCGGGCCCGACCCGGCGCCCGGCTCGCCGCCCGGCGCCGACGACAAGAGCAAGAAGAGCGACGCCTGCACGATCGTGATCGGGATCCTCGTGCTCGGGGTCGTGCTCCTGATCGACTGCATCGTCCACTGGGTGCAGAATCAGAAGTGCGACCCGATCAAGGATCTCGAGGACGCGCTCGGCGAGGACGGCGGGAATCCGGATCCGGAGCCCGACCCCACCGCGTCGCAGGCGCAGCTCGTCGCGCTCGCCGCGTCGCCTAACGGCACGATGCTCGTGATGCAGCTCTTCCAGTACCAGACGATCGCCTGGCAGGCGCTCAGCGGCGCGCTGGACTTCCTGGTGCACAAGGGGCTCGTCTACCCCGACGACCCGATGTTAGGCACCGTGCTGTTCACGCAGTTCACGGCGCTGCCGCCGCAGCCGACGTTCCCGATGCGCGACGAGGTCGCGGCGAACGAAGGCTACGTGAAGCCGCCCGGCGGCGCGGTGGAGCACCCGACGACCGCACCGCCGTCACCGTATCCCGTCGGTGCCTCGCCGGCGATCTTCGTCGACGGCGCCGCGGTCTACTCGCCGGCGACCGGCGCGCCCGAGGTGGCGGTGCGCGTGTGGCTGCAGATCGCCCGCGGCGTGCTCGACTCCGAGAACTTCGACCTCGACGCCGACCGGCGGGCGCACGCCCCGTGCTGGCAGGTCCACGCCGGCACGTCGATCGACGACGACCCGCTGCAGGTCGAGACGCTTCCCTACGCCGCCCTCTGAGCGCTCCGACGCCGCGCGGCGCACCCATTCCACTCCAGTGCCGGAGCCGCCATGGCTCACCCGGGCGATCCGAACCAGCCGGACTTCCCACAGACCCCGTGGATCGTGATCCCGTACTGGGGCGGCGTCGGCGCGAGCGCCGATCAGGGACGGGCGGACCAGCGGCCGCTCCCGCCGTCGCCGACGCCCGGGCCGTCCGCGAACTCGAGCGTCGCGTCGTGGGCGTGCGAGTCGATCCGGGTCGGCGGCGGCGGTCCGGCCGACGTGTTCACGCCCGACGTGCCGACGACGATCTCCGTCGACGTCCGCGACTACGGCCGCGGCTCGGTGCTCGACGTCGTCGTCATCGACCTCTGGTGGGCGGCGCCGACGCCCACCTTCGGGTTGGTCACGATGACTCCGCCGATGGCGCAGGCAGTCGGCGCGCTGTCGCGGGACGGCACCGGCGCGCTGCCGCCGCTGACCAGCACGGTGCAGATCACGATCGACGCGAAGTACGGGCAGCACGTCTGTCTGCTCGCGCGCGCGCGACGACCGTAGCGGACACCACGCCCGTGTCGCCGCCGAACCCGCTCGGGGATCGGCACTGGGCGCAGCGCAACCTGCACGTCGTCACGCCGACGGCGGGCGGCAAGTTCCACCTCTCGTTCAACGTCGGCAACGCGACGCGTCGCCAGGCCGCGTACACGGTACGCGCGCAACCGGTGCGTGGCCGCGCGCTGGAGTTCCTCGCGCGCCAGGTCGGCGCCGTGCCGCTGCCGGCGGACGGCGTCGCGCTCGCGATCCGCCCGACGCTCGCGTCGCTGCTGGACATCCCCCGGCGGCGCGTGGAGCGCGGCGACACCGTGTTCGAGCTGCCGGTCACGCTGAAGCCGCGCCGCCGGCTGGCGCTCACGCTCCAGGGACAGCTCGCCCGCCCCGTCGCGCCCGGCCACTTCGTCGCGTTCGAGGTCGCGCAGATCCCCGCCGGAGACGGCGAGCAGGACGCGGGGCGGGAACGCGACAGCGACGCCGCGCGCGATCCCGAACGCGACCCCGCGCGCGGGCGAGTGCGCCCACGCCGCGACGTCGCGCCCCCGGCCGGCGGGTCGCTCGGCGTGGTCGTGGTCGGGCGACGTGCCTAACGCGGATCGTGCGGCTGATCACCGCCGACATCCCCACGAACGCCTACCTGTCCCGTCGCTGTCGCTGATCCGCGACCTCGTCGCTTACCGTCGCTGACCGTCGCGCCGGCGGCGTCACGCGGCTGGCGCGCGCCGCAGCTCGATCACCGCCACCTCCGGCGGGGTGCCTAACCGGAACGGGATCCCCCAGTAGTTGGACCCCGGGTGCACGTACAGCACCGACTCCCCCTCGACGTAGCCGCCCATCGCGTGCGCGTTGAACGGCGACGCGAGGCTCCAGCCGAGCCCCGGGATCGCGAGCTGGCCCCAGTGGGTGTGTCCGCTCAGCGTGAGTCCCACGCCACGCTTCGCGAGCGCCGGCCACAGCGCGGGGTTGTGCGCGAGCGCGATCACGAACGCGTCGGCGGGCAGGCCAGCGAACGCGGCGTCCAGGTCCGGGCCGCCGGCGTCCGTGCCGCCGCGCCCACCGGCGGGGTCGCCGGTGCCCAACAGCACGAACCGCGTGCCGCGGTGCTCGATCCAGCGCCACTCGTTCACGAGCACGGTGAGCGGCAGCGCGCGAAGGCGCTCGCGCACCGCGGGCCATCCCGCGTACACGTCGTGATTGCCGGCGACGGCGTACACGCCGAGCGGCGCGGCGATGCGGCCGAGGCCCGCGTCGTAGTGCGTCACGTCGGGCGCGTGGTCGTCGACGAGATCGCCGGTGACGACGGCCAGGTCGGCCCGCGCTTCGGCCGCGAGCCGCGCGATGCGCGCGAGATAGCGACGCGGCGTCTGCGGCCCGACGTGGGTGTCGGAGATCTGCACGATGCGGAGACCGTCGAGCGCCGGCGTCAGATCGGGCCACGATACGACGACGTCGGTGCGCACGAGCCGGCGCGAGCCGAGGTAGCCGAGCAGCGCGAGGAGCGCGAAGAGCGCCGTGACGACCGCCATCGTCGCGCGCCCCGCGTCGCCCGCGCGCCCGAACGGCACCCCGCCTAACGCGCCGAGCATCCCGCCGGCCGCGAGGAGCGGGAGCAGGAGCTGCGCGTAGACGAATGGCCGGAGCAGCCACACCCGCGCCGCCGCACCGGGCACGCGCCCCGCCCGCCGTCCGCGCAGCATGATCGGGAGCGGCACCGTGGTGAGCACGGCGAGTGCCGCGATCGCGGCCCATCCGCCCGGGAGCGCGGACGCCAGCAGGGCGCCGACGACGCTCCAGCACGCGAGCAGCCAGAGCGCGACGACGGCGAGGAAGCGGGACATGCCGGAGTCTAACGCACGCCGCGGCGCTCGCGGTGCGCGACGACGGCGCGTACACTGTGCGCGTGTCCGCGTCCGTCCCACCTCCCGCGCTCGCCGCGCGCGACGTCGTGCACCGCTACGGCGTGGAGCGCGCGCTCGATGGCGTGAGCCTCGACGTGGCGGGCGGCGCGACGTGCGCGCTCGTCGGCGAGAGCGGCTCGGGGAAGACGACGCTGCTCCGCTGCTTCAATCGCATGGTCGAGCCGGAGCATGGTGCCGTGTCGGTGGGCGGCGCGGACGTGCGCGCGGCGAGCGCCGTGGCGCTGCGGCGCAGCGTGGGCTACGTGCCGCAGGACGGCGGGCTGCTGCCGCACTGGCGCGTGCTCCGAAACGTCGCGCTCGTGCCGTCGCTGCGGCGGATGCCTAACGCGACCGCGCTGGCCTCGGACGCGCTCGCGCTCGTCGGGCTGCCGGCCGAACGGTACGGGCGGCGCTTCCCGCACGAGCTGTCGGGCGGCCAGCGCCAGCGTGTCGCGCTCGCCCGCGCGCTCGCCGCGCGTCCCGGCGTGATCCTGCTCGACGAGCCGTTCGGCGCACTCGACGCCATCACGCGCGCCGACCTGCAGAGCGCGTTCGCCGACGTGCGCGCGGCGACGGGCGTGACGACGCTGCTCGTGACGCACGACCTCGCGGAGGCGGCGCGGCTCGCCGACACGGTCGCCGTGATGCGTGCGGGGCGCGTGGAACAGTGCGCGCCGTTCGCCGGCCTCGCCGCGTCGCCGGCCACCGCGTACGTCGCCGCGCTCGTCGCGAAGGCCGTCGAGGCGACGGGGGCGCTGCGGCGATGAGCGCTCTTCGTTTGAACCGCAGAGGACGCAGAGGACGCAGAGGAGAACCATTCCTGGCTGGTTTCCTCTGCGTCCTCTGCGTCCTCTGCGGTTCGATGTCGTTATCCGCCCAGCCGGTCGTCGTCGCATCGAAGCCGTTCGGCGAGTCGTACCTGCTGTGCGAGATGTTCGCGCAGCTGCTCGAGTCGCACGGCATCGCCGTCGTGCGCCGCCCCGGGCTCGGCGCGACGGAGGTGGCGTTCGGTGCGCTGCGGCGCGACGCGATCGACGTCTACCCGGAGTACACCGGCACGGGGCTGCTCGCCGTGCTGCACGACTCGCTGCCGCCGGCCGCGGCGCGCGACCCGCGCGCGGTGTACGCGTACGTCGCGCGCGCGTCGACCGAGCGGTTCGGGGTGCGGTGGCTCGCGCCGCTCGGGTTCCAGAACACGTACGCGGTCGCGGTGCGGCGCGCGACGGCGGACAGCCTCGCGCTGCGTACGTTGGACGACCTCGCGCGCGCGGCGCCGCGGCTCCGCGCCGGCCTGACCGCGGACTTCATCGGTCGACCCGACGGGCTTCCCGGGCTCGCGCGCGCGTATGGCCTGCGCTTCGCCGAGGTGCGGCCGCTCGCGCCAGCGGTGAAGTACCAGGCGCTCGCGGCGCGCGCGGTCGACGTCATCGACGGCTACTCCACCGACGGGCTGCTCGCGAAGTACGACCTCGTCGCGCTCGACGACGACCGCCGCTTCTTCCCGCCGTACGAGGCGGCGCCGGTGCTCGGCCCGCGCGCCGCGTCGCGTGCCGACGTCGTCGCCACGCTGTCGCTGCTCGCGGGCCGGCTCGACGAGCCGCGCATGCGCGCGCTGAATCGCCGCGTGGAAGTGGACGGCGAGGACGTGGCGCGCGTGGCGGCGGACGCGTTGCGCGACATCGGGCTCGGACGTGGCGCGCGGCCGGCGGGTGCGGCGCGGAGCGCGACGCGCACGACGTCGCTCGGCGCGTACCTGTGGGGACGGCGCGCGACGATCGCGTCGCTCACGGCGCGGCACCTCGCGCTCGTCGGGGCGGCGCTCGGGCTCGCGGCCATCGTCGCGGTGCCGCTCGGCCTCGCGCTCGAGCGCGCGCGCGGCGCCGCCGGGCCGACGTTAGGCGCGCTCGGCGTGCTGGAGACCGTGCCGAGCATCGCGCTGCTCGCGTTCATGCTGCCGCTGCTCGGCGTCGGCGTGCTCCCGGCGCTCGTCGCGCTGTGGCTCTACGCGCTCTATCCGATCGCGCGCGGCACGTACACCGGCGTGCGCGACGCCGACCCCGCGGCGGTCGAGGCGGCCGAAGCGCTCGGCGCGACGGCGGCGCAGCGGCTGCTGCTCGTGCGGCTGCCGCTCGCCGCGCCGGTGATCATGGCCGGCGTGCGCACCGCGGCGGTAATCACGGTCGGTGCCGCGACGCTCGCCGCGTTCATCGGCGCGGGTGGGCTCGGCGAGCCGATCGTGACCGGGCTCGCGCTCGCCGACACGCGGCTCGTGCTCTCCGGGGCGCTCCCGGCCGCGGCGCTCGCCCTCCTGGTGGACGCGGCGTTAGGCGCCGTGGAGCGGCTCGTCACGCCGCCGCACCGGAGGGGAGGGGCGCGGCGGGAACGACATTGAACCGCAGAGGGCCGCAGAGGGCCGCAGAGGACTGCCTCTTTTCTTGAACCACAGAGGACACGGAGGACACAGAGGAGAACCCTTCAAGAGACTTGGGTTTCCTCCGTGTCCTCTGTGTCCTCTGTGGTTCAAAAGAAAGGCTCTGCGGCCCTCTGCGGTTCGACTCGAAGAGCGCCCTCGCCCGTCCTCTCGCAGTCAGCTCCCCCAGAAGATGAACGCGCGCGACGTGCCGTTGTCGTTGCCGCATCCCGAAGGCGAGAACGCGAGCGGCATGCTCGTGCCGGTCGGCGAGATGTTGGGCCCCACCTTCAGCGGCGAGCGCGCACCGTTGCGGCCGATGGCGACGACCGACGCCGTGTACTGACCCACGGGCACGTCGTACAGGAAGTCGTACGCGCCGACGCGGCGCGTGATGGTCTGCGCCGCGCTGCCGTCGACGAGCGGCGCGGTGGGCGTGAGCGTGACCTCCACCGTGTCGCTCTGCTTCAGCGTGCCGTCGCCGAGCAGACGGATCTCGCCGCCGAAGTAGGCGTTGCCGAGGTCCGGGATGCGTCCCGTGAGCTGCCAGCGGAAGTTGCGCACCGCGCCTGCGGTCGGGGTGAACGCGTCGTAGTCGCCGGCGCTCGGCATCGCGAGGCGCAGGCAGTACTGCTGGTTCGCATACGTGACCTCCGTCCACGCCTGCGCGTAGTACGGCACGTCGATGAGCCCCGTCGCCGTGTAGCGGCCGTCGGCGCCGGTGCGGGTCTGCACGAGCCCCGTGGTGAGCGCGGGTCGGATCCAGATCTTCGCGCCGGCCATCGGGCGGCCCTTCGTGTCGAGGACGAGGCCGGTCACCGTGTGCGGTGCCGCGCCGCTGGACGGTGTGGATGGTGTGGACGGTGTCGACGGCGTGGACGGCGTGGACGGCGTGCCGGGCTCGGTGGTCTCTTCGACGGCGCAGGCGGCGAGGAGCGTCGCGAGCGTCAGGGTGACGGCGAATGATCGGCGCATGGCGCGGGAGTCTCGTGGGCGTGAGGTCGTGGGCGGTAGTCACCGCGCCGCGAGACTAACGGGACCCGGCGACCCCCGGCATGGGTCGTTCGACCGGGCGTCAGGCCTCGGCGCGCGCCCCGGCCGCGCGGTACCACCACCCGACGCCTAACAGAAAGCCGCCGACGAGCAGGTAGCTCCCCACGCGCAGCCCCACCGGATCGAGCGTCGACGCCTGCACGATCGCCTTCAGCGCGGCGTACAGCGCGAGCGCGAGCCCGGCCTGGCGCGCCGCCGGGATGCGGCGCACGCGGCCGGCGAGGATCGCGACGATCCCCGCCGCCGCGAAGTAGCCGACGAGCAGGAACGTCGCGACGTCGTGCGACACGGCGCGCGCGCGAGCTCCTCGCGTCCCCACAGCAGCGCGACCATCGCGGCGAGCGCGGCGAGCGCGCCCCGCTCGCCGAGCGTGAGCACCGGCGTGCGCCAGGCGAGCCACGCGAGCGCGATGCACCCCGCGACGACCGTGGCCGCGGCGAGCGACGCGCTGGTGAGGAACGGCGTGTACGCGAACGCCGGCCGCTCCCAGAGCAGCAGGTACGCGCCGCCCGCCGCCGCGGCGAGGCTCGTGAGCGACGGGAGGACCGCCACGCGCCGCCGCACGCGCGCGAACACCGCCGCGCACAGCGCCCCGTGGGCGGCGAGCCCCGCGACGCGCGCGACGCCCCGATCGCGCAGGAGCAGCGCCGGGACGAGCGCGCTCGCGAAGCCGGCGACCGCCGCGTGCGCGCCGAGCAGCGGGTCGTCGCCGTTAGGCACCGTGCGCGCGCCGAGGAGCGCCGCCACGATCGCGAGTGCCGCCCACGCCGCGCCGACCGCCGCGCCGGCATCCGAGACCGCGTCGGGGAGCGCGACGAGCGCCCCGAGCAGCAGCGCGAGCGGCAGGAGCAGCGCCGTGGTCGAGGTGCGGATGTCGGTACGCGGGTCCGTCGGTGCCGCGCGCCGCGCCTCGCGCACCGCGCGCCAGAGCGCCGCGTAGCCGAGTGCGTCGCCCACCGCGGCGAGCAGCGGCAGGCGGGGCGCACCGCTGCTCGCGTCGAGCGCGAGCGCGATCACGCCGCCCGCCGTCGTCGTGACGTGGGCGAGCGCGAGCCACGGTGCCGCGACCGGTCCCCCGACGACGAGCGCCGCCGCCGCGGTGGCGAGCGCGAACAGCACGGGCACCTCGCCCCGCGGTGGCGCGAGCGCGAGGCCGGCGGTCGCCGGCGCGAGCATCGCCGCGGTGTACGCCGCGGCGCCGATGCCTAACAGTCGCGTGGCGAACGCCCACCGTCGCTCGCGCGGCAGCGCCAGCGCGCCGCTCGTCAGCACGACCCATCCGTAGAGCGGCAGGACGTACGGGTGCCCCGGTCCGGCGCTCGTGACGTACGGCGCGACGAGCGCGCCGCCGACGCCGACGACGAACAGCGGCTGGTCGCGCTCGTGCCACGCGAGCAGCGCCAGCCCCGCCGACGCGATCGCCGCGATCGCCAGCGCGGGCCCCGGCGACAGGAGGCCGAGGTACGGTCCCGCGCCCCACGCGTCGACGTGCACCACGGCCAGCGCGAGCGCGAGCAGCACGTCGCCGTAGCGGCGTCCCTCGTGCGCGTCGCCGCGCCGCACGCGCCAGCCGAGCGCGCCGAGCGCCGCGGCGAGCACCACGCCTAACGCGACGCGCGTCCCCGGCCCGATCGTGTAGTTCGCGATCGCCCACGTGAGGAACGCGCCGACGCCCATGAGGATGAGCAGCGCCGCGAGCGCCACGGTGCCGTATCGTCCCACGATCGCCTCGACGTCGGCGCGATCGTGCGGCAGCGTACCGAGGCCGAGCCCCTCCATCTGCCCGGCGAGCCACTCGCCGGCGGAGCGGCGAGGGGCGTAGCGCGCGATCGGCGGCGGGGCGGCGGCCCGCGTGATCGGCGGCTCGCGCGGCGCGTCGCGCAGGGCATCGCGTAGCGCATCGCGTGGTCTCTCGCGCTCGGCGCGCAGCGCGGCGATCTCGCGGCGGAGCTCCTCGACGGACTGCTCGAGGCGGCTGAGGCGGTCGTCGTCGGTCACGCCGCATATTGCCCGGCGTCCCGGAGGCGCGCCACCCGCCGCAATCCGATCCCCGGGGCGCGGCGTATCTCCGGCATGCGACACCGGCACCACGTCTTCGTCACCGGCGCCACGGGCTACCTCGGCGGCGCGCTGCTCGGCGCGCTCGCGGCGCGCGGTCACACGGTGCGGGCCCTCGTGCGGCCCGGCTCCGAGCGGCGCCTGCCGAGCGGCGTGCCGTACGTCCTCGGCGACGCGCTCGACCCGGCGAGCTACGCGTCGGGCGTCGCGCCCGCGGACACGCTCGTGCACCTCGTCGGCGTGCCGCATCCGAGCCCGGCGAAGGCGCTCGAGTTCGAGCGCGTGGATCGCGCGTCGGGGCTTGCGGCGATCGCCGCGGCACGCGCGGCGGGGGTGCGGCACCTCGTCTACGTGAGCGTGGCGCAGCCGGCGCCGGTGATGCGTGCGTACGTCGCCGTGCGCGCGGCGGTGGAGGCGGCGATCCGCGACGCCCACGCCGCCGGGGATCTCGACGCGACGATCCTGCGCCCGTGGTACGTCCTCGGTCCGGGGCACCGGTGGCCGCACCTGCTGCGCCCCGTCTACGCCGTGCTGCGGCGGATCCCGTCGACGCGCGACGGGGCGACGCGGCTCGGGCTCGTCACGCGCGCCGAGATGGTCGCCGCGCTCGTGCGCGCGGTGGAGGCGCCGGCGTTAGGCGTGCGCGTCGTGGACGTTCCCGGGATTCGAGGGGTGAAAGGGAACGCGGCGTGATGGTGCTCACGGCGCCTATCACAGCGCGGGCGGTCCGGCGCGGATGGCACGGCGTGATGAGGCGCAAACGGCGCCCACACCGCTGAACGGCGCGGCACGGCGCAGTGCCGCGGTGTGAGACGCTGTTTGCGCCCCATCGCGCCGTATCGCCAGCGCAGCATCGCCCGCCTTCACCGGCGCCTTCCCAGTAGCGCAGCCGCGTGCACCGCGTCACATTCGCCTGTGACCCGTGCACCGATCTCATGACCCCGACTCTCGTCTCGCGCCGGCTCGTCGCGGCGCTGCTGCTCGCGACGGCGCCCGCGCCGGTCGCGCTCGCCCAGGGCGGCGTGCAGCCTAACGCGACAGCCCAGACCGTCACCGTCACGCGCGCGCCGTTCGGCGCACTGTCCGACGGGCGCGCCGTCGAGCTGTTCACGCTCAGGAACGCGCGCGGCACCGAGGTGCGCATCACGAACTACGGCGCGATCATCACGTCGGTCCGCACGCGCGACCGCGCGGGCAAGCTGGACGACATCACGCTCGGCTACGACTCGCTCGCCGGCTACCTGCGCGAGACGCCGTACTTCGGCGCCGTCGTGGGACGCGTCGCGAACCGGATCGCGCGCGGGCACTTCACGCTCGACGGCAAGACGTACACGCTGGCGATCAACAACGCGCCGAACGCGCTGCACGGCGGCACCGTCGGCTTCGACAAGGTGCTGTGGACGGCGGCGCCGTTCCAGCGCGCGGGCGCGGCGGGGGTGGTGCTGCGCTACCTCAGCAAGGACGGCGAGGAAGGGTATCCCGGCAACCTGAACGTGCAGGTGCGCTACACGCTGAACGCGCGCGACGAGCTGTCGGTGGAGTACGAGGCGACGACGGACAAGGCGACGCCGGTGAACCTGTCGCAGCACACGTACTGGAACCTCGCCGGCACCGGGCCGAGCACGCCGGCGCACGCGCCGCTGCCGACGGCGCTGCAGCACGTGCTCACGATCGACGCGTCGGCGTACACGCCGGTGGACTCGACGCTGATCCCGACGGGACAGATCGCGTCGGTGGCAGGGACGCCGTTCGACTTCCGCACGCCGACGGCGGTGGGCGCGCGCATCGGCCAGAAGGACACGCAGCTCCGCTACGGGAACGGCTACGACCACAACTGGGTGCTCGACCGGAACGGGCGTACGGGACTCGTGCACGCCGCGCACGTCTACGAGCCGACGACCGGTCGCACGCTCGACGTCAGCACGACGGAGCCGGGGATGCAGTTCTACACGGGCAACTTCCTCGACGGCAAGATCGCCGGGAAGGCGGGCCGCTCGTACCCGTTCCGATCGACGGTGGTGCTCGAGACGCAGCACTTCCCGGACTCGCCGAACCACCCGAACTTCCCGAGCGTGATCCTGCGGCCGGGGCAGACGTTCCGCTCGCAGACGGTGTTCGCGTTCGGCGTGCAGACGCCGGTGCACAAGTAGCGCCGCATCGTGTCGACACCCGACCCGTTCGTGCGCGACGCCGCGCTCGTCGTCGCGCTGATGGGCCGCTTCGATCTGCGCGAAGCCGACCTGTGCGCGGTGCGCCTGTCGCTCGGCCGCGGCAACGTGCCGGAGCTGGAGCTCGACCTGCAGCTCCCCGGTGCCGGCACGCCTAACGGCCGCGACCACCGCGTCACGCTGCTGTGCACCGACGTGTCGGATCTCTCGCTCGCCGACTTCGGCTCGTCGAACCTCGTCTCGTCGTACGCGCTCGCCGCCGACGGCGTGGACGAGGACGGGCGGCCGATGGTCCACGTCGCGCTCACCTGCGCGCCGGGGTGCGACGTGGACTTCCGGTGCCGCGAGGTGGCGGTCGCGCGCGTGGCGCCCGTGAGCACCTGACGCGGCGACGGCGCGTGACGGCGGCGGCCGGCGGCTCGTCGATGAGTCATGCCGCATCGCCGTCTCGCCGCGCACCGTGCCGCGCTCGCGCTGGTCGCGGTGGCCACGGGCTGCGTGCTCGAGCCTAACGATCGCCGCCTGCACGACGTCCCGCAGTCGCCGGCCCTCGCGTTAGGCGACACGCTTCCCACGCCGACCCGGCTGTTCCCGATTCTGCCGGGCCATTCCGCCGCCGACACGACGGGCGTCTTCCTGCCGGCGCGCGCCCTCCGGCGGTGCGATCCCGTGCCGGCGGCCGCGGGCTGGGTGCGCACGAGCGTGCACGGCTCGTCGCAGTGGTTCATCGGAGAGCTTGCCGTGAGCGTGCCGTCGCGCGTTCGCGTCTTCCCGCCCGAGGTCACGTACCCGCCGCTCGACACGCTGCGCCGGCGGTGGTGGGGCAGCCACGTCTACATCCAGGACACGACGTCGTACACCGCACCCGGACACGTGACTGCACTGGCCTGGCTCGACGTCGGGATCTCACGGGGCTACATGCCGCACCGCTTCCCGGTGGAGAGCCGCCAGCTGTCCGTGGCCGAGTGCGCGTTGACGACGCACGGCGGCGCGGCCGTCGCGTTCGCGATCGACTGGAAGGATCGCGCGGCGTGGTGGAATCCGCTCGCCGGACCGCAGTCGCACGGCCAGATGCACGTACTGACCGCCGTGTGGCCCGTCGGGCCGGGCCGTTGGGCGACGTTCAGCGGCCACACGCAACGGATCGAGGAACTTCCCGTGCTCTGGGGGATGCTCGCCAGCGCGCGCGTCGAGGGCGTGGCGCCGTAATGCGTCACGGCGCGCTGTGGCCGCTCGTCGCGATCCTCGCGTGCGGCTGCTTCCTCGATCCCGTCGACCGGCACACCACACGCGAGCGATCGCCGTCGGCGCGGTGGAACGCGATCATGGACACGTTGCAGGGGGTGCTGCTCCCGGACTTCGGTGGTGCGAGGTCGTGGCGGCGCGCGGGCCCGCTGATCGCGCCGGCCGTCGACGCGCCGACGTGTGCATCGGCGGCGCCGGCGTCCGACTGGCGCGCGGTCTCGCTCGACGTGTACAGCCGCTACCTCTCGGGGACCGTCACCGCGAACCTCCCGGGGCAGCATCCCGTCGTCAGGCCGCTTACCGGAGCCGAGCGGTTCTCGCCCCCGTACACGTCGTGGCCGGTGTTCGGGACGTGGCATGCCGACAGCGCGGGCGGCCTGGGCGTCCTCGTCGCAGTCGATCCGATCGACGCCGGCGGTTACCGCGGCACGTCGGTGGACAGCACGACGCGCCAGGTCGCCTGGAGCGAGTGCGTGACCGACCGACCCGTGCCCGGCACCGCGATCCTCACCACCGAAGTCGTGGCGCCGAACGTCGGGCACGTCTGGTTCGTCGAAGCGGTGTGGCCGATCGGACCGTCCCGGTGGTTGCGCGCGCGCGGCTCGACGAGAGTCGCCGCCGACGTGGCGACGCTGCGCGCCATCGTGGCGAGCTTCCGCGTCACGCAGTCCGAGTAGTCCGTCGCGGCTGATCTGAGCCTCGGACGTCGTCCGTCAGCTTCCTCGCGCGAGCGGGTGCGCCGTGAGCACGGCAGCCCGGCCGGCGCACTTGTCGCTCACCTTGGAGAGCACCAGGCGCGTCCCGCGCACGCTGTAGCGGTACGTGGCGGGCATGTGGCACGCATACGGCCCGGTATCCTTCGCGTCGAAGTAGACGCGGTGTCCCGGTTTCGGCTGCGCCGTGCCCACGACGACCTGCCGACCCTTCCACTGAACCGTCATGTGTCCGGCGGCGTCGAACGTCACCACCCACGGACCCGCCACGCTGTCGACCTCTGCGGGCGGCACCCGGCCCTTCAGCTCCGCCTTCGTCACCGTCGTCCGATAGGTGCCCGCGGGGATTCCGCCGGCCTGCGCCGCGGCGGAAGAGGTCATGAACGCTGCTGCCGAGAGGAGAAGCAGGGCGTGCGGCAACGTGGGCATGTGGGCCTCCGGGATGGTGGAGGGGTACGCGGCGAAGCACCGCGTGGTGGCAGTCTGGTCAGGCGCGCTCTCCCGCACCGGCGAAGTCCGCGTCCCCGAAGCTCGCCGCGTCGACGTCCGCCGCCGGGAGCCGCAGCGTGAACACGCTCCCCCCGCCGACGCGCGGCGCGAGCGTGAGCCCGCCTCCCTGCGCCTCGGCGAGCGCCACCGCGACCGCGAGCCCCAGCCCCGAGCCGCCGACGTCCGCCGCCGCGCCTGCAGCGCGGTAGAACGGCGCGAAGATACGCGTTCGCTCGCCGTCCGGCACGCCGGGCCCGCGGTCGCACACGTCGAACAGCAGCCACGCGCCGTCGCGATGCACGTGCAGCTCCACCGGCGCGTCGGCGGGCGCGTACTTCGTCGCGTTCTCGAGCAGGTTGCACAGCACGCGCAGCGCGGCCACGAAGTCGAACCGGCCGACGAGCGCGCCGACGTCGCCGTCGAGCGACCGATCGAGCCGCCGACCGGCGAACAGCGCGCGCGTCTGCCGGATCGCGGCGCCGACGAGATCCTCCGCCGCGTTGATCTCGAGCGCGAGCGGGATCGCGCCACCGCGCGCGCGCGACAGGTCGAGCACGTCGGCCACCATGCGCGTGAGGCGGTCGGCCTGCTCCTCGATCGCCGCCGCGTCCTCGTCGCCGCGCTGCGCGGCAGCGTGGGCGAGCGCCTTGATCGTCGTGAGCGGCGTGCGCAGGTCGTGCGACACCGACGCGAGCACGAGGTCCTTCAACCGGTCGGCCTCGCGCAGCCCGGCGGCGTGCTCCGCGTCCGCGACGAGCCGCACCCGCTCGGCGGCGAGCGCCGCGTACTGCGTGAGCGCGACGAGGAACGTGCGCTGGCCGTCGTCGAGCGCGAGGCCGCGGTCGTCGACGAGCCGCAGCACGCCCACCGTGCGCCGGTGCGCGCGCAGTGGAAGGAAACGCTCGACCCACACGCCTTCGGGCGCGGTGCCTAACGCTTCGGGCGCCTCGGCGCGCAGGATCTGCAGGGCGGTGTCGGCGGCGGACGCGTCGCTCGGCAGCGCGGTCTCGTCGCGCGCGGCGGCCGTCGCCCAGCGCACCGCGCCGTCGTCGTCGGCGACGAAGATGTCGCACCGACGCAGCCCGAGCGTGCGGCGGATGACGTCCGCCGTCGCGCGCAGCGACTCCTCGGCCGGGCCCGCGGCGAGCGTCTCCGCGCCGAGGTCCGCGAGCCGCTGCACCTCCCCGGTGCGCCGCCGCGCCGCCTCGGCTTCGGCGCGGGCGCGAGCGAGCAGCTGCGTCGCGATCCCCGCTGCGGTGACGAACGAGCCGAGCACGAGCCAGTCGTGCGTCTTGTGCACGACGAGCGTGTCGAACGGCGGCTGGAAGAAGTAGTCGAGCGCCGCGAAGCCGAGCAGCGCGAGCGTGAAGCCGAGCGGGCGTCCGCCCATCGCGCTGCCGAACAGCACGACGATGAGCAGCGGGAGCACCACGTGCGCCTGCTCCAGCCGCGCGCGGTACGGCACGAGCGCGGCGACGACGGCCACCATCAGGCCGACCGACACCGCCCACCGCCCGCGCCCGGCGAGCCGCATCGCGACGCTACGCGACGCGCGTCGGCGGCTCGAAGCGGTAGCCGACGCCCGGCTCGGTGACGATCAGGGTCGGCTCCGACGAGTCCACCTCGATCTTGCGGCGCAGGTGCGTGACGTGGACGCGGAGATACTGCTGCGCGTTGCCGTGGTCGCGGCGCCACACCGCATCGAACAGCTGGCGGTGCGTCAGCGTGCGGCCGGCGTGCGCGGCGAGCGTGCGCAGCAGCTCCCACTCGGTCGGCGTGAGGTGCACGAGCACCCCGGCGCGCGTCACGGTGCGGCGCGCGAAGTCGATCGTGATGTCGCCCGAGCGCACCGCCTCCGGGGCCGCCGCGTCGGACGGACGGCTGCGCCGCGCGAGCGCCCGCGCCCGCGCCAGCAGCTCGCTCGGCCCGAACGGCTTCGTGAGGTAGTCGTCGGCGCCGGCGTCGAGCAGGCGCACCTTCTCCTGCTCGGAGTGGCGCGCGGAGAGCACGAGGATCGGCACCGCGCTCTGCGCGCGCAGCGCCCGACACACCTCGTCGCCGGACACGTCGGGAAGCCCGATGTCGAGCACCACGAGGTCGGGCGCGTGCGCGTTCGCGAGGTCGAGCGCCTCGCGTCCCGTCGCGGCCTCGAGCACCACGTCGCCGCGCTCCCCGAACAGGTTGCGCAGCGCGCGCCGGATCTGCGGCTCGTCGTCGACCACGAGCACCGCCGCCTGCGTATCCATGGGTCGCAGTGTAGGGGACGGCGCGGGATGCCCCAAGGGGGGCGGCCCGCTAAGAACGCACTAAGACGGGGGTGCTCCCCCGGGCCCAGGCTCGGTGGCTGCGGTCGGGCAGCGGGGCCATATTCGCGCCTTCCTTGCCGGAGGGCATCGCGTGATCGGCCGCCGAGTGTCCCACTTCTACATCGTCCGCGCGCTCGGCAGCGGCGGCATGGGCGTCGTCTACGAGGCGCAGGACACGCGGCTTCCCCGCTCGGTCGCGATCAAGTTCCTCAAGCCGAGCATGTGGCGCGACGCCGAGGCCGTTAGGCGCTTCAAGCGCGAAGCGCGGCTGGCGTCGTCGCTCAACCACCCCAACATCTGCACGGTCCTCGACGTCGACGAGGGGGAAGGCGAAGGCGAGTCGTTCATCGTCATGGAGCTCCTCCGCGGCCGGAGCCTCAAGGCGCGCCTCGCCGCCGGACCGGTGTCCCTGGACGAGCTGCTCGACGTGGCGGTGCAGGCGGCCGACGCGCTGGCCGCGGCGCACGGTCGGAACATCGTGCACCGCGACATCGCGCCGGGCAACATCTTCCTCACCGACACCGGACTCGTGAAGCTCCTCGACTTCGGCGTCGCCAAGCTGTTCGCCGACGCGTTCGACGGCGACGCGTCCACCGACGAGCTCACGACGAGCGGCCTCGTGGCGGGCACGGTCGCCTACATGGCGCCGGAGCGTCTCGTCGAGGACGCGCCGGTCGATCACCGCTGCGACCTGTACTCGCTCGGCGCGGTGCTCTACCAGATGGCGACCGGCGCCCGGCCGTTCGACGTGGCGCCGCTGACCGCGCTGATGCGCGCCATCGAGCACGACGCGCCCGTGCCGGTCCGCGATCTCGCGCCGCACCACCCCGAAGCGCTCGCGCAGTTGATCGAGCGGCTGCTCGCGAAGCGTCCCGAAGACCGGCACGAGTCGGCCCGGGCGCTGCGTGTCGACCTCGATCGCCTGCGCCGCGCGTCGCCCGTGGCGCGGCCATCGAACGGCGAGACGCCGGCCGATCCGTCGGTGGCGGTGCTCCCGTTCGAGATCATCGGCCCGACCGATGCGGCGACGGCGCACTTCCGCGACGGGCTGGCCGAGGAGCTGCGCCGCCGGCTCGACACGTTAGGCGCCCGCGTCGCGCCCGCCACCTCCACGCGCGCGCTCGCCGGCCGCGCGGCGCGCGAGATCGGCGAGACGCTCGGCGTCGGCCTCGTGCTCGAGGGCGCCGTGCAGGGCACCGCGGAGCGCGTGCGGGTGACCGCCACGCTGGTGGACGCGGCGCGCGAGCGATCGGTGCTGCCCACGCTGAAGATCGAGCGGCGCGCCGCAGACCTCCTCGGCCTCCAGGACGACGTCGCGCGCGCCATCGCCGCCGGCGTCGCGCCGGCACTCGGCCGCGGCGCGCTCCGCCGCTTCAGCCGCGAGCCGAGCGCCTACCACGCCTTCCGGCGCGGGCAGCACTACTGGCAGTCGTGTCTCACCGGCGGGTGGCGTCCCGCGATCGAGCACTTCCAGTACGCCGTGCAGCGCGACGACGGGTTCGCGCTCGCCCACGCGGCGCTGGCGACCGCGTACAACTTCCTGGGGCTCTACTGCCTCATGAAGCCGAAGCTCGCGTTCGGCGTGGCGGCGCGCGCGGCGCAGCGCGCGATCGAGATCGACGACGCGCTGGCCGAGGCGCACGTCGAGGCGGCGATGGCGAAGTTCGGCGGCGAGTGGGACTGGGACGGGGCCGAGTCGGCGTTCCGGCGCGCGATCGCGCTCGACCCCACCAACCCGCTCGCGCATGCGTACTACGCGTGGCTGCTGATGCTCCTGCATCGCGACGACGCCGCCCTCGTGGAAGCCGAACGAGGCAGCGCGCTCGCGCCGTCGTCGCGCCTCGTCACGACGGCGCGCGCGCAGACGCTCTACATCGGCGGGCGACCGGAGGAGGCGCTCGCGCTGTGCAGCGCGTGCCTGCGCGCGGACCCGGCGTACGTGTTCGCCGTGCACCTCCGCGGCCTCTGCCACCTCGTGACGTCGGACCGCGAGCGCGCGGTGGCGGACCTGGAGCGCGCCGCGACGCTGAGCCGGCGCACGCCCTATCACCTCGGGCTGCTCGGCCGGTGCTATGGGCAGTTCGGCATGCGCGACGAGGCGTTAGGCCTCGTCGCGGAGCTGGACGCGCAGTCGCGCGACGCGTACGTGCCGCCGCAGAGCTACGTGTTCATCCACGCCGGCCTCGGGGAGCGAGACCGCGCGCTCGCGCATCAGGAGCAGGCGTACGAGGACGGCGCGTCGCCGCTGAACTATCTCGCGCCGGCGATCCGCGACCTCTACGCGCTCGACCCGTACCACAGCCAGCGGCTGAAGCAGATGCGGCTCACGCTCTGAGCCGCGGCTACGGCTCCCACGGCTCGTCGCGCCGCGCGTCCTGCGCCGCGGCCGCCTTCGGGTTCGCCGCGCGCTGCTGCTTCTGCGTCTCCACCATGCGCGCGACGTCGGCGAGCAGCTGCCGCGCGTCGTACACGATGCCGTCCTTGATCGTCCACCGCACGCCGCCGACGCGCTCCGGCTGCCCGGTCGCGTCGTTCAGCCGCAGCGCGCCGATGCCGTAGAGCACCTTGAGGTTCTGCAGCGGGTTCTGATCGACGATCGCGAGATCGGCGAGCATGCCCGGGCGCACGACGCCGAACTCGATCGGCTTGCCGCTCGGCTTCGCGAGCGTCTCGGCGCCGTACATCGTCGCCGAGCGGACCACCTCCAGCGGGTGGAAGCCGGCCTCCTGCAGCAGCTCCATCTCCTCGATCGTCGCGAAGCCCGGTGTGCTGTAGATGAAGCCCGCGTCCGAGCCCGTCGTCACGCGGCCGCCCATGTTCTTGTAGTCGTGCACGAACTCCATCCACACGTGGTAGAAGTTGCGCCACGCCACCTCGTCGGCGGTCGTCCAGTCGTACCAGTACGAGCCGTGGTTCGTGCGGCTCGGCGCGTAGTACGCGTACAGCGACGGCAGCGTGTACTTGTCGTGCCACGGCGCGTACATGTGGTGGATGACGTCGCGCCCGGTGAGGTAGATGCTGAACGTCGGATCGAGCGTGACGTCGCGCTCCTTGAGCCGCTTCAGGAACGCGTTCCACTTCTCCGAGCGCGGCGTCACGAGCTGCCACTGCCGCGCCACCTGCCCGAAGCGGTCCTGCTCGTCGTTGTAGTTCATCGTCACCGGCCACGGCTGCACCGTCGCGCTGTCGTACATGCTCTCGAACAGCCCGTAGAAGTGCGTGACGGTGCCCAGGCCGAGCCGCGTCGCCTCGTCGGCGTTCATCTGCGCGACGCCGGTCTGCTGCAGGTGCGCGACGGAGCCGAGTCCGAGCTTCCTCGCCTCGTCGAGCAGCGCCGCCATGAGGTCGGGACGCTCGGCGCCCAACTTCAGGCCGTCGGCGCCGTGGCTCGCGATCCAGCGCACCCACTCGCGCGCCTCGTCCGGCGTCTTCACCGGGCCGCGTCCCCAGCCGGTGCCGGGGCGCTGGTAGACGACGTAGCGCGGTGCGGCGATCGCGTTCGCCGCGCTGCGCTGCTTCTCGTGCACGCCGTACTCGAAGCTCGAGAACGGCACGCCGCGCACGGTGGTGATGCCGTGGCCGAGCCAGAGCTTGTTGTAGTACTCGGACTCCGGCGCCTTCTGCGGCGTGCCCTGGTGCACGTGCAGGTCGACGATGCCGGGCATGACGTACATGCCCGTGGCGTCGATCTCGCGCGCGCCGCCGCGCGGCCGGCGCGCCGAGTCCACGCGCACGCGCGGCACGCCGACGTCGCGCACCTCGGCGATGCGGTCGTTCTCGACGACGATGTCGACCGGGCCGCGCGGCGGCCCGCCGGTGCCGTCGATGAGCGTCGCGCCGCGGATGACGAGCCGCGCGTACGGGCCGTCGCCCTCGTGCCGGTCGGGCGCGTACTTCGGATCGGTGCGCCGCTCCTCGGCGTTGATCCGCTGCGTGGCCGTGTCGGGGATGACGGTGTTCGGCTTCTTCGGCTGCGCGCCTAACGGGGCAACGGCGAGCAGGAGCGAGAGGTAGAGTCGCATGGCAAGGGCACGGTGGCTCGGTAGTGCTCACGCGGAGACGCGGAGCACGCGGAGAACTGCCTCAACAGCAACAGCAAAGACCTGGGGATGAAAGGATCCCAGGATCCCTCAGGATCCTTTCAATCCCCAGAGCTCTTGCTGTCCGAATGGTTTTCTCCGCGTGCTCCGCGCCTCCGCGAGAGATCGCAGTTCGCGCGCTCAGCTCCCGCAGGCCGGCTGCGTGCTCGGCATGTTCGGGTTCGTCTGCCGCTCGATGTCGCCGATCGGCAGCTCGGCGCCGGGGCAGGTGAGCGTCTCCCCCTGCGCCGACCACGCGGGGTCGACGATGCCGAAGCGGTACATGTCGTTCAGCCGGCGGCCCTGCAGGAACAGGTTCACGCGCCGCTCGTGGATGAGGATGTCGCGCGCCGACGGCTGACCCGCGGCACCCGTCCACGCGGGCAGGTTGTTGAGCGCCCGCAGCGCGTTGATCTGCGTCGCGAACTCCGTCGTGTTCCCCTTCGCCAGGGCCACCTCGGCGGCGATCAGCCGCATGTCGCGCGCGCCCGTGGCGATGAGCGTCGTGAGCAGGTTGCCCGTCACGAATTCCTGCATGAGCGACTGGAGCACCGGGTCGGGCTGGTTCGTGATCGGGTCGCGCAGCGCGACGGTCAGCGCACGCGTCGTGTAGTTGTAGCTGCCGAGCGCGGGGTTGAACGCGATCTCCTTGCGCGAGTTCGTGCACGACGGCAGGAAGCAGTTGCCGATCGCCATCCCCGTGGTCACGGTGAGCGGCAGCCGCGCGTCGGCGCCGCCCGTGGTACCGGCGAAGATCGTGAGCGCGGCCACGGCGTCGTCGGCCGCGCCCTGGTCGGACACGAGCGGGTCGGCGGGTGCCTTGCCCGACGGATTGAGCTTCTGCCAGATCGCGCGGTCGAACTTGGCGCGGGCGCGCATGGCGGTGAGCTGGCCGCGCACGAGCGCGGTCGCCGACGTCGCGGGGAGCAGCGCGAGCCCGCGCGTCGCCGCCGCCTCGGCCGAGTCGTAGAGCGTGACCATCTTCGCCGAACCGATCGGCGCGCCGGCCTCGCGCTCCGCCGACGCGATCACGAAGTCGTCGAAGTGGTTCGCGAGGTAGTCGTACGTCACCGCCGCGTACAGGTTCGCGAGCGCGAGCTGCGTCGGGTCGGTGAGCTGGTTCGCCGCCTTGAACTGCTCGAGCTGCGCGACGGTGCGCGCGGCCATGTAGCGCGCCTGGCTCATCGCCGTCGTCGCGTCGATCACGAACTCGATGGTGGGGTCGCGCACGAAGCCGCGGTTCAGCCGGTCCATGCCGTCGAGCGAGCCGGTCCACGTCAGCTCGTCGCTCGCCGTGACGACGAGCCCCACCAGCTCGTTCGCGCCGCGGGTGAGCGCGGCGAGCTCGCCGTTCACCTGGTTCGGCGCCGAGGCGGGGTTCGACAGCGCCTCGACGTTCACGTTGTTCGGGTTGTCGACCTGCAGCAGGTCGTTGCACGCGGCCGCGCCGGCGAGCACCGCGGCGGGGACGAGCGCGATGCGCCGGAGGAGGGCAGTCCTCGTCATGGTGTCCTCCTCAGAAGGCCAGGCGGGCGGAGAACGTGAAGCGGCGCGGGATCGGCAGGCCGAACACGTCGCTCGCCTCGTAGAAGTTGTTGTCCGTCTGCGCGGAGCTCAGCGAGTTCGACGTGCCGTTGTAGTTGACCTCCGGGTCGGTGCCCGGGTATCGCGTCCACAGCACGAGGTTGCGCGCCGCCGCGACGAGCGAGAGCTCCCGCGCGCCGATCTTCGACGCGAACGCATGCGGCGTGGTGTACGTGAGGCTCACCTCGCGCCATCGCACGAAGTCGCCCGGCTTGTTCTGGTTGTAGCCGTCGTACGGCGAGAGCGCCACGAGGCCGAGCCACTGCTGCGCGGCGGCGAACCGCTCATCCGCGGTCGATGCCGGGTTGAGCAGCGTCGCCTCCACCCGCGCGGCCTCGATCCGGTTGCGGCCTAACGTGGGGCTCGCGTTGCGGAACGAGTCGGTGAGGTCGCTGATCGTGTAGTGCCCTGCCTTGTACTCGAACACGTTCGCCAGCCGCCACGCCTTGCCGAGGCGCACGTTGCCGCCGAACGCGCCCTGCCAGTCGGGGAACGGCTTTCCCTGGTAGTGGTCGTCGAACAGCTTGTTGCCGTCGTCGTCGGCGCGGAGCAGCACCAGGTTCGTCGGGTTGATCGGGTTCGCGAGCACCGCGCGCAGCTGCGCCTCGGTGTCCGGCTTGCCGTCGCGGTTCTGGTCGTAGGGCGTCTCGCCGGCCTGGTAGCAGCCGCCCTTCGCGTCCGTCGCCGGGTTCCGGTAGCTCGAGCACGGCTGGAAGATCTTCACGCCGAACAGCGCGCCCGGCGTGTACCCCTCCTTGATGAAGCCGCGGATGCGCACGTAGCTCCCCTGCACCTTGATCGGTGGCGCACCGCCGAGGCTCACGACCTTCTGCGACAGGTACGAGCCGTTCGCGAACAGGTCGACCGCGAAGTTCGCGCGATTCACGACGAAGCCGTTCAGCGCGAGCTCGATGCCGTGCGCATCCAGCCGGCCGATGTTCGTGAGCTGCCGCGACGAGAAGCCGCCCGACACCGGGAACTGCTTCGAGATGAGCGCGTCCTTCAGCGTGCGCGTCCAGTACGTGGCCGAGAGCTGCGCGCGGTTCGAGAAGAGCCCCGCCTCGAAGCCCCCCTCGATCTCCGTCGTGACTTCGGGCTTGAGGTCGGGGTTGCCGAGGTTGTCCGGCACGAGCCCCGAGCCGGTCGACGCGTTCAGCGGCGCGTACGTCGTGAACTTGTCGAACGCGCCCGGCTGCCGCCCCGACTTGCCGATGGCGGCGCGCAGGCGCAGCGACGAGAGCGTCGTCCAGTTCCACCCGCCGCGGTCGGAGGGCACCACCGACACGCTGAGCTTCGGGTACAGCACGCCGCCCGCGCTCTCGCCGAACGCGCTGTTGTAGTCGTAGCGCGCGCCGACGGTGCCGAAGATCCAGTTGTGGAAGCCGAGCTGCTCCTGCGCGAAGTACCCCGCGTTCACGACGCGGATGTACCCCTCCGACGACGACTGCGTCGCGCCCGCACCGGTGACGGCGAGACCGGGGCCGGGGAAGTCGCGGCCGCTACCGTTCTCGCTCTTCTGCGTCACCATGTAGCCCTGCGCGCCGAGCGTCAGCTGCGACTCGAACGCCGAGCCGAGGCGCGACGTCCAGTTCCCCTTCGTGTCGACGGTGACGTTCTGCGTCCGCAGGTCGTTCACGCTGCGCGTGCCTAACGGCGCCTGGGTGCTGATCAGGTCGACGTTGTTGCCGAACGGGTAGTAGCTGACGGCGCGCACGTCGGTGTTGTCGAGCCCCACCGTGGCGGCGAGGTTCAGCTTCTCCTGCGGCGCCCACCGCGCGCTGAGCGAGCCGGTGTAGTGCGTGCCGTCCTGGTACGCCTGCTGCTGCACCGACTCGCGCAGCGACGTGAACGTGCTGTTGCCGAACGGGTTGCCGGTGAGCTGACAGCGTGCGACGCCGCCGATGTAGTCGAGCGAGTGCTTCCCGTCCGGCCCGTTGCACGACGCGGAGTCGGGCTTCGCGTACATCGACTCGGCGTACGGCGAGTAGATCGAGTTCTGCCCCTGGATGCCGTCGAGGCGGAACACCGTGTAGTGCGTCTGGAAGCCGATCGTGATCTTGTCGGTCGGCAGCACGTTCAGGCTGACCGTCGCCTGGTTGCGCTTCAGCAGATCCTGCGCGAGGTCCGCCTTCACGTCGGTCGGGTTGGCGATCTTGTTCGACGTGAACGGGCCGTCCTCGTACTCGTAGCGGCCGCTCACGAAGTAGTTGACCTTCTCCGCGCCGCCGCTCACCGACGCGCTGGCGGTGTTGTTGAACCCCGTCTCCCAGAGCTGCTTCGTGACGTTGTACTCGAAGGGCTGGAACGGCTGCAGCGTGAGCCCGAAGATGCGGCCCAGCGTGTCGGCCTTCGCCTGGTTGCGCGCGAAGCCGGCGTTCGGCGCGACGCGGTCCGGGTAGGTGATCGCCGAGCGCGAGAGGTCGACGGTCCAGCGCGCGGGACCCTGCGAGCCCTTCTTCGTGAAGATCTGGATCACGCCGTTCGACGCTTCCGTGCCGTACAGCGTCGCGGCGGCGGCGCCTTTGAGCACCTCGACGCGCTCGATGGAGCTCGGGTCGATGTCCTCGAGGCGCGACGAGTTCGACGCACCGCCGGCGCTGGAGCCGCCGTTGTCGGCGCGTACGCCGTCGATGTAGATGACCGGGTTGTTCGACTGCGAGAGGCTGGCGTTGCCGCGGATGCGGATCCGCGCGCCGCTCCCCGTCGTGCCTCCGGACGGCAGCACCTGCACGCCAGGGGTGCGCGCGGCGAGCAGCTCGGAGGGGTTCTGGATCGGCGCCGACTTGAGGTCCTCGGTGTTGATCGTCGCCACCGTGTTGCCGAGCTTCTTCGTCTCCACCGCGGCGCCGGTACCGGTGACGACGACCTGGTCGAGCTGCAGCGCGGACTGCTGGAGGTCGAAGTCGGCGCGCGCCGTCTGGCCTAACGTCACGGCGACGGTCTTGCTCTGCGCGCCGTAGCCGATGAGCCGCACGCGCACCTGCACGGCCGGCCCGACGGGCACGTTCGCGATGCGGTAGGTGCCGTTCTCGTTGGTCGCCGCGCCGAGCGTGGAGTTGACGATCAGCACCTGCGCGTTCGCGAGCGGGCGGCCGCTGGCGACGTCGCGCACGGTGCCCTCGATGGCGCTGCCGCTGCCGCGTGGCGCGGGCTGTTGCGCGCTCACGACGCGCGCGCTGGCGACCGTGAGCGCGACGGCAGCCACGGCAGCGGCCGGCCGGAACGATCGGCGGACGGACTCTCGGATCATCCTTCGTCCCTCGAAGCGGGTGATGGGGCGGTGACCGATCGGCGGCGGCTGCGACCTGGGACGGCGACGTGCAAAGGCGACGTGCGACGGCGAGGCTACGGGGACGGACCGGTGGGCCCGCCGGGCGGCTCGGGGGTACCGCCGCCGTGCTGCGCGATGAGCACGAACATGGCGGCGAGCGCGGCGCCGGCGGCGCTCGCGGCGACGGCGATGGTGCGCCGCCGGTCCAGCACCCGCTGCTCGGCGCGCGCGATGACGGTGGTGGGAATCGTCACGCGCTCCCCCATCCACGCGATCGTGCCGCCGTACGTCTTCGTCGTCTGCGATACGACGACGGTCACGCCGCCCGCGCCGACGCTGTCGACGCGCCCATCGACGGCGAGCGTCTGCGGGCCGAGGCGCGGCTCGAGCCGCGCGGTGCCGTCGCCGGTGAGGTACAGGCGCACGGCGGCCCCGGGGGCGAGCGGTGCGGGGTCCAGGGGCACGTTCCGGTAGCACGCGGAGGCCGCGAGCGCGAGCCCGGTGGCGAGCACGCCGCGGCGCCTAACGATCGCCGGGCGGCGGGACGGACGGGGAGGAACGGCCACGAGCCGGCTGCGGGGGGGCGTCACGGTCGAGTGGATATGGTATCCAAAACGGGAGGCCGCAAGACCGTGGACCCGCCGTCTCGCACCCGCGTCACGGCCGGGTGACGGCCGGCGCGGGGGACATCCCGCGCGCTACCGATTCCCGCGATGGCTCCTCGGCGCGCGCATCGCGCCGGTGACTGCCGCGCCGGTGCCCGCCGCGCGATGATCGCCGAGGAAGTCGAGCAGCGACCGCCCGGCGCCGAGGACGTGCTCGCGCAGCAGGGCCGCGGCGCGCCGGACGTCGCGCCGCCGCGCCGCGTCGAGGATGGCGCGGTGCTCGCCGCTCGCGCGGTGCTCGCCGTGCGTGAGCGCGAGCTGCATGCGCAGGTAGCGGTCGCACTGCTGGTGCAGCCGCTGCACCACGCCGAGCGTCACCGGTCGATCGGCCGCGTCGTAGAGCGTGGAGTGGAACTGCCAGTTCAGCTCCCCGTACGCGAGCACGTCGTGCACGCGCAGCGCGTACTCGTAGCGGTCGAGCACCTCCGCCGCGCGGTCGAGCGCCGCCGCGTCGAGGCGCGGCACCGCGCGGCGCAGGAGCACCGGCTCGATGTCCGCGCGCAGCGCGAACACCTCGTCGATCTCGTCGAGCGACAGCGACGAGACCACCGCGCCGCGGTGCGGCGAGAACACGGCGAGGCCCTCCGCCTCGAGCTGGCGCAGCGCCTCGCGGATCGGCACGCGGCTCACCCCGAGCTCCGCGGCGATCGCGTCCTGCCGCAGCGGCTCCCCCTCGGGGTACGCGCCGCTGAGGATCCGCTCGCGGATCGCGTCGAGCGTCATGCCCGTCAGCGTCTGGCGCGGCAGCGGGACCGGCGGTCGTGCCTCGGGGCTCGAGCGGCGCGTCGCGGGCATGCGGGGATCTCGGTGTGGGGAAGCAGGGACGCGGCTCGCACGGCCGCGCGTGTGGTAGTCGAAATACGCGTACCGGTCATTCCCGACCCTTGCGTTCGCGGGCGATCGTCCGTCGACATCTCCCGCCATCGAGAAACTCCTCGCCAGAGCGAACCCCTCGCGTGGTTGGTGATCGCTCACGCGATGCCCGCTCTCGCCTTCGCCCGCGCGATGATCGCCGCCATCGTGTCGCGGTGCTTCGTGAACGTGTCGTCGACCACCTGCAGCGTGGGGATCGTGCTCGGGTAGAGGCCTAACGTTTCCGTGTTGAAGCGGCCGAACCCCGACTCGTGCACGCCGCTCGAGCCGCGCCCCGGCGCCGGTGCGCTGAGGTGCGAGTAGAAGCGCGAGTACTTCTGCCAGAGCGGGCCGCCGCCGGCGTGGAACATCGGGATGAAGCCGTGCAGCGCGTCGTACGGCATCTCGCCCACGGCGACCACCTTGGGATATTTCGCGCGCAGGTTCGTGATCATCCGCCGCGTGCCCTCGTGCATGTCGCCCGTCGTGCTGTTCACGTGCCCGCCGACGATGTCGAGGAAGTACGCATCCACGCCATAGCGCTCGATCATCTCGGCGATGCGCCCCTCGAGCCAGTTGCGCCACGGGTCGGCGCCGAGGTTCATGTACTCCAGCCAGCCGTCTTGGTGCCGATCGTTGTTCCAGTCCACCCAGTTCAGGTGGTACGTGTCGCCGTCGATCTTGCGCGTGACGCCGCCGGCGATCTTCGGCCACATGGCGAGCTTGCGGTTCGCCGAGTTCGTGCCGTACATCGGCATCATCTTGAACCCCATCCGCTGCCCCTCACCGATGAGCCGGCGGAAGCCCGCCTCGCCACCCATGCGCGCCGGGACCTCGTACTTCGGGTAGTCCCAGTAGTAGCGCCCGTCCCACGCGGCGAGGAACACGAGCACGCGGCTCGCCGGGATCTGCGTCGCCATCCAGCGGAGGATCTCGAGCTGCCGGGCGTAGTCGTTGAAGATGAAGCCCGTGTAGTGCTGGCCGTGCAGCGTCGTCACGAGCGCGACGTCGCGCATCCATCGCGGCACGTCGGTGCGCGCCTCCCACGTCTCGAGGTCGAACGCGCGCTCCACGTGCTGCATGTGCTGCTGCACCGCGGCGTCGAGCGACGTGGTGCGCGCGAGCCGCCACCGCGGCACGGCGACGCGCCGGTCGTCGCGCCACGCGTCGTGCTCGTAGATCGCCTCCACGCGGTAGGCGCGCTCGCCGGCCTGGAAGTAGAAGCGCTTCGGGCGCACCCGGTCGTCGAGCGTGGAGAGCGCGTACACGTCGCCGTCGCTCGGCAGCGCGGCGGCGATCGGCGTGGTGATGCTGATCGGCACGCCGGCGCCGTGCAGGTCGCCGGCGCCGAACGTGTAGCCGGCGAGCACGTCGCCGTCGGTCGGGTCGAACGGTGCGCCGCCGCCGACGGCGATGCGGCCGCGCGGCACGTCGCGGATCACCGTCGTCACGGTCTTGATGGGGTGCGGCATCTCGGCGACGACGTCCCACTCTATGGTGGTGCCGGTGCGGCGGAACGTCGCGGTGAGCGTGCCGGGCGCCTTCTCCTGGCCGCCGGCCCAGGTGAAGCCGTCGCAGGTGAGCTGCAGCGCGTCGCCGGTGCCGCCGGCCCGCATGCGGGCGCGGTCCAGGGCGTACGTGTTCTCCTCGGTGAAGACGAGGAAGCCGAACCGGTGGTCGCCGAACGCCACCGAGGGCTCGGGGAAGTCGAAGCTGAACTTCATGAACGACCGGCCCCGCGGCGGGATGAACACGTCGCTCGTCGACACGAGGTCGACGATGTCGCCCGGGGCGTGGACGTCCCGCACCTGAACGGCCGTCTGAACGGCGGGCGCGGGTGTGGGGGGCTCGGCGCCGGCGGGTGCGGGGGCGGCAGCCGATACGGCGGCGCCAGCGCTGGCGCCCGCGACGGTCTTGAGCCAGTCCCGCCGGGAGAAGGAGTCGGTCATGGGCGTCGCGGGTGGGGCCGGTGGGACGGCGCGATGAATGCCGGCATGGTGACGGGCGATCCCCTTGCCGGGTCTCGGGGATCGTATACGTTATTCAACCTGTCGAATGTTGGATACAATATGCGATGTAGCCGCCGTCGTCGCGATCCGGACCACGGTTCAACGATCCGGGGGGCTCCCGCATAAACAAAAGAGGCACTCGGCCACCCGGGGCGCCTCACGGGATCTCCCCGGCCGTTCACGCCCGGCCGGCGCCGCTTCACGTCCGTCCGCCTCCCCGCGCGCACCCGACGAAGCATCGATGTCCACTCGCCGCGACTTCCTCCAGCGTTCGGCGTCCGTCACCGCCGCCCTCGCCCTCGGCCCCCTCGCCGCGAAGGCCGGCGCCGCCGCGACGCTCGACGACGGCATCCTCGACCCCGGCGCGCTCGTGCCCGGCGCCGCCGGTGCCACGGGCGCCGCCGAGGTGGCCCACGCGGCCGCCGCGCCCACGACGCCGGCGGCAATTCGTGCGTTCGAGCGGCGAATGCTGCGGGCACGCCCGATCCCCTTCCATCAGGTCCGCGTGACCGGCGGCCCGCTGAAGCACGCGCAGGACCTCGACGTCGCGTACCTGAAGGAGCTCCAGCCGGACCGGATGCTCGCCTACTACCGCAAGGAGGCCGGGCTGACGCCGAAGGCGGAGGGCTACACCGGCTGGGACGGCGGCGGGCGCAACCTCACCGGCCACATCGCCGGCCACTACCTGTCCGCCATCAGTTACATGTATGCCGCGACCGGCGACCCGGAGTTCAAGCGCCGCGCGGACTACATCGTGAGTGAGCTCAAGCTCGTGCAGGACAAGCACGGCGACGGCTACTGCGGCGCCCTCGAGGGCGGCCAGAAGGCGTTCGAGGAGGTGTCGAAGGGCAACATCCGCTCGGGCGGCTTCGACCTGAACGGCCTCTGGTCGCCGTGGTACACGCTGCACAAGACCTACGCCGGGCTGCGCGACGCCTACCGCGAGACCGGCAACAAGCAGGCGCTCGACGTCGAGACGAAGTTCGCCGCGTGGGCCGAGCGGATCGTCGCGCCGCTCTCGTACGAGCAGATGCAGCGCATGATGCTCACCGAGTTCGGCGGTATGAACGAGGTCTTCGCCGACCTCTACGCCGACACCGGCGACGAGCGGTGGCTCAAGCTGTCCTACCGCTTCGAGCACGACGGCTTCACCCGTCCGCTGAAGCGTCACCAGGACAACCTCGGCGGCAAGCACGCCAACACGAACATCCCGAAGATGATCGGGTCGGCGGCGCGCTACGGGTACGTGGCCGACGCCGCGGACCTCGAGGCGGCGTCGTTCTTCACCGACCGCATCGCGCAGCACCACACGTACGCCACCGGCGGGCACGGCCAGTCGGAGTACTGGGGCCCCGCCGACCAGATCGGCGTGCGCGTCGACGGCCGCACGAGCGAGTCGTGCAACGCCTACAACATGGCGAAGCTGACGCGCCGGCTCGCCTCGTTCCGCCCGGACGCGGACTACGCCGACTACAACGAGCGCTGGCTGTTCAACCACGTCCTCGCGTCGATCGACCCGGAGGACGGGCGCACCTGCTACATGGTGCCGGTCGGCCGCGGCGTGCAGCAGGAGTATCAGGACATGCAGCGGAGCTTCACCTGCTGCGTGGGCTCGGGGATGGAGAACCACGCGCTGCACGGGCAGAACATCTACTTCGAGAACGACGACACGCTCTGGGTGAACCTGTTCATCCCGTCGACGGCGCAGATCGACACGGGCGCGCTGAAGGGCGTGCGCGTGGCGCAGACGACGGACTTCCCCGAGGGCGAGACGGCGACGGTCACGCTCACCGTGCCGCAGCCGCGGAAGTTCACGCTCGCCGTTAGGCGCCCGACGTGGGCCGGGGACGGCTTCCGCATCGCGGTGAACGGGGAGGCGCTCGCGCAGCCGTCGCTGGCCCAGCTCCGCGCGAGCGGCGGCGGCCGCGCGTCGCGCGAGGAGGAAGCGCGGCCGCAGCCGAGCAGCTACGTCGAGATCGAGCGGACGTGGAAGACCGGCGACACGATCCAGCTCACGCTCCCGAAGTCGCTGCGCCTCGAGCCGACGCCGGACCAGCCGCAGGTCGCGGCGATCATGTGGGGCCCGCTCGTGCTCGCGGGCGATCTCGGGCCGCGCCGCGAGGGACGCGGCCGCGTCGCCGACGGCTCGGCGACGAACGCGCCGGCGCCGCAGCCGGTGCCGGTGCTCGTCACCGGCGGGCGCGCGCTCACCGACTGGGTGGTGCCGGCCGGCGCGCCTAACGAGTTCACGGCGAAGGGCGTCGCGCTGATCCCCGAGCAGAAGAGCGCGCCGGGCGACGTGGCGCTGAAGCCGTTCTATCGCACGCATCGCCGCCGCTACAGCGGCTACTTCGACATCCTCACGCCGGCGCAGTACGAGGCGCGCGGCGCGGCGATCGCCGCGGAGCGCGAGCGCGTGCGCAAGCTGGAGGCGGCGACGGTGGGCTTCGTGCAGCCGGGCGAGATGCAGCCGGAGCGCGACTTCAACTATCAGAGCGAGCCGCTCGAGCGTCCGGTGTTGCGGGCGGAGGGGCGGGCGAATCGCGCCGGCCAGGGGTGGTTCTCGTTCGATCTCCCGGTGGACCCGTCGGCGCCGACGGCGGTGGTGGTGACGTACCTGAACAGCCAGGGTCTCGCGCCGGCCGCGGGCAACTTCCAGATCCTCGTCGACGGCACGCCGGTCGGCACGTTCGAGCCGAACGCGACGGCGATCGGGTTCTGGGACGCGCAGTACGCGGTGCCGCAGGATCTCGTGAAGGGCAAGAGCAAGATCACGGTCCGCTTCCAGGCGGCGTCGAACGGGCGGATCACGCCGGTGTTCGGCGTGCGCACCGTGCGCGCGACGAGCTTGTAGCTGCGTGGCTGCGTGGCTGCGTGAGGTGTCGCGCCGCGACGCAGCCACGCAGCAGCTGTTCGTATACAATAGACAACATCCAGGATCCCGCTCGACCCGTCCCCGCTCCCCGGAGTCCCAGACATGCGCATGTCATCCGTCGGCGGCACGATCGCCCTGTGCCTGCTGACCCCGTTCGCGGCCGAAGCGCAGGCCACCGGGCGGATCACCGGCGTGGTCACGTCCGACGCCGGCCGCCCCGTCTTCCGCGCCCAGGTCACCATCCCGGGCACCCAGCTCGGCGCGCTCACCGACTCCACGGGGCACTACCGCATCGCGAGCGTCCCCGCCGGGCGCCACGTCGTGCGCGCCGCCTCGCTCGGCTACTTCCCGGGCCTCGACACGGTCACCGTCACCTCGAACGGCGCCGTCACCGCCGACTTCCGCCTCGGCACGCTCGCCGTCTCGCTGCAGCAGATGGTCGTCGTCGGCTACGGCACCCAGCGCAAGGGCGAGGTCACGGGCTCCGTCGCGCAGGTCAACTCCGAGGAGTTCAACCAGGGCCCGGCGCGCGACGCCGCGTCGCTCATCGCCGGCAAGGTCGCCGGCCTGGGCGTCACCACGCCGAGCGGTGACCCGCGTGCCGGCACGCAGATCACGCTCCGCGGCATCACGACGATCCAGGGCAACACCAACCCGCTGATCCTCGTCGACGGCGTGCCGGGCGGCCTCAACACCGTCTCGCCGTCCGACATCGAGTCGATCAGCGTGCTGAAGGACGGCTCCGCGGCCGCGGTCTACGGCTCGCGCGCGTCGAACGGCGTCATCCTCATCACGACCAAGCGGCACAGCGGCGGCAAGCCGACGATGCGCTACGAGGGCTACGTCGCCGAACAGAGCATCTACCGCCGCCCCGACTTCCTCACCGCCGACGACTACCGCCGGCTCAAGGCGACGGGCCTCAACTTCGAGGACCTCGGCGGCAACACCGACTGGCAGGCGCAGATCCTCCGCAGCAACCCGACGAGCCAGTACCACAACCTGGCGATCGGCGGCGGCGACCGGCAGACGAACTACACCGGCTCGTTCACGTTCGACAAGGCGCAGGGGATCTTCCAGCGCTCCGACAACCAGAACCTGACGGCGCGCGGCACGGTGCACCACACGATGTTCGGCAACAAGCTGACCGCCGACGCGAACTTCCTGAACCGCACGCAGGACTACTTCACGGGGCCCAGCTACGGGTGGGCGTGGCGTCAGGCGCTGATCCGCAACCCCACCGACAACGTGCGCGCGGCCGACGGGACGTGGCAGGAGCGCGGCACGTACATGTACCAGAACCCGGTCGCGCTCATCGACGAGCAGAACGGCAAGTACGAGGGCCGCGACACGCGCCTGCACGGCACCGCGACGCTGACCCCCGTCAACCACCTGCGCCTGTCGCTCATGGGCGGCGTGTCGCGCTTCTCCTCGCTGAGCGGCGACGCGACGACGTTCGAGCACGCCAACACCACACTGAGCGGCCTGAACGGCACGGCGAACCGCAACACCTCGTCGAGCGAGGACCGCATCCTCGAGGGCACGGGCACGTACACGAACAGCTTCGGGCGGCACAACGTCACGCTGCTGGGCGGCTACAGCTACCAGGACAACGTGGCCGAGAACTTCGGCGCCAGCACGTTCAACTTCCCGACGGACCTGTTCGGCTACGACGCGCTCGCGCGCGGCACGGCGCTGACCGACGGCAAGGCGACGCTCTCGAGCGGCAAGACGGGCTACAACGTGATCGGCTTCTTCGGTCGCCTGAACTACGACTGGCAGAACCGCTTCCTGCTCATGGCCAGCCTGCGGCAGGAAGGGAACTCGCGCTTCGGCGCCGACCACAAGTGGGGCCTGTTCCCCGGCGCGTCGGCCGCGTGGCGTCTGAGCGAGGAGGGCTTCCTCAAGCGCTTCTCGTTCATCAACGACCTCAAGCTGCGCACGGGCTACGGCGTCACCGGCATCGCGCCCGGCTCGTCGTACCTCTCGCTCACCAGCTACTCGTACGGCGGCAAGATCCTGTACAACGGTCAGTGGGTGCAGGGCCTCTCGCCGTCGCGGAACGCGAACCCGAACCTCCGCTGGGAGGAGAAGCGCGAGCTGAACTCCGGCGCCGACTTCTCGCTGTTCGCGTCGCGGCTGAACGGCAGCGTCGACGTGTACAACCGCACGACGCACAACATGCTGTACAACTACTCGGTGCCGGTGCCGCCGTACCTGTTCGGCAGCATCCTCGCCAACGTCGGCTCGATGCGGAACTCGGGCGTCGAGGCGCAGCTCTCGTACGACGTGCTCCGCGGCAGCAAGCTGCGGTGGACGACGAGCGCGAACTGGTCGAAGAACAAGAACCGGCTGCTCACGCTCTCGAACGAGACGTTCCAGCCGTCGAGCGACTGCACGACGCTGGGCGGCACGGGTGAGCCGATCCAGGTGAGCACGCACCAGATGTGCGTCGGCCAGCAGATCGGCAACTTCTACGGTTGGCAGTCGGTCGACATCGACGACAAGGGCGTGTGGGTCGTCCTCGACAGCGTCGGCAATCGGATCTCCGTCGCGAACGCGAAGCCGAAGGACCGCCGGGTGATCGGCAACGGCATCCCGAAGCAGTACGCGGCGTGGAACAACAACGTGCGCTTCCGGAACTTCGATCTCGACGTGAACATGCGCGGCGCGTTCAAGTTCCAGATCCTGAACTACCAGCGCATGTACTACGAGAACCCGACGATCATTCAGTACAACATGCTGAAGTCGGCGTTCGACCCGGTGTACGGCAAGCGCCCGGTGAACTACAGCCTGGCGTACGTCAGCTACTACATCGAGAACGGCGACTACTGGAAGATCGACAACGCGACGCTCGGCTACACGCTGCCGCGGCGCCTGCTCAGCCGGTTCGGCGGCAACGTCCAGAGCGCGCGCGTGTACTTCTCGGGCCGCAACCTGCTGACGCTCACCGGCTACAAGGGGATGGACCCCGAGGTGCCGATCAGCGGGCTGACGCCCGGCATCGACGACCGCGACCAGTACCCGACGACGCGCACGTTCACCGGCGGCATGACCATCCAGTTCTGAGGCCACTTCGATGCGAACTCTCCTTTCGAAGCTCACGGTGCTCGGCGCGGTGGTTCTCGCCGGCGTCGGGGCGGCAAGCTGCACGGACCTCACGGAGACCCCGTACACCGAGGTCACCGAGGCGAACTTCAAGCCCACCGCCGCCGACCTCGCGGCGCTCATGGCGCCGGCGTACACGCCACTGCGCGGCATCTGGATGAGCTGGTACGGCATGGTCGACTTCCAGGAGGAGACCGCCGACGAGCTGCTCACCCCCGTGCGGCCGAACGGCTGGTACGACGGCGGCGTCTACATCCGCCTGCACGAGCACAAGTGGGACGCGAACCAGGGGCAGCCGAACGGCCTCTATAGCCAGTCGTTCAGCGGCATCAACGCCGCGAACCGCGTGATCTACCAGCTCGAGTCGGGCGTCATCCCGGTCGACGCGGCGACGAAGACGGCGACGCTTGCCGAGCTCCGCGCGCTTCGCGCGTACTACTACACGCTGCTGCTCGACAACTTCGGCAACGTGCCGGTCGTGACCGACTTCACGGCCACCGAGCTGCCGGAGCAGAAGACGCGGCAGCAGGTGTACGACTTCGTCGTGAAGGAGCTCACGGAGACGATCCCGCAGCTCTCGGCGGCGACGGGCACGGCGATGTACGGCCGCATCAACCAGTACGCCGCGAAGGGGATCCTCGCGCGCGTGTACCTGAACGCCGGCGTGTACACGGGCACCCCGCAGTACGACAAGGTGCTCACGCTCACGCAGGAGATCATGGCGGCGAACAAGTACCAGCTCGACGCCGACTACAGCACGCCGTTCTCCCGCACGAACGACAAGTCGTCGCAGGAGATCATCTTCGCGGTGCCCTACGACGCGATCAACGCGACGCAGAGCAACTTCCACATGAAGACGCTGAAGCCGGACCTCCGGTTCGTCTTCAACATGCAGGCGCAGCCGTGGGGCGGCTCGGCGTCGAACCCGCAGTTCATCGACACGTACGACAAGGACGACGCACGCCTCACCAAGACGTGGATGATGGGCACCCAGCGCGACGCGCAGGGGCGCGGCTACGACTTCAAGGAGTTCGTCCCGTCGATGACGAAGACGGACTTCGACAACGGCTACCCGGTGAAGAAGTACGAGATCTACCAGGGTGAGACCGGTGCGTCGGACGTCGACTATCCCGCGCTGCGCTACGCCGAGGTGCTGTTCATGCGGGCCGAGGCGCTGCTGCGGACCGGCCAGGCCGACGCCGCCGCTGCGCTCGTGACGCAGGTCCGGAAGCGCAACTTCACGGGCGCCGCGGCCGCGAAGGCGACGGTCACCGGCCCCGATCTGGTGAAGGGGAGCGTCTACAACTACGGGTGGTACGACACGGACGGCACCGTGAAGGACAAGGCGGGCGGCACGCCGACGTTCAACGGCGGCGCCGACATCCAGTACGGCCGCTTCCTCGACGAGCTGGGATGGGAGTTCGCCATCGAGGCGCACCGGCGCACGGACCTGATCCGCTTCGGCGTGTTCACGACGAAGAAGTGGTTCAACCACGTGCCGAACGGCAGCTTCCGCACGCTGTTCGCGATCCCGCAGAGCGCCATCCAGACGAACAGCAAGTTGAAGCAGAACCCTGGCTTCTGAGGACCGCTGCGTGGCTGCGTGGCTGCGTGCTGCTTATGATGAGCCACGCAGCCACGCAGCCACGCAGCTTCCTGTACGGTTCCCCGCGCCGGCCCACGAGGAGACCTCCAGATGGCGACACGAACCCTGCTCGTCCTGGCCACGCTCGGCGCGGCGGCGTGTGCGAAGCACGGGTCGGCGGGGGCCCCGCGTCCCGCCGACAGCGTGCAGGTCGGCTACGGCGCGCAGCCGCGGGAGAAGACGACGGGCGCCGTCACCGCGCTCTCCAGCGACGATGTGATGAAGGGGCGCCCGTTCAGCATCGAGGAGCTCCTCCGCGGCAAGGTCGCGGGGCTCGAGATCATCCAGACCGGCAGCTCGGTGCGCTTCCGCATCCGCGGCGCGGCGTCGATCAGCCAGGAGCAGGAGCCGCTCGTCATCGTCGACGACGAGATGATCCAGGCGGGCAACATCGTGAACGCGCTCGCCGGGCTCACGCCGAGCGATATCAAGCAGGTGGCGGTGCTGAAGGACGTGGCCTCGACGTCGATCTACGGCGGCCGCGGCGCGGGCGGCGTCATCCTCATCACGACGAAGAACAAGCGCGAGGACAAGAACGATTGAACGGCTCTCGTCATTGAACCGCGGAGGACGCAGAGGACGCAGAGGGGAACTCATTCGGTCTCCGGCTTTCCTCTGCGTCCTCTGCGGTTCGATGCTTTTTGCCTGCAGCCGCTCCGATCGCCCGCCGGCGCCGAGCTTCGCGGCGATCTTCCCGCCCGCCACCGGCGCGCTGATGAACGAGTCCTCGCCCGCGCTCGCGGACCTCGACGGCGACGGCGTGCCCGACATCGTGTTCGGCTCGGGCGTGGACCGCACGCGGCCGGCGGGGCGGCGGCTCGTGTTCACCGGACAGCCGGCGGTCTCCGGCTACGTCGTCGCCGTCTCCGGGCGCACGAACCGGATCCTGTGGCAGGTGCCGAACCCGCGCGACGCGTTCACCACGCCCCGCTTCGCGTACCTCGACCACGACCGCGTTCCCGACGTCGTCATGGGCGGACGCGAGGGAGTGCTCACCGCGTACGCGGGCACCGACGGCCACGTGCTGTGGCGCGTGCTGGGCGAGGACGTCGTCGCGACGCCGTTCCCGTACTACTTCCTGACGCCGGCCATCGTGCCCGACGTGAACGGCGACGGCGTGCCGGACGTCGTCGACACGTACGGCGGCAACGACACGCGCGCGCCGAGGGATGCGCGCGACGCGGGCTACGTGATGGTCGTCTCGGGCGCCGACGGCCGCGTGCTGAGGGCGCAGCGGGTGCCCGACGGCGCCGAGACGTACGCCTCGCCGCTCGCGTATCGGCGGCGCGACGGGAGCACGTGGGTGATCTTCGGCACCGGCGGCGAGACGAAGCCCGGCGCCGAGTGGCGCGCGCCGCTCGCGTCGCTCGTCGACAGCACGCTCGCCACGCGCGCGGAGCGCCTCGTGCTGGAAGGGACGAAGGGGGTCATCGCGCCGCCGACGCTCGTCGATCTCACCGGCGACGGCGAGCAGGACGTGCTCGTGAACACGTTCGACGGACGGCTCGTCGCCGTGGACGGCGCGACGGCGAAGCCGCTGTGGTCGCACGCCGACTCGTCGGAGGAGTCGTACCACCAGCCGGCGGTCGTGCGCCTAACGAGGGACGGCGGGCGCCTCGGCCTGTTCGTCTCGCGCGGCATCGGCGCCTTCCCGCGCTACGTCGGCACGGTGCACCGGCTGTACGACGCCGCGACCGGGCGCGTGCTGTACGAGTATCGCGATCCGAACTACCCGGCCGGCGCGCCGCTCGCCGTCGACCTCACCGGCGACGGCGTGGACGAGCCGGTGTTCTTCACGCAGCGCTTTCCGGCCGCCCAGGGCTCGCGCATCCACGTGCTCCATCTGCCGACGCATCGTCTCGCGTCGCACGACGTGCCGGACAACCTGTGGAGCACACCGGTGGTCGCCGACCCGCGCCGTACGGGCACGCTGGAGCTGATCGGCGTGTCGTGGCGCATGGGGCCGAACGGCATCGCGAGCCTGCCCGACGTGCAGTGGCAGCTGCTGCGTCTCGATCTCTCGGCGAAGACGCCGTCCGCGATCACGTGGGGCGGGTACATGGGGACGACGGCGGACGGGCGGTATCACGCTGGAGATCTCACGCGGAGCCGCGGAGCACGCGGAGAACACCAGTGAAGTGTTGTGCTCCGCGTGCTCCGCGGCTCCGCGTGAGACTGCTCCGCGCCGGCGCCGCGATCTCGCTCGCCGCGCGCGCGCATGCGCAGCCGATCGCCGCCGCTGGCCAGCCCGCGCAGCTCGACGTGCGTGCGGCGGGCGCGGCGAGCGTGCGCGTCACGCTGAAGCCGGCCGCCATGGCAGCGGCGTTCCCGTACACGCCGGCGCTCGTCGAGCGCACGTACGCGGCGCCAGCGATCAGCGTACGCGAGCTGCGCGCGCCCGTCAGGCGCACGGTCGGCGCGCTCACCGTGGAGGTGCGGCCGGACCCGCTCACCGTCGTGGTCCTCCGTGCGGCCGGCGACACGGTGCAGCGGCTCACGTTCCAGCCGGACGGGTCGCTCGCGTTCCGCGTCGACGACGCGCCGGTGCTGGGCATGGGCGAGGGCGGGCCGCGACCGCAGCAGGGCACGCCGTGGCGCACGGCGCCCATCCAGTTCGACCGCCGCGGGCGGCTCGACGAGATGGAGCCGCGGTGGCAGAGCGACGCGTACGGCTCGCGCAACCCGGCCGCGGTGCTCGTCGGCACCGGCGGCTGGGGCCTGTTCGTGCCCACGCCATGGGGGCAGGTGGATCTTCGCGACGCGCGGCGCGGTGTGCTCGTGCCGTGGGTGCCTAACGCGCGCGACAGCATCGTGCAGACCGAGCGCAACCAGCAGCAGGCGCTCGCGAAGGGAAAGCCGCCGGCGAACGCGGTCGTGGCGGGCGCCTACGACGTGTTCGTGTTCGACGCGCGCGACCCGGCCGCGCTCATGCGCGACCTCGCCGCGGTCACGGGCCCCGCCGCGCTCCCGCCGCGGTGGGCGCTCGGCTACATGCAGTCGCACCGCACGCTCGAGGACGAGCGGCAGCTGCTCGGCATCGTCGACACGTTCCGCGAGAAGCGCATCCCCGTCGACGCGGTGATCTACCTCGGCACGGGGTTCACGCCGAAGGGATGGAACACGCGGCAGCCGTCGTTCGCGTTCAACCCCGAGGTGTTCCCGCGGGGCGGCGCCGCGTTCGTGCGCGACATGCACGCGCGGCACGTGAAGGTCGTGCTGCACATGGTGCCGTGGGACCGCGATCGGCTGCCGAGGCTCGACTCGACGACCGCGCGCAGCTACTGGCAGGAGCACGTCGGGCTGTTCGACGCCGGCGTCGACGCGTTCTGGCCCGACGAGGGAGACTGGTTCGACCTGTTCGAGCGGCTCCAGCGCCATCGCCTGTACTACGAGGGGCCACTGTCGACGCGCCCCGACGTGAGGCCGTGGAGCCTGCACCGGAACGGCTTCCCCGGCATCGCACGCTGGGGCGGATGGGTGTGGTCGGGCGACACCGAGTCGTCGTGGAAGACGCTCGAGGGGCAGATCGCCGTGGGGCTCAACTACTCGCTCAGCATCGGCCCGTTCTGGGGATCCGACATCGGCGGCTTCTACGCCACGAACGAGCTGACGGGAGAGCTGTACGCGCGGTGGTTCCAGTTCGCGGCGTTCACGCCATCGTTCCGCGGCCACGGCCGCACCTGGCAGCTCCGACTGCCGTGGGGCTGGGGGCTGAGCGACATGGGCCCGCGCGAGGGGAACAACAGCAACACCGGCGACAGCACGCGCGGCGTGCTCCGCGCGGAGCTGAACAACCCGGCCATCGAGCCGATCGCGAAGCGCTACGACGAGCTGCGCTACCAGTTGCTGCCGTACACGTACACGCTCGCGTGGGAGGCGCGCACGACGGGGATGCCGCTCATGCGCGCGCTGTGGCTGCACTACCCGACCGACTCGATCGCGCGCGGCCTCGGCTCGGAGTACCTGTGGGGGCGCGACCTGCTCGTCGCGCCGGTGTTCGAGAAGGGCGCCGCGTCGCGCGCGGTCTATCTGCCGGCGGGCGACTGGTACGACTGGTGGACCGGCGCGCGCGCGGCCGGCGGCCGCACGGTGACGCGCCCCGTGGATCTCGCGACGATGCCGATCTACGCCCGCGCCGGCGCGATCGTCCCCGTCGATCCGGTGCGCCAGTGGGCGGACGAGCCGGTGAGCGCTCCGACGGTGCTGCGCGTATATCGGGGAGCGGACGGCGCGTTCACGCTGTACGACGACGACGGCCGCTCGCAGGACTACCTGCGCGGGATCGGCTCGTGGATCCGGCTCTCGTGGAACGACGCTCGGCGGCGCCTGACGCTCGCGCCGGGCGCGCCGCGGGGAGCGACGAACGTGGTACGGCCACGGACGTTCGACGTGGTGCTCATGCCCGACGGCGCTCGGAAGACCGTGCGGTACGGGGGCACGGCGATCGACGTGAGGTTCTGAGTTTCGAGTGGCGTCTCACGACCCCTCGGCAGTGAAGGGGCCTCGTGTTTGGACGCGGATCACGCGGATATCGCGGATTCGCGCGATCCGCGATATCCGCGCGATCCGCGTCCAAACTCACGGGGGCATGACGTACATGGAGTCTTGAACCGGAGCGAAAAAATGACGCGCTCGACCCTATCTCGTCGCGAGATGCTCGGCCTGACGGGCAAGGCCGCGGCGGCCGCCGCGCTGTATCCGATCCTGCAGACGGCCATCGCCCCGGAAGGCGAGGCGCAATCGTTAGGCATCGCCCCGCAGGTGAACGGCCTCGCCGGCGTCGACCGCGTGGTGGTGCTGCCGGGGAAGACGTACCTGCGCGGCTGGGCCGGGTACGGCGATCCGCCGCGCCGCGGCGAGCGCCGTCGCCCCGGGCAGCCCGAGCCGGCGCCGCCGCCGACCGGCCCCACGCCCAACGTCCGCTGGAGCAAGGCGTCAGGCCCCGGCCGAGTGACGTTCGCGAACCCGACGGCGCTTCAGACCACGGCGACGTTCACCGCGCCCGGCACCTACGTGCTCCGCCTCACCGCCGACAACGGCGCGACGACGTCGACGTCGGAGCTCACCGTGAAGGCCGAGAACCCGGCGCCGGCGCGCCAGCTCGGCGTCGTCCACACGAAGCGGTACACGATCGACAGCCCGCTGTGGAACGACCGATTCAAGGCGCTCATCGTGAGCTGGATCCCGCACTGCATCGACCAGCTCGAGCGCACCGACATCCCGGTCGGCGGCATCGACAACTTCATCGAGGCGGGGAAGGCGCTGCGCGGCGAGCCGCATGGCGCGCACAAGGGCTACGTGTTCTCCAACGCGTACGTGCACAACGCCGTCGAGTCGATGAGCATCGCGCTCATGATCGACGCGAAGGGCGATCCGGAGACGCTCGCCGCGCAGCAGCGCATGCGGGAGACGCTCGACCGCTGGATCCCGATCATCCTCGCCGCGCAGGAGCCGGACGGCTACATGCAGACCGCGTTCACGCTGCCGCGCGTGACGAACGCGGGCGGGAACGGCGGGCAGAACACGGGGCCGTTCGAGCACTGGACGCGCCGCGGCGATCACGAGGGATACACCGCGGGCTACTTCCTCGAGTCGGCCATCGTGCACTACATGATGACCGACCGGAAGGACGCGCGGCTCTACGACGCGGCGAAGAAGCTCGCCGACTGCTGGGATCGGAACCTCGGCCCGGCGCCGAAGAAGGCGTGGTACGACGGCCACCAGGAGATGGAGCAGGCGCTCGTCCGCTTCGGCCGCTTCGTGAACGACAACGAGGGCGCGGGGAAGGGCGACCGGTACATCAAGCTCGCGAAGTTCCTGCTCGACAACCGCTACGTCGCCGCGCGCGACGACCGCGAGCGCAGCGAGTACGACCAGAGCCACCTGCCGGTGATCGAGCAGTACGAGGCGGTCGGACACGCGGTGCGCGCGATGTACAACTACTCGGGGATGGCCGACGTGGTGACGGAGACCCACGACCCCGACTACCGCAGCGCGGTGAAGTCGCTGTGGGACAACATCGTGAACCGGAAGTACTACGTCACCGGCGGCATCGGCAGCGGCGAGACGTCGGAAGGGTTCGGGCCGAACTACTCGCTGCGCAACGCCGCGTACTGCGAGTCGTGCTCGAGCTGCGGCGTGATCTTCTTCCAGTGGAAGATGGGGCTCGCGTACCACGACGCGAAGTACGCCGACCTCGTCGAGGAGACGATCTACAACGCGCTGCTCGGCGGGCTCGCGATGGACGGCAAGACGTTCTACTACCCGAACCCGCTCGACGCGCGAACGCTGCGCACGGCGTGGCACTCGGTGCCGTGCTGCGTCGGCAACATCCCGCGCACGCTGCTGCAGATGCCGACGTGGACGTACGCGAAGGATCCGGACGGCACGGGGATCTACGTCAACCAGTTCGTCGGCAGCACGATCACGGTCGAGAACGTGGGCGGCACCGACGTGGAGATGGTGCAGCGCACGAACTACCCGTGGGACGGCAAGGTCGCCGTGACGGTGAACCCGAAGGGCGGCGCGAAGCGCATGACGGTGCGCGTGCGCGTGCCGGACCGCGAGACGAGCGCGCTCTACGCGTCGACGCCGGCGGTGAAGGGGCTCACGTCGATGACGGTGAACGGCAAGGCGGTGAAGCCGAAGATCGAGAACGGCTACGCGGTGCTGACGCGGTCGTGGACGCCCGGCGACCGGATCGACTTCGAGGTCCCGCTGACGATCCAGCGCGTGCGTGCGATCGAGCAGGTCGAGGCCGACCGCGGCAAGGTGGCGCTCCGCTACGGGCCGCTCGTGTACAACATCGAGAAGGTGGACGTGGGCGACGTCGCGAAGGTGCTGCCGCCGAACGCGCCGCTCAGCACCGAGTGGCGGGGCGACCTGCTGCACGGCGTCGCGGTGATCACGGGCGCGTTCGCCGACGGCTCGCCGATGGTGGCGATCCCGAACTACGCGCGCATGAACCGCGAGCCGGCGCCGCCGCCGCCACTGCCGCAGCCCGCCGATCCGTCGGCGACGAACGCGCCGCGCGAGCGGCCCGCCCCGCCGCCGATCGTGTCGGTGGTGTGGATCAACGAGGGGCGGGCTTCCTGAGTCGCCTCTCGGGACTCCACGTACGTGTTCTCATAGGACTGAAGAAGGACTGAAGAGTGACTGAAGAAGGATCAACCAAGACAAGAGTTGTTGTCGTTTGTCCTTCTTCAGTCGGTCTTCAGTCCTGGCAGTTGTCTTCCAGAAACACGTACGTGGAGTCGTGAACGCCACGCCCAGCCTTCCCCGATGATGCGCCGAATCCTGGTTGGAACGCTCGCTTCGCTTACGTTCGTCTCGTCGCCGCGCGCGCAGACGGTCACGGCGGCGGACTACGCGCGCGCGGCGCGGTTTCTCGCGCCCGGCGTGAACGCCCTCGTCGTCGGCGGCGTCGTGGTGCCTAACTGGCTCCCCGACGGGCGGTTCTGGTACCGCAACACGACGCTCGGCGGCCCGGAGATCGTCGTCATCGACCCGGTGAAGCGCTCGCGCGAGCGGTGTGACGCCGGCGCGACGACGTGCGCGGGCGCGACGATCTCGGTGCCGGCGAGTGGCGGCGGCGGACGCCGCGGCTTCGGGGGTGGGGGCGGACCGGTGAGCTCCACCGGGCAGCCGCTCGCGCTGTCGCCCGATGGCCGGAAGGGCGCGTTCGTGAAGGACTGGAATCTGTGGGTGAGGGACATGACCAGCGGCCAGGAGCGCGCCCTCACCACCGACGGCACGAAGTGGTTCGGGTACGCCATCGACAACGCCGGATGGAGCACGAGCGATCGCGCGATGGTCGCCTGGTCGCCAGACTCGCGGAAGATCGCCACGCAGCAGCAGGACGAGCGGAGCGTCGGCGAGATGTACCTCGTGAGCACCGTCGTCGGCCACCCGTCGCTGCGCGTGTCGAAGTTCCCGCTGCCGGGCGACAGCGTGATGGCGATGCTGCACCGCGTCGTGATCGACGTCGATGCCGGCACGGTCACGCGCCTCAGGATGCCACCCGACTACCACCGGGGCACCATCGGCGACGACATCCGCATGGGCGACTACGTGTGGAGCCCCGACGCGAGGCGCCTCGCGATCGCGTCGGTGGCGCGCGACCACAAGCGCGCGTGGCTTTCGATCGCCGACGTGGCGACGGGCGATGCGCGCAAGGTGTACGAGGAGACGGTACCGACGCAGTACGAGTCGCGCGCACAGTGGCAGGTGCTCTGGCCGACGAACGAGTTCGTGTGGTACTCGGAGAAGGACGGCTGGGGACAGCTCTACCTGCACGACCTCGCGACCGGCGCGCTGAAGAAGCAGATCACGACCGGCGAGGGGCCGGTGATGTCGGTCGCGCGGCTCGACGAGAAGGGGCGCGCGATCTGGTTCGGCGCGAACGGGCGCGAGCCAGGGCAGGACCCGTACTTCAACCACCTCTATCGCATCTCGCTCGAAGGCGGTCGTCAGACGTCGCTCACGCCGGAGGACGGCAACCACACGACGACCTTCTCGCCCGACGGGAAGTGGATCGTCGACACGTACTCGACGCCCGTGGTGCCGCCCACCGTGGTGCTGCGCGACGGCGCGACCGGGCGCGTGGTGATGCCGCTCGAGAAGGCGGACATCAGCCGCCTGCTCGCGACCGGATGGAAGCCGCCGATGCCGATCACGGTGAAGGCGCGCGACGGCAAGACCGATCTCTACGGCCTGATGTTCGTGCCGACGCAGCTCGACTCGACGAGAAAGTATCCGATCGTCAACAACGTCTACCCGGGGCCGCAGACCGGCAGCACGGGCAGCCGCTCGTTCGCCGCCGCGCGCGGCGACCGGCAGGCGCTGGCCGAGCTGGGCTTCGTCGTCGTCACGATCGACGGCATGGGCACGCCGGGGCGGTCGAAGGCGTTCCAGGACGCGTACTACGGCGCGATGGGGCGCGACAACACGATCCCCGACCAGATCAGCGGGATGACGGATCTCGCGCGGCGGTACCGCTTCATCGATCTCGACCGCGCGGGGATCTGGGGACACTCCGGCGGCGGCTTCGCGACGACCACCGCGATGTTCCGCTTCCCCGGCGTGTTCAAGGTCGGCATCGCCGAGTCGGGGAACCACGACCAGCGCGTGAACGAGGACGACTGGGGCGAGCGCTACCAGGGGCTCGTGGTGCGCGACGCGACCGGCACCGACAGCTACGCGGCGGAGGCGAACCAGGAGTTCGCGAAGAACCTCGTCGGGCACCTGCTGCTCGCGCACGGCACGATGGACACGAACGTCCCGCCGTACCAGACGATGCTCGTGGCCGACGCGCTCATCAAGGCGAACAAGGACTTCGACCTGCTGATGATCCCGAACGCGAACCACGGCTACGGCGCGGCGTCGAACTACATGATGCGGCGGCGGTGGGACTACTTCGTGAAGTGGCTGATGGGCAGCGAGCCGCCGAAGGAGTTCGATCTCGGGACGGCGACGCGTTGACGGGCCATCTACCGGCTTCGGTCCCCGACCCACGGCACGCATGCCCGATCGTCTCTCCCGGCGCGACGCGCTGAAGCGGCTCGGCGCGTTAGGCACCCTCGGCGGGCTCGGCGCGCTGCGCGGCGTGCTCCGCTCGGCGGAGATGGTCGTCGCGGGGCGGCCGGTGGAGGTGGCGGTGTTCGCCGTGAGCCGGGTGACGGTGCGCATCACGGTGCGGCCGATCGAGTCCGGCGACCCCGTGCCCGTGCCGACGACCGGCGCGCTCGTGAGCGACGCGCCGGGCACGCTCGTACGCCGGACGCGTGTGCCCGGCCCCGTGCGCGTGCGCGCGGGCGACCTCGTGGTGGGCCTGTCGGACGGCCCGCCGACGATCGTCGTCGAGACGCGGAGCGGCGAGACGGTGCAGCGCCTGACGCTGGACGCGTCGGCGCCGGGCATGTCGTTCCTGCTGCCTAACGGTCCGCTGCTGGGACTGGGTGAGGGCGGGCCGCAGTTCGATCGCAGGGGCGCCGCGGACCCGATGCGCAACGGCCAGGGCGGCTACCGGCTCGCCACGCACGGCACCCGCGCGCCGATCCAGTGGCTGATCGGTACGGGCGGCGGCTGGGCGATGTTCGTCCACCAGCCATACGGCGCGTTCGACCTCACGGGATCCCCGGGGCGCTTCACGCCGCCGGCGGAGAGCGCGCTGCCGCTCGACGTGTTCGTCGTCGCGTCGCACGACCCGGCGATCGTCATGCGCGAGTACGCGCGCGTCACCGGCCTCCCGATCATGCCGCCGCGCTGGGCGCTCGGCTACCAGCAGTCGCATCGCACGCTCGGCGGCCGCGACGAGATCCTCGGCGTCGCGCGCACCATGCGCGAGAAGCGGCTGCCGTGCGACGCGCTCATCTACCTCGGCACCGAGTTCGCGCCGTCGGGGTGGAACACGCGCAACGGCGAGTTCACCTGGCACGCGGGGAACTTCCCCGACCCGAAGGCGATGCTCGACACGCTGCACGCCGAGCACTTCCACGTCGTGCTGCACGCGGTGGTGGAGGGAAGGCGCCTGACGGGACGCGTCACCGACCCGTGCACCGCACCGCCGCTGCCGAGCGGACGCACGCCGGACAACCGGTGGCCGCCGGACCGCCAGGTGTCGTGCTACTGGCCCGCGCACCGCCCGCTCATGGCGCTCGGCGTCGACGGCTGGTGGCCGGATCAGGGGGACGGGTTCGACGGGCCGTCGCGCTTCAACCGCCATCGCATGTACTACGAGGGCTCGCTGCTCGAGCGGCCTAACGAGCGGCCGTACGCGCTGCACCGCAACGCGTCGGCCGGCGTGCAGCGCTTCGGCGGCTTCGTCTGGTCGGGCGACGTGCACTCGCGGTGGGAGACGCTCGCCACGCACGTCGCGGTCGCGATCAACAGCGGGCTGTCGGGGCTCCCGTACTGGGGCACCGACATCGGCGGCTTCGTGCCGACGGCCGAGCTCACGGGCGAGCTGTTCGTGCGCTGGTTCCAGTTCGGCGCGTTCAACCCGCTGTTCCGCTCGCACGGCCGCAACTGGCACCTGCACCTGCCGTGGGGGTGGGACGGCGGCGACGGCGGCCCTCCGGAGACGGGCAGCTTCCACGCCGACCCCGCGGCGCTGCACGACGCCGACGTCGAGCCGATCTGCCGCAAGTATCTCGAGCTGCGGATGCGGCTCATGCCGTACCTCTACACGGCCGTGCGTGACGCGTGCGACACCGGCATGCCGATCGTGCGCGCGCTCTGGCTCCATCATCCCGACGACTCCGCGGCGGTCGCCGACGGGACCGCGTACCTGTGGGGGCGCGACGTGCTCGTGGCGCCGGTGGTGGAGCAGGGCGCCACCGTCAGGCGCGCGTACCTGCCGCGCGGGCGGTGGTGGGACTTCTGGACCGGCGAGCCCGTGGACGGCGGGCGCACCGTGGAGCGCGCCGTGGATCTCGCGACGCTGCCGCTCTGGGTGCGCGGCGGCGCCGTGATTCCGTTAGGCCCGGTGCGCCAGTGGGTCGACGAGCCGTCCGACGCGCCGACGTCGCTGCGCGTGTACCCCGGCGCCGACGGGCGCTCGACACTCTACGACGACGATGGCCACACGCTCGACTACCGGCACGGCGCGTGGTCGCGTCTCGCGCTCACGTGGGACGACCGCCGCCGCCGACTCACCATCGCGCCCGCCGGCGGCACGCCCCGCGCGCGGGAGTTCGAGGTGGTGCTCGCGAACGGCGGCGAGCCGCGGCGGGTGCGCTTCACGGGCAAGGCGATCACGGTCGCGATGTAGTCGTGAGACGGTGCGGCGCAGCGGCTATCGGCGTCTCGCGATCTCCACCGCGTACACGTGGCGCGCGCCGTCGAAGTTGCCGGTGAAGATCACCCACTTCTTGTCCGGCGTGATCGAGCCGTTGGGCTCCACGCCGCCGCGGCCGGTCACGTAGTTGTGCCGTGACATGTCGACCAGCTTCTCGCGCCGCAGCGTGCCGTCGGGCTGCACGCGGAACAGGTTGATCCACCGGCCGTCCTTCGCGAACGCCACCTGCGTCTCGTCGCCGCCGTCGCCCATGAACAGCGAGTCGTCGCGCGACACGTTGTAGTGCACCGACCATGCGTCGCGGTCGACGCGGTAGCGCCGCTCCCTGCCGGTGGCGACGTCGACGCCGGCGATCCAGAAGACCCCGCTGCGCGGCGTCTGCAGATCGAACCAGATCGTGCGGCCATCGTGGCTCCAGAACTCATGGCCCGCGATCTCCATGTCCATCGTGCGCCGGTGGCGCAGCGTCATCTCGGATCCGTCGGTGCGGATCGTCCAGATGCGGTCCACCTCGTGCCACGTGCCCTCGTGGCAGTAGAGCAGCAGCGCGGGATCCGTCGGCGAGAACTGCAGGTGGTTGAGCCACGCGTACTGGTAGCCGGTGGTGCGCGACGCGCCGGTCTTCAGGTCGGTGAAGACGAACGCCATGCCGTCGGGGTTGAGCGCGCGCCGCGCGAGGCCGTCCTCCTTCGTCACCGCGTACTGCTGCTCCGGCGTCAGCTCGTCGAGCCGCTTGCCGGGGAACATGCGCTCGAGCTGCGGGCGCGGCTCGCGGTACGCCGGCCGCGGCGTGTGCCCGGAAGGATCCTCGGCCGCGACGGCCGTGGCGGCGACGCTCTCGTCGGCGTTGATCACGGTGCGCGTCGCGTGCGGCACGCGGCGCGTCGCCTTCGTGTCCATGTGGTACGCGAGCACCTCGCCGCCGCGGGTGAAGTAGATCTCGCGCGACCGCCGGGCGACGTACGCGCCGCCCGCCGGGCGCGGCACCGCCAGCTCGGCGCGCGGCGGCGCGGTGCCTAACGCCGTCAGATCCACCGTCATGATGCCGGCGGGACCCGTGAAGACGAAGCGGTCCCCCTCCGGCGAGTACGCGTTGTCGTGGAAGTAGAGCGTCTGACTCCCCGGCTCCGCGGACAGGCGGATGACGCGGTGGCCCGTAGCCGGATCCACCCAGTCGGTGCGCGGCTCCTGCGCCGCCGCGCGCGAGGCGATCAGCGCGGCGAGCAGCGGCGCGACGACGCGGAGCCGCACCTCACCACCACACGTACGGCGGGTCGTTCGGCCCGTCGTAGAAGCTCGGGCCGAGCTGATCGCCCTGGCCGCCCTGGTCGCCCGGCGTCGCGCCGCCGCCGTTGATCGCCTCGTCGGTCACGCCCGCGTTCCAGTTCGGCGGCGCGACGCCGAGCAGGTGCTCGACGAAGAAGTCGTTGCGCTTGCGCACCGCGTACGCGCCGCCCGCGCCGTGGCCGCCGTTGGGCACCACGAGCAGGTCGAAGTACTTGCCGGCGCGGATCAGCGCGTCCGCCACCTGGTAGCCCGACGACGGATCCACGTTCGTGTCGAACTCGCCGATGACGAGCATGAGGCTTCCCTGCAGCTTGCTCGCGTTCACCACGTTCGACGACGCCTCGTACTGCGGGCCTAACGGCCATCCCATCCACTGCTCGTTCCACCAGATCTTGTCCATCCGGTTGTCGTGGCAGCCCGAGTTCGCGTACGCCGCCTTGTAGAAGTCGGGGTGGAAGAGCAGCCCGCCCATCGCGTTCTGGCCGCCGGCGGAGGTGCCGTAGAGCCCCACGCGCGTGACGTCGTACCACGGGTTCCTCGCCGCGTACGCCTTGTGCCAGAGAATGCGGTCCGGGAAGCCGGCGTCGCCGAGGTTCTTCCACGCGACGTCGTGGAATGCCTTCGAGCGATTGTTCGTCCCCATGCCGTCGATCTGCACGACGACGAAGCCGAGCTCCGCGAGCGCCTGCAGCGACTGGCCGCCGCCCCACGTCTTCGGCACGAAGCTTCCCTGCGGGCCGGCATAGATCTGCTCGATCACCGGATACTTCCTGCTCGGGTCGAACGCGAGCGGCTTCACGACGATCCCCCAGATGTCCGTCGCGCCGTCGCGGCCCTTCGCCGAGAAGACTTCGGGCGGACGCCAGCCGGCGGCGACCTGCGCCGACATGTCGCCCTTCTCGATCGGCGTGAGGCGCCGGTCGCTCGTGCGGCGCAGCTCGACCACCGTCGGCAGGTCGACGCGCGAGTACGTGTCGACGTAGTACGCGTGGTCGGGCGACCAGTACAGCGTGTGCGTGCCGTTCGCCTCGGTGTAACGAACGAGTCCCGTGCCGTCGAAGTTGATGCGGTAGTAGTGGACGAAGTACGGGTCCTGGCCGGCGATCGTACCGCTCGCGCGGAAGTAGATCTGCCGGTGCGCGACGTCGACCGAGTCGACAGCGCGGACGACCCACGGGCCCTTGGTGATCTGGTTCTTCACCTTGCCCGTCGCGCCGTCGTACAGGTACAGGTGCGCCCACCCGTCGCGCTCCGACATCCACAGCACTTCCTTGCCGTCGTCGACGTCGTAGCGCCAGTAGCTGCCGTGGTCCGTCTGGTTGCCGTTCAGCGGCCGGTACGAGAAGAACGTCTTCGGCTCGTCGGACACGACGGCGCGCGCCGCGCCGGTCGCGGCGTCGACCTCGATGACGCGGTAGACCTGATGGCCGCGCTGGTTGTACTCGAACGTGAACCCGCGCGAATCCTTGTGCCACGCGGCCTGCGAGATCTGGTACGGGTTCGGGAACAGCGCGTTGTCGATCGGGCGCGCGGCGCGCGGCTCGACGTCGATCAGCACCGGCGTGGTGACGTCGAGCACGTCGCCCGGCTTGCGGTAGAAGATCGACGTGTCCTTCGGCTGGAGCTGATCGGCGGGCGACGAGAGGACGTAGTGCACGAGCCGGTTGTAGCCGGGGCGCCGACGATACGCGACGAGGTGCTTCGAGTCGGGCGACCAGCGGATCGACATGAGCTGGTACGCGTCGCCCTCGGAGCCGTCGAAGCTGAGCATCGTGTACGCGGGCGCCGCCCCGGGCGCGCCCCCGGCACCGGCCGTCGCGCCGCGCCGCCCGCACCGGGGCGCGGGCCGCCGGCGCTGTCGTTCGCCGAGCGCGACGGGCGCACGGCGACGTTGAAGTTCTGGATGAATGCCTCCGTGCGCCCGTCCGGCGAGATGCACGACGTGGTGCGCGGTCCGGCGAACGGGTTGCCCGACGCGGCGCCCGCGCTGCCTAACGCTGCACGAGCCCCGCGGCCGCCGGGCGGCAGGCACGCCATCCACGCGGTGAGCGTGTCGCGCCCCGTGTCGGCCGGCCCGCCGGGGCGCCCACCGCCGCCGAAGCGCCCGCCCTGCGACACGTCGGGCGACGCGGCGGCGCCGATGCGCACGCACGCGAAGTCGGCGAGCGCGCACCGCCAGCGCGAGCCGTTCGCGTCCACTTCCACGGCGGCGTCGCCGTTCACGAGCGCGAACTCGCCGAACGGGAGCGTCGACGCGGTATACGCGGTGCTCGGCCCCGCGGCGCGCGTGAGCGCGTCCGCGAGGCGCGCGTGGTCGAACGCGGCGCGCTTCTCGCCCGTCGTCGCGTCGACGACGACGAACGCGCTGCCGCCGCGCACCGATTTGCGGTACCAGAACCGGGTCGGCGAGATCCACGTCGGCGGCTGCGCGACGTCCACGGTGAGATTCGCGAAGCGCTCGCCGACCGCGGCCGCGCGGCGGTAGTCGGCGAGCGTGCCCTGCGCGCCTAACGGCGCGGCGAGCAGGAGGGACAGGGCGAGACGGCGCATATACATGGCGGGGGATCTCGGGCGGCTCACTTGGCCGGTTGGGCTCGGGGCACGCAGGCCGGGGTCGAGTCGGTGGGGCGCGAGGCGGTGCTGTCGTGCGACGCGGCGCGCGCGCTCTGGCGCTGCTGCTCGCGCTGCTGCTCGCGCTGCTGCTCGCGCGCCCACCACTCGGGGTTGTGCTCGCGCACCCAGCGCTCCATCTCGTCGCGCGGGCGCGCCGCGACGTTCGCCGTCGCGGGGACTCGCGTGCGCTCGGGGATGAGGCGGCTCACGAGCGAATAGAGCGTCGAGTCCTCGGCCTTCAGCCCCGCGCGATCGCGGCCACCGTTGCCGACGTACCACTCGACGCCGCCGGCCCAGTACTCGTTGAACGTGTTGCCCGCGTAGCCGAACGCGGTGCGCAGGCACGTCGCCTTCGCGTGCTTGTACGCGTCGACGATCGCCTGGAACCACGCCGGGTCGGCGTTGCCGATGCCGGCGCCCATGATCGCGTGCGAGAACTCGTGCACGCAGATGTTCGTCCCCCAGTATCGCGTGCGGTAGAACCCGAGGACGTTCTCCTCGGCGCACGTGGTGAGCGTACCGCCCATGCCGCGGGCGCGCGGGTTCCAGTAGCCCTCGGCGGACATCGAGCCGAGGCCGCCGGGCTCGTAGTAGCGCGCGCGCTCCTGCGGGGTGAGGCGCGGATCGAGGTACTTCGGCACCGTCCAGCTGCGCTGCTCCGGCACGTCCATCGTGTACTCGGTCTCCGCCATCACGACGACGCGCCCGCCGTGCGCGATCATGGAGTCGCGGACGTCCGGCCGGTGGCCGAGCATGAAGTTGACCTGGTCGCGTACGATCGCGATCGCCGCGTCGGACACCTTCGCGGATCCGAGGATCGGGTAGCCCGTGGCGTCCGCGTACTTCCTGTAGAACGTCGTGTCGAGCCTGAACCGCTCCACGATGTCCGCGGGCGGCGCGGTCACGACGTAGCGCAGGTAGTCGTCGACGATCGGCTTCGGGCGATCGGTGGGGAGCGCGGGCGGCGTGAAGCGACGGAGCTCGGCGGGGGGCGTCCACCCCGGCGGCGCGCAGTCGGGGATGCGCGCGCGCGGCGGCTCGACGACGCCGGCCGGCGTCGGCGCGCTCGACTCCCGGCTCGCGTCGGCGGTGGCGGCCGCGGTGGGCCACGGGCACGCGACCATCGCGGGACGCTCGCGCGCCGGGCGGGCGGCCGCGCCGCTCGCGCCGCTGGCGCTGCTTGCCGCGCGCGCGGGGGCCGGCGGCGTCGTCGCGGGCGGTGCGTGCGCGCAGGCGAGCGTGCCGGCGAGCACACCCGCGAGCAGGCGGTGGGATCCAGACATGCGACAGGGCATGAGACGTCGAGCAGTATGCGGGATGTTATCCAATATGCAATATGCAATATGCCGCGCGACTACGGCCCCACCACCCGCGCCGCCGTCACGGCGTCGCCCAGCGCCAGCCGGTCGACGACGTCGAGCCCCCGCACCACCCGCCCCACCGACGTGAAGTCCCCCTCGTTGTGCGGCTGCGGCGTGTTGCCGAGCGTGTAGCCCGGAACGCCCGTGTCGAGCCCCGCCGTCGCCCAGCTCAGGTTCCCCCGCAGCAGTCGCCGTCGGCTCACCTCGTCGCGCTGCAGACGCGCCCCGACGACCGGCCGCTGCTGCGCCACGAAGTCGGGCACCACGCGCGTGAACTCGGTGCCGACGATCGCGCCCGACGCGGTGAGGCGCATCACCTCCTCCACCGCCATCGGCGCGTCCCCCGGATAGAGCTCGATCTCGATCGCGCCGCGCGGCGTCGTCCACACCACGCGCGGCCGCGGCTTCCCCTCGTAGTCGGGCACCACCCACCGCTCCACGAGCCGGCGGTAGTCGGCGAGCCCGCGCGTCGTGTCCGGTCCCGGGCGCGGTGTGGCGCGCCGCGGCCCCGTGCTGCGCGCCGTGTCGCGGAGCGCCGTCAGCACCTGCGCCGCCGTCGCGCGGCAATAGGGCACGGAGTCGCGGGCGACCTCGGGCGCCGCGCCTAACGCCTCCGCCGGCGCCGCACCCTGGAGCGTGCGCAGGGCGGTGATGCGCAGCGCACACGGGTGGTCGGCCGCCGTGGCGCCGACCAGGGCCCGGACCACCGCCGGGTCGCGGACGCGCGCGAGTCCCTCCGCCGCGCTCACCGACAGCCACGTGTCGGCGGAGCCGAGCGCCGCGAGCAGCGTCTGCACGGCCGCCGAATCGGCGTAGGTGCCTAACGCCCGCACCGCCTCGGTGCGCACCCGCCGGTCCCGGTCGCGCGCGGCGGCGAGCAGCCGCGCCTCGGCCTCGGCACGCCGTCCGGCGGAGTCGGCCTGCGGACGCGAGAGGCCGCGCACCGCCCACGATCGCACGAGCGGCGACCGGTCGGCGGCCAGCGCGAGCAGCGTGGGGACCGCCGCCGGGTCGCGCGGACGGAACAGCGCCCACGTCGCGCGCCATCGCACCTCCTCGTCCGGCGACCGCGTCCAGCGCACGATCGGCCCCAGGTCGCCGCGCGCCGTGACGCGCCCGATCGCGAGCAGCGCCTCGCCCACCGTCGCGCGGCCGCGCGCATCGGTCGGCGCGGCCGCGAGGAAGCGCTCGAGCGCGTCGCGCGCCGTCACGGTGCGGATCTTCCCGAGCGCGGCCGCCGCCTCCGTGGCCACGGTCGGTGCCGTGCGCGGCGCGGAGAGCAGCGAATCGAGCCACGGCACGGCCGCGCTGTCGCGGAGCTGCCCCACGGCGAACACGGTGGCCGCGGCGACGGCGGTGTCGGCATCGAGCGGCCGCGCGCGCAGCAGCGCGACCCCGCGTCGGTCGGCGATGCGTCCGACCGCCACCGCCGCGCGTCGACGGACCTCGGCGTGCGCGTCGGCGAGCAGCGCCGCGAGCGCCGTCGTGTCGAGCCGGCGCCGGTCCTCCAGCATCTCGAGCGTCGCGATGGCGTCGACCTCGCGCGCGCCTAACGGTGGGGCGGCCCGGTGGCTCGGCGATTGACCGCAGAGGACGCAGAGGGACGCAGAGGAAAACAACAACGAAGTGGTCCTCCTCTGCGTCCCCCGCGTCCTCTGCGGTTCAAACGAACAGCCCGTCATGGCGCCGCCGCGTCGACCGGCTTCGCGATCACGTAGAAGTTCGGGTCGACGCGGAACTCGGACAGGTTCGGGAGCCGGACGCGCGTCCGCTGCCACGCGGTGGTCGGGCGCAGCCACGCGAGCTCGGGCCAGTCGAGCGTCGCCTTCACCGGCATGTCGAACCCCGGCACGACGTTCGTCCACCGGTACACGAGCGTGTCACCGGCGAGACGGTACTCGAGCGTCGGCACCATCGTCGTGCGCAGGTACTGGTCGAACACCTTCGTGAGGTTCAGTCCCGACTGGCGGGCGATGTACTCCTCGATCTGCCGCCCGGTCACGGTCTGGTGCCAGAACGTGCGATTGAGCCCGCGCAGGATGTCGCGCCACCGCGCATCGTCGTCGACGAGCTGCCGGATGGTGTGCAGCATCTCGCCGCCCTTCGGGTACATGTCGCCGGAGCCCTGGTCGTTCACGCCGTACGCGGGGATGATGGGACGGTCGTTCCGGATGCCGCGTCGGTTGCCGACGATGTAGCGCGCGCCGGCGTCCTTGCCGTGCAGGCACTCGGTGTAGATCCCCTCGGCGTAGTTCGCGAAGCTCTCGTGCACCCACATGTCGGCGTTGTCCTTCGCCGTGATGTTGTTCCCGAACCACTCGTGCGCGCTCTCGTGCACGATGATGAAGTCCCACGTCAGGCCGAGGCCCGTGCCCGAGCTCTCGCGCTTGCGGTAGCCGTTCGCGTACCAGTTGCCGTACGACACCGCGCTCTGGTGCTCCATGCCGGTGTTCGGCACCTCGATCAGCTTGTAGCCGTCCTCGTACCACGGGTATGGCCCGAACCACCGCTCGAAGCACTGCAGCATGGCGCGCGACTGCGGGAACTGCCGATGCGCGTCCGCGACGTGGTAGTCGAGCGGCCAGTAGTCGAGCGTGAGCTTTCCTTTCAGCCCGTCGTACGTGTCGGAGTAGTGCGCGTAGTGCCCGGCCGCGACGGCGATCGCGTAGTTGTTGATGGGGTTCGTGACGAACCACTCGAACGTCGAGGTGCCGTCGTCGTTGTGCCGCGTCGCGCGCAGCCGCCCGTTCGACACGTCGAGCAGGGGGTCGGGGACGGTGAGCGCCACGCGCTGCGAGTCGGGCTCGTCGGCCTGCGTGTCCTTGTTCGGCCACCACACGCTGGCGCCCATGCCCTGGTCGGTGGTGACGATCCACGGCCGGCCGAGGCTGTCCGCGGTCCACGTGAAGCCGCCCTGCCACGGTGGGTTGCGCGCGATCTGTGGTCGCCCGTGGTACCACACGGTGATCGTGCGCCGGTCGCCGACGCGGTGCTGTACGTTAGGCGTCGCGAAGAACGCGTTCCCGTCGCGGCGGAACCGCACGGGGCGCCCGTCCTGCAGCATGCTGTCGACGACGAGCGGCTCCATGAGGTCGATCTGGAGCTCGCGCGCCGCCGGGGGCGCGGCGGTCACGCGGTAGGTGATGGCGTTGTGGCCCGCGATCGAGCTGTCCTTTGGGTCGACCGCGACGTGCAGGTCGTAGAACGTGACGTCCCACCACCGCCGTCCGGGAGACGTGTACGAGCCGCGCAGCGTGTCGGCGTGCGACGACTTCGGCACGTACGTCACGCGCGGCGCGCGGGCCGAGCTGACGACCGTGTCGCGGGTCGGATTCTGGGCGAGGAGCGGCGTTGCCCAGGCGCACAGCAGCGCGGCGAGGCGCGTGGTTCGAGACATGAGCGTACGGCGTTGTAGTGAGTGAAGGTCGTCGTCGCGCCGTTCGGGGCTCCACGACGACGGTTTTCAATTCAGTGAATTCTCGAAATTCATTGAATCGAAACCCTACTTCGTGGAGTCGTGAATGGCGCCACTACGGCCACTCGACCACGACCAGCGACACGGCCTGCCGAGGCAGCGCGAACTCGAGGCGCGCGCTGCCCCCGTCGACGTGCACGCTCGACGGCCCGTCGAGCTTCGCGAGCTGCCCCGCGGCCAGGAGCCTGTCGTACTGCTCGCGGCTCGGCGCGATCGGCGATCCCATCCGCTTCCACTCGGCGAACGCGTTCGAGTGCGCGTCGTCCACCCGATAGTGCGTGACCCGCGCCTCGCGGGTGCCTGACGGCAGGCCGGCGAGCGACAGCGACACGCGCGCGCCGGGCCCCGGCACGTCGTCGTCGTGGTAGTGCCACACGAGCACGGCGAGCTTCCCCGGCGCGAGGCTCGCCAGCGCCGACACGTCGGGCGCGCCGCGCACGCCGTCGCGCACCATCGCGTCGAGCCCCGGATCCCGGTCGCTCTCCGCCGACACGTGCTGGCCGCCGAGCCCCGCGAGCATGCGAAACACGTTCAGCACCGGCAGGTCGATGCCGTTCGTGGCGAGCACGCGGAAGCCGGCGAAGTACGGCTGGTCCTCGAACTCGAACGCCCACGTCAGCGCGCCGAGCAGGTTCACGCCGTGCCGCTCGGCCAGCAGCACCGTGCGCGCGTAGGCCGCGGCGGTGTAGCTCGCGTACATCGTCCCGTTGCGGTAGCCGAGCTGCGGGCCCTGGCACGCGGCGCAGCCGTCGGGGTCCGACTCGCCGATCACGATCGGCGTCGCGCGCAGCTCGGGGAACGACGCGATGCGCGCGAATCCCTGATCGATCGTGCGGAGCTGCGCGGCGATGCCGGTGCGCACGTGCCCGTCCACGAAGCTCGGCGCGCCCTTGGCGTGGAACGACACGAAGTCGTGCGGCGTGCCCGTGGCGCCGGTGGCGAAGTTGCGGCCGCGCAGCACGTGCTCGAGGAAGCCCTGCATGAACGCGCCGCCGCTCCCCGCGACGTCCGGCCCGCCGACGCGCGCCGTGGGCAGCGCGCGGCGCACACCGGCGATCGCGTGGTCGTGCAGCCGCAGGAACTCCTCGGGCGTCCCCTTCCAATAGCCGATGTTCGGCTCGTTCCACACCTCCCAGTACCACCGCTCGACCTCCGCGCGGCCGAAGCGCTCGACGCAGTGCTTCACCCACCGGTACACGAGCTCCTCCCACTTCGCGTAGTCCTTCGGCGGGTAGGCCCAGCCCGTGTACACGTCGTCGTAGGGGAGCCCCGGGCGCCACGCGTGCTGGTACGGCTCGGGGTGCGTGGACAGCGCCTGCGGCATGAAGCCGATCTCGACGTACGGGCGCACGCCGCGCGCGAGGTAGGTCGCGAAGATGCGGTCGACGACGGAGAAATCGTACACGGGACGGCCGCGCGCGTCCTCGGTGTAGACGTTCGTGCTCCCCCACTTCAGCGCCGGCGTGCCATCGCCGGTGACGAGCAGATGGTGCGTGCGGAAGTAGACCTGCGGACCGCCGCTGTCGCCCAACGAGCCCAGCTCCGCGACGAGCTTGCGGCCGTCCTTCATCGTCGCGTAGTTCGGCTCGTCGGCGCCGAAGAACCGCCACGCGGGTGGCAGCGCGCCTAACGGTTTCGCGGCGTCGACGCGGATCGCGACCGGGAACGCGGGCTCCTGTGCGCCGCCCGCAAGCGCCGTAGCCGCCGACAGGATCAGCGACAGGAGCGACAGGAGTCCGACGCTCTTCTTCTCGACAGGATGAACAGGACGGACGGGATGAGAACCAACAACACGTGTAGTGCCTTTGTTGTTGGTCTTTATCCTGTCCGTCCTGTTCATCCTGTCGAACGCAACGGCAAAGGTGTCGTTCATCCCATCGGTCCTGTCTGCCCGCCCCGTAGCGGCTCGACGACGGCGGAGACGTCCTGCTCGCCGAGCCCCGCATCCACCGCGCGATCGAACGCGGTCTGCGCGGTCGCCGCGGTAGTGAGCGTCACGCCGTGGCGCTCGGCCGCACGCTGCGCGTACACGAGATCCTTGCGCATCAGCGCCAGGTGGAAGCTCGGCGCGTACGCGCGCGCCGCCATGCGTGACGCGAACGTCTTGATCAGCGGGCTCCCCGGCGCGCCGTTCGTCAGCACCTCGAGCGCCTGGTCGCGGTCGAGCCCCGCGCGTTCGACGACGGCGAGAGCTTCGGCGAGCGACGCCGCCTGCACGCCGCACAGGAAGTTGTTCACGAGCTTGAGCAGCGCGCCGCTCCCCGTGGGCCCCACGTGCACGACGCCGCGCCCCATCGCCTCGAACGCCGGACGCGCGCGCGCCAGCGCCGCCGCCGCACCGCCGACGAGGAACAGCAGCTCGCCCGCGTTCGCCTGCGTCTTGCTTCCAGTGACCGGCGCGTCGAGCAGCGCGCAGCCGCGCGCGTCCGCGGCGGCGGCCAGCTCGGCGACCCACTCCGGCGTCAGCGTGCTGGATTCGACCATCACCGTGTCGGGCGCAGCGGCGCCCAACGCGCCGCGGTCGCCGAGCCACACCGCGCGCGACGCCGCGTCGTCGGCGACCATCGCGATCACGATCGACGCGCCGGTGGCCGCGTCGCGCGGCGAGTCGGCCACGCGCGCGCCGGCGGCGGCGAGCGGCGCGGCGCGCTCGGCGGAGCGGTTCCACACGGTCAGCGGGAACCCGGCGCCCAACAGGCTTCGCGCCATGCCGCTGCCCATCGTGCCGAGGCCGAGCAGCGCGACGCGCGGGCGCGCGGTGTCGGCGCTCATGCGAGCGACCCCACGGCGACCGGCGCGTGCGACGCCGCGTCCACGCGCAGCGGGTTGCGCAGCGCGCGGCCGAAGCCGTCGAACGCCACGCGCATCACGTCGCCGTCGACGAGACGCAGACCGTCGCCGAAGCTCAGCGCGCAGGCGCCGAAGTAGTGCACGTGCGCGTCTCCCGGCCGCCGGTGCGCGGCGAACTTGAAGTGATGATGCTCGATGTTGGACAGGCTGTGCGACATCTCCGCCTCGCCGGTGAGGATGGTGCGCGACCAGACGTCGGTGCCGCCGCGCTCGATCGCCACCTCGCCGCGCACCGAGTCGAACGTGGGACCGACGACCAGCTCGGGGCCGAGCGCGCAGGTGCGCAGCTTGGATCCGGCGAGGTTGAGGTAGTTGCGCTTCTCGAACACGTGGTCGGAGAACTCGTTGCCCGTGCACATCCCCACGCGCCACGGCGTGCCGTCCGGCGCGACGACGTAGATGCCCGCGATCTCCGCCTCCTCGCCGCCGTCCTCCGCGTACGGGGGCACCTCGAGCGGCTCGCCGTGCGCACGCAGCGTGGTGCCGCATCCCTTGTAAAACCACTCAGGCGCCACGCCCACCACGCCGTCGGCGGGCCTGCCGCGCTCGAGGCCCCAGCGGAACATCCTCATGCTGTCGGTGAGCTGCGACTCGTCGCCGTGCATCGCCTGCCGGTCGCGCGCGCTGCCGAGGTGCGTGAGGCCCGTGCCGGTCACGAGACAGCGTGCCGGCTCCTCGGGATGGTCGAACGGCACCATGAGACGCCACGCGCTGCGGCCCTCGTATACCTCATCGTAGTCGAGCGTCTCGTCGCTCGCGTGCTCGTGCACGATGTCGGTGAGGGACTTGCCGCCGACGATCGCGGCCTGCGCGAGCGCGTACGTCGAGTCGAACGTGCCTAACAGTCGGAGCCGCGGCTCGTCCACGAGCGCGACGCGGCGCTCCGAGCCCCGGCGGAGTTGTGCGAGTCGGGTCATGCTCTGGAGGTCTCACGCGGAGACGCGGAGAACGCGGAGACAACCAACATGAGGTTGTTGCCGTTCTCCGCGTCCTCCGCGTCTCCGCGTGCAATGTCGACGTTCACTCGATCACCTCGAACCGCTCCAGCGACGCCTCGTTCACCGTCAGTCCCAGCCCCGGCACGTTCTCCGGAAGATCGATGAACCCGTCGGTCGGCGTCGGCTCGCCGTCGAAGATGTACCAGAACAGCTCGTTCCCGACCTCGACGTCGACCGGCGGGAAGAACTCCGCCATCGGCGAGTTGAGGCTCGCCATCACGACGTGGTAGTTGTGCATCTGCCCCGCGTGCGGGATCACCGGGATGCCGTGCGCCTCGGCCAGCGCGGCGATCTTGCGCGCCTGCGTGAGACCGCCCACGCGGTTCGTGTCGAACTGCACGTAGTCGAGCGCCCGCGCCTCGAGCAGATCGCGGAAGCCGGCGAGCGTGAACTCGTGCTCGCCGCCGGCGATCGGGATCGACGTGCGCCGCCGGAGCTCCGCGTAGCCGTGCGTGTCGTCGGGGATCACCGCCTCCTCCAGCCACCGCAGCCCGAACGGCTCGAGCAGCGGGAGCATGCGCTTCGCGTAGTCGAGCGACCAGCCCATGTAGGCGTCGGCCATCACGTCCACGTCGTCGCCGACCGTCTCGCGCACGGTGCGCACGAGATCGACGTTGTGCCGCATCCCGGCCGCGCCGTCGGTGGGACCCCAGCCGAAGCGGAGCTTCATCGCACGGTAGCCCTCGCGCTTGTAGCGCGCCGCCTCCGACGCCAGCTCGTCGAGCGGGGTGCTGTACAGCCGGCTCGCGTACACCGGGATGCGCGGCTTCGTGCGGCCGCCTAACAAGCGATACACCGGCTGCCGCGCCGCCTTGCCGAGCAGATCCCACAGCGCGATGTCCACCGCGCTGATCGCGACCATGCCGATCCCCTTCCGGCCGAACGCCATGGTCTTGCGGTACATGTGCTGCCAGAGGAACTCCACGTCCCACGGATCGGCGCCGACCAGCAGCGGCGCGAGATAGAGGTCGATCACCTGCTTCGTGACGCGCGGCGACAGTGCCGCGTTGCCGACGCCCACCAGGCCGTCGTCGGTGAAGATCTCGCACAGCAGCCAGCCGTGGAACGTGAACGTCCCCATGGTCTCGGGCGCGAGCGACGGGGCGACGAGGTCCATCGGGTTCGTGCAGAAGTGGGGCGGCAGCGGGACGACGGGTCCCTTCCACTCCACGACGCGGGTGCGGATCCGCGTGATCTTCATGCGGGTTGCGTGACGGGTTGCCGCTCGGCGAGAGCGGTCGAGAGCGGCCGGATGACGGGGATGCCGACGCACAGGACCGCGAACGCGATCACGTGCAGCGATCCCGAGATCACGAGCGCGGGGGTGTAGCTCTGGCCGTGGTCGCGCAGATACCCGACCACCTGGCCGAGCAGCACGCCGCCCATCGCGCCGCCGAAGCCGACCAGTCCCGCGAGCGTGCCGACGGCACGGCGCGAGATCATGTCGGTCGGGAGGATCATGACGAGCGTGGACCACGACTGCTGGCCGAAGAACGCGAGGCTGAACACGAAGATCACCCAGCCCACGGAGTGCAGCCCCGGCACGAGCATCACCCACGGCATGAGTGCCGCGCTCGCGCCGAGCGCGATCTTGCGCGCCGCGTTCACCGACAGGCCGCGCGCGAGCAGCCGGCTCGAGAGCGCGCCGCCGCACACGGAGCCGACACCCGACGCCGCGTACGGGATCCAGCCGATCGCGCCCGCGGTCCTGATGTCGAGGTGGAACGCGTCGAACAGGTACTTCGGGAGCCAGAACAGGTAGAAGTACCACGCGCCGTCGCTCAGGAACTTCGCGAGCACCACCGCCCACGTCTCGCGGTGGCGCAGCAGCGCGCCTAACGGAGAGCGCTCCACCTCCGCCGGCGCGGTCGCCGGCTCGGCCGGCGTGCGATAGACGCGCCACCACCACAGGGTCCAGAGCAGGCCGAGCGCGCCGGTGAGGAAGAAGACCCACCGCCACGGCGCGAGCCCGAGCCAGTCCACGCGCGTGAGCACGAGCGCGATGAGCGGCGGCGCGGCGACGGCGCCGACGGCGGTGCCGGCGTTGATCATCCCCATCGCGGTGGAGCGCTCGGTCACCGGAAACCACTCCGCCACCGCGCGCGTCGCCGTGGGAAAGCCGCCGCCCTCGCCGACGCCCAACAGCAGGCGACTCGCGCCGAGCATGAGGACGCCGAAGGGGAGGCCGAGCAGCGCGGGCATGCCGTGATTGCCGGCGAGCCCGTGGCTCGCGCACGCCAGCGACCAGAAGAGCATGATGACGAGGAACCCGCGCCGCGTCCCCTGCGCGTCCACGAACCGCCCGCCGCCGAGGTACATCAGCCCGTACGTGATCAGGAACGCCGAGTCGAGCGACGCCTTCGTCTCGTTCGAGATCGCGATGTCGCGCTGCACCGCGGCGATCGCCCACGGGAGCGTCTGCCGATCGAGATAGCTGATCGCGATCGCGACGGTGACGAGGAGCGCGATGCGCCACCGGCGATGCTCGATGCTTCGATCCGGCGGGCGTGGCTCCATGCGCGGGACGGCTCCTCGGGTGTGGGACGCGGATCGCGCCGATGTCGCGGATACTCGTGCTCGTTCCGATTCGTTGAGCACCGGCTTCTCCGTCGAATCAGCGCGATCCGCGTGATCCGCGTGATCCGCGACTCGACCGGGGAGTCGTCCGTGTCGAGGAGGCCGGACCCGGCGCGACGGAGAAGCGGTAGATCGTCGTCGACCGGAACGTCTCGCCCGGTCGCAGCACGATCGACGGGAACTCGGAGTGGTGGATCGCGTCCGGGAAGTGCTGGGTCTCGAGCGAGAACCCCGCGTGCCGCTGCAGCACGATCCCGCCGACGCCCGTGAGGCTTCCGTCGAACCGGTTGCCGGTGAAGAGCTGCACGCCCGGCTCGGTGGTCCACACCTCCATCGCGCGCCCCGACGCCGGCTCCTCGACGCGCGCCGCGAGTCGCAGCGTGCCGTCGGCGGAATCGATGACGAAGTTGTGGTCGTAGCCGTTCGTCGCGCCGTCGTACGCGCCGATGCGCTCGCCGATGCGATGCGGGCGCGCGAAGTCGAGCGGCGTGCCCGCGACCGCGGCGAGCGCGCCGGTCGGGATCAGCGCCGCGTCCACCGGCGTGTAGCGGCTCGCGTGCAGCGTGAGCACGTGATCGAGCACGGTGGCGCTCCCGGCGCCGGCGAGGTTGAAGAAGCTGTGATTCGTGAGGTTGACCGGCGTCGCGCGGTCGGCGGTCGCGGTGTAGTCGAGGCGGAGCGCGTCGTCGTCTCCGAGCGTGTAGGCGACGGTGACGTCGAGCGTGCCGGGGTAGCCCTCCTCGCCGTCGGCGCTCGTGTACGAGAACGCGACGCCGTGGTCGACCGGTCGGGCGCGCCAGACGCGCTTGTCGAAGCCGCGGGCGCCGCCGTGCAGGTGGTGCGGCGGCCGGTTCGCGGCGAGCGCGTAGTCGCGGCCGTCGAGCGTGAAGTGCGCGCCGGCGATGCGGTTCGCGACGCGGCCGAGCGTGGCGCCCATGTAGTAGCCCGAGGCGACGTAGTCGTCGAGCCGGTCGAAGCCGAGGACGACGTCGGCGCGCCGGCGGTCGCGGTCGGGGACCCACAGCTCGGTGAGCGTGGCGCCGTAGGTCGTGACCGTCGCGGCGGTGCCGCGGGCGTTCGTGATCGTGTAGCGGTCGACGGCCTCGCCGGCGGCGGTGGTGCCGAAGGCGCGGCGCTCGACGCGGGAGCGCGGCGTGGGGTCGCGCGGGGGTGCGGCGTGGCAGCCGGCCGCGAGGAGGACGGCGGCGATGCCGAGGGTGGGGCGGCGCATCGCGGCCGGATATAGTATCCAATAGCCGGCGCCGCAAGCGCGACTCGCGAGATCCCGGTTCGCAGGATACAATATCCACACCCTCACCCCGCCCGCGAGGCGTCTCGATGCGTCGTCCCCTCCGCTCCGCGCTCGCCCTCCTGCCGGTCCTGCCCCTGCTCGCGACCGCGCTCGCCGCTCAACCGCGCGGTGGCGGCGCGCCGCGCGCCCCCGCCCAGGATCCGTTCCGCTTCCAGCTCCTCGGTCCCGCGGGCGGCGGACGCTTCGCCGCCGTCGCCGGCGTCCCCGGCGATGCGCGCGTCCTCTACCTCGGCGCCGCGTCCGGCGGCGTGTGGAAGTCGAGCGACTCCGGCGCGACCTGGCTCCCCGTCTTCGATCGCCAGCCCGTCCAGGCGATCGGCGCGCTCGCCGTCGCGCCCACCGCGCCGAACATGATCTGGGCCGGCACCGGCGAGGCGTGGGCCATCCGCGACGCCGACGTCGTCGGCGACGGCGTCTATCTCTCCACCGACTCCGGCGCGACGTGGACGAACATGGGGCTGCGCGAGACCGGCCGCATCGGCCGCATCGTCGTCCACCCCACGAACCCCAGCACCGTCTACGTCTGCGCGCTCGGCCGCGGCACCGGGCCGCAGCAGGAGCGCGGCGTCTACCGCACCACCGACGCCGGCAAGACGTGGCAGCGCGTGCTGTTCGTCGACGAGAACACCGGCTGCTCGGGGCTCAACATCGACCGCACGAACCCGAACGTGCTCTACGCCGGCATGTGGCAGATGGTGATGCACACCTTCGCCATGTACAGCGGCGGCCCGTCGAGCGCGATCTACAAGAGCACCGACGGCGGCGGCACGTGGACGAAGCTCGCGCACGAGGGCCTGCCGAAGAGCCCCGTCGGCAAGATCGACGTCATGGTCGCCCCCACCGACTCGCGCCGCGTCTACGCGCTCATCCAGACGAAGGACCAGGGCTCGCTCTGGCGCTCCGACGACGCCGGCGGGAGCTGGCGCGTCGTGAACTGGCAGCGCGGGCTCATCGGCCGCGCGGGCTACTACATCAAGCTCGACGTCAGCCCCGTCAACGCCGACGAGATCATCGTCGCCAACAGCTCCGTGTGGCACTCCACCGACGGCGGGAAGAGCTTCGCCGAGGTGCCGTGGGGCGGCGACACGCACGACATCTGGTGGGACGCGAAGAACCCCGACCGCTTCGCGATCACGAACGACGCGAGCACGCGCTTCACGAGCGACCACGGACGCACGTGGCTCACCGTGACGCTCCCGATCGCGCAGATGTACCACGTCGCCGTCGACGACCAGGTGCCGTACTGGGTCTACGGCAACCGGCAGGACAACGGGACCATGCGCGGGCCCTCCACGGGACCCGAGCGCGTCGAGGGGACGCGCGGCATCCCGGCGCCGGAGGTGTTCGGGACTCGGGCCTCGGGACTCGGGACTCGTCCGCCCCGAGTCCCGAGTCCCGAGGCCCGAGTCCCGGGCGTCGACAGCACCACGCCGCGTCAGCCCGGCGACACGACCCGCCCCGCGCAGAGCGATCCCGGCGCGCCGGGCGGCTTCGGCGGCGGCGGCTTCGGCGGCGGCGCGGGCGGCGGCTTCGCGCCCACGACGTGGGACCACGGCATCGGCGGCTGCGAGTCGGGCTTCACGCTCCCCGACGTCACGAACACCGACATCGTGTGGGCGAGCTGCTACGGCAACACGGTCACCCGCTGGGACGCGAAGACGAAGACCGCGCGCTCCGTCGCGCCGTGGCGCCACACGCTCGACTCGCCGCCGCAGGAGCTGAAGTACCGCTGCCACTGGACGCCGCCGCTCGCCATCGACCCGTTCGATCACGAGACGGTGTACTACGGCTGCCAGGTCGTCTTCAAGACGAACGACCGCGGCCAGACGTGGAAGGTGCTCAGCCCCGATCTCTCGACGCGCGATCCGTCGCGCATCGTCTCGTCGGGCGGCATCGTCGAGGACAACCTCGGCCAGTTCTACGGCGAGGTGGTGTTCGCGATCGCGCCGTCGGAGGTCCAGCGCGGCCTGATCTGGGCCGGCACGAACGACGGCAAGATCTGGAACACGCGCGACGGCGGCGCGACGTGGAACGACCTCACGAAGAACGTCGCCGGGCTTCCGGCATGGGGCACGGTGCGCAAGATCGAGCCGTCGCACTTCGACCCCGCCACCGCGTACGTCGCGGTCGACGTGCACATGATGGACGACCGTCGGCCGTACATCTACAAGACGAGCGACTACGGCAAGACGTGGAGGAATGTCACCGGCGACCTGCCGGCCGATCACCCGCTCGCCTACGTCATGGCCGTCGCCGAGAACCCGAACCGGAAGGGGATGCTGTTCGCGGGTACGGGGCACGGCTTCTACTACTCGCTCGACGACGGCGCGCACTGGACGCAGTTCCAGGACGGGCTCCCCGCCGCGCCGGTGTCGTGGATCGTGACGCCGAACAAGCGGTGGCACGACGTGGTGGTGTCGACGTACGGGCGCGGCGTGTACGTGCTGCGCGACATCGCGCCGCTGGAGCAGAAGGACCGCGTCGTGGCGAGCGCGCCGGTGACGCTCTATCCGCCGCGCGCCGGCTACCGCGAGGCGCGCAGCGGCCGCGCCGACATCTCGTTCTCGCTCGCGCAGGCGACGCCGCGTCCGGTGAAGCTCGAGATCCTCGACTCCACGGGCGCCGTGATCCGCACGCTGCAGGTGCCGACGCGCGCCGGCATGAACCGCGCGACGTGGGACCTCCGCTACGAGCCGCCGAAGCGCCCGGAGCTGCGCACGGTCGCGCTGGAGAACCCGCACATCTGGGAGGAGCCGCGCTTCCGCAACCAGCAGACGCGCCCGATCACGCACTGGGGGATCCAGCAGCCGCAGGGGCAGGGGCCGCTCGCACTCCCCGGCCGCTACTCGGTGCGCCTCACCGTCGACTCCGCGTCGCGTGCGCAGACGCAGCCGCTCGTGATCATCAAGGACTCGCAGATCGCGAGCTCCGTCCCCGACCTCGCCGCGTCGACGCGTGCGCAGCTCCGCATCCGCGACGACATCGACACCACGGTCGCGATGATCAACAAGCTGGAGACGATGCGGAAGCAGATCGAGGACCAGCGCAAGGCGAACGCGGGCAACGCCGACGTCCTCGCGTCGCTCGACGCGCTGGAGAAGAAGATGCTCGACGTGGAGCTGCAGCTCGTGTCGAAGTCGGACCTCAACAGCGACGACAAGTACTACGTGGAGCGCTACCGCGTGTACATGAACCTGATCTGGCTCTCTGGCGAGGTCGGGAGCGGTGCCGGCGACGTCGCCGGCGGCGCCGAGTACCGCCCCACCGACGCGTCGCTCGCCACGCTCGCCGACATCGAGAAGGATCTCTCGGCCGCGAAGAGCGCCTACGCGCGGCTGCTGCGCGAGGACGTGCCGGCGTTCAACAAGGCGATGAGCGGGAAGATCGCCACGATCGCGATCATGTGACGTTCGACGCGCCGGCGCATGACTCCACGTACGTGTTCTCGTTGGACTGAAGAGGGACTGAAGGAGGACTGAAGCAGGACTGAAGCAGGACAACAACAAAGACGTTGTGTTTGGTCCTTCTTCAGTCCCTCTTCAGTCCTCCTTCAGTCCTCCACGAACACGTACGTGGAGCCCAGCCCGGCGAGCATCCACCGCGCACTCCGACCGCCCATGCGCCGCCGCGACTTCTGGAAATCGACGTTGGGCCTCCTCGGCGCTTCCGCGCTCCCGCGCGGCGCGCGCGCCGAGATGGCCGACGACTGCGACCTGCCGGCGCCGATCGCGAAGCTGACGCCGATGACGGCGGGGATCGTGAAGATCACCGACGACGAGCGGCGGGCGCGGATCGAGAAGGCGCGGCGGCTCATGACCGAGCACGGGATCGACGCGCTCGTGCTGGAGCCGGGGTCGAGCCTGTTCTACTTCACCGGCGTGCAGTGGGGGCTCAGCGAGCGGCCGTTCGTCGCCGTGCTCCCGGCGAAGGGCGACCTGGCGTACGTCGCGCCGGGGTTCGAGGAGGCGCGGGCGCGCGAGCAGACGCGGTTCTCGAACGATGTCCGCGTGTGGCAGGAGGACGAGAGCCCGTACCGCGTGGTGGCGCAGATCCTTCGCGAGCGCGGCGTGGGCACGGGGCGCGTCGGCGTCGAGGAGCGCATGCGCTTCTTCGTCGTCGACGGCGTGCGGCGCGAGCTGCCGCAGGCGACGTTCGTCGAGGCGGTGCCGGTCACGGCCGGCTGCCGCATGATCAAGTCGCCGGCGGAGATCGCGCTCATGCAGCGCGCGAACGACGTCACGCTCGCCGCGTACAAGGCCGCGTTCGCGACGCTGCACGAGGGGATGACGCAGTTCGAGTTCCAGCGCAACGTCGAGAGCGCGTTCGCGCGGCTCGGCGTGCCTAACGGGTCGGCCGGCGCGCAGTTCGGGCAGTACTCGGCGTACCCGCACGGCAGCGTCACGCCGCAGAAGCTGCGCGCGGGCGACGTGGTGCTCGTCGACGGCGGGTGCAAGGTGGAGGGGTACTCGTCGGACATCACGCGCACGGGCGTGTTCGGCACGCCGTCGAAGCGGCAGCGCGAGGTGTGGGATCTCGAGCACCGCGCGCAGGACGCGGCGTTCCGTGCGGCGCGGCCGGGCGCGACGTGCGAGTCGGTGGACGCGGCGGCGCGCAAGGTGATCACCGATGCCGGCTTCGGTCCCGACTACAAGGTGCCCGGCCTGCCGCACCGCACCGGGCACGGCATCGGCCTCGACGGGCACGAGTGGACGAACTTCGTGCGCGGCAACACGACCGTGATCCAGCCCGGCATGTGCTTCAGCGACGAGCCGATGATCGCGATCTACGGCGAGTTCGGGATCCGGCTCGAGGACTGTCTGTACATCACGGAGAGCGGGCCGCGCTTCTTCACCGCGCCGGCGACGTCGATCGACCGACTGTTCGGCTGACCGTCTTCAGGATATTTTATCCGCAGCCCCCCGCCGACCCTCAGCTCGGAGCCCCGATGGCACGACGCTCCACCGCCGATGCATCGCCCCGCACGACGCCGCTCGCTCCGCCGCCATCGCGCGGCGCCGAGCCGCGCGTCCTGCCCATCCAGCGGCAGACGCTCACGAGCATGACGCTCGACGCGCTCCGCGAGCGCATCCTGCACGGGACCTATCCCGAGGGCGAGCCGCTGCGCCAGGACGCCCTCGCCGAGGAGCTCGGCGTCAGCCGCATCCCCGTCCGCGAGGCGCTCCGCCAGCTCGAGGCCGAGGGGCTCGTCACGTTCAACCCGCACCGCGGCGCCGTCGTCTCCACGCTCTCGCTCGGCGAGATCGAGGAGCTGTTCGACCTCCGCGCGCAGATCGAGACCGAGCTGCTCCGCCGCGCCATGCCGCAGGTGCGCGCCGAGGACATCGCGCGCGCGAAGGACGTGCTCGACGCCTACGAGACCGCGCTGCGCAACGGCGACGTCGCGTCGTGGGGCGCCATGAACTGGCAGTTCCACTCCACGCTGTACGCGCCCGCCGACCGCCCGTTCACGCTCACCGTCGCGCAGAAGCTCCACCAGCAGTGCGACCGGTACCTGCGCATGCAGCTCGCCCTCACCCACGGCGAGATGCGCGCGAACGACGAGCACCGCGGCATCCTCGCCGCCGTGCGCAAGCGCGACGCGAAGCGCGCCGTGCAGCTGCTGCGCGACCACATCGTCGGCGCGGGACGGCTGCTGCACGACTTCCTGCAGAAAGAACGGAGCGTGTCGTGACCGGATCCAGCGTGAAGGGCGTGGGGAGCGTGAAGCTCGAGCACTTCATCAACGGCGGCTGGCGCGCCGGCGACGCCGCGGGGTGGCGCACCCACGTCAACCCGAGCGACTCCGCCGACGTCGTCGCGGAGGTGCCCGTCGGATCCGCGGCCGACGTCGCGCTCGCCGTCGATGCCGCGAGCGAGGCGCTCGAGACGTGGCGCGCGCTCCCCGGCCCGACGCGCGCCGAGCATCTCTACCGCTGGGCCGCCGCCATCGCCGACCGCCACGAGACGATCGCCGAGGCGATGATGCGCGAGGTCGGCAAGCCGATCGGCGAGTCGCGCGGCGAGACGACGCGCGCCGTCGCCATCCTGCGCTACTACGCCGGCGAGGCGGTGCGCGCCCTCGGCGACGTGATCCCCGCGCAGGCGCCGGGCGCGCTGCAGTTCACGCTGCACGAGCCGTTAGGCGTCGTGGCGCTCATCACGCCGTGGAACTTCCCGCTCGCCATCCCGCTGTGGAAGGCCGCGCCCGCGCTCGCGTTCGGCAACACGATCGTGCTGAAGCCGGCCGAGGCGGCGTCGCACACCGCGGTGCTGCTGGCCGAGGCGGCGGCCGCCGCGGGGCTCCCGGCCGGCGTGTTCAACGTCGTGCTCGGGACCGGCTCCGCGATCGGCCCCGCGCTGCTGCAGGCGCCCGCCGTGCGCGCGGTGAGCTTCACGGGCTCCGGCGGCGTCGGCGCGCAGGTCGCGGCCGCCGCGGCGGCGCGCAACATCCGCTACCAGACGGAGATGGGCGGGAAGAACGTCGCCATCGTCCTTCCCGACGCCGACCTGCGTCAGGCCGCGACGCTCACCGCGGCCGGCGCGTTCCGCTACGCGGGGCAGAAGTGCACCGCGACGAGCCGCGTCGTCGTCGCGCGCGAGGTGGAGGCGCCGTTCCTCGACGAGCTGCGCCGGCAGGTGGCGTCGCTCCCGTTAGGCCCGGTGAGCGATCCGTCGGCCGCGGTGGGTCCGGTCATCAGCGAGGGCTCGCGCACGTCGATCCTCTCCGCGCTCGACGGCTTCGACGCCGAGATCGTGGTGCCGGTGCCCGACGCGCCGGAGTACGCGCGCGGCTGGTTCGTGCCGCCGACGCTCGTGCGCAACGCCGCCGTCGACTCGTCGCTCGCCCAGAACGAGTTGTTCGGCCCCGTGCTCGCGTCGTTCGCCGCCGAGGACCTCGACCACGCGATCGAGCTGGCGAACTCCACGCCGTACGGGCTGAGCGCGTCGCTGTTCACGCGCGACATCCGCAGTGCGCTCCGCTACATCAATCGCATCCACGCCGGCCTCGTACGCGTGAACGGCGACACGACAGGCGTGGACCCGCACGCGCCGTTCGGCGGCATGAAGGGATCGAGCTCGGGGACGCGCGAGCAGGGGCCGGCGGCGCGCGAGTTCTACACGGAGATCAAGACGGTGCAGATAAATCCATGACAGACGCTCCACGCTCCACGCTCCACGCTCCACGCTCGACATCTCCCGCGACCATGCCGAGCGTGGAGCGTGGAGCGTCGAGCCTCGAGCGGATCCATGTGGTCGACAGCCACACGGAGGGCGAGCCCACCCGCGTCGTGATCGACGGCTGGCCGCTCCCCGACGGCGCGACGATGGCCGAGCGCCGCGACGTGCTGCGGTCGCGGTTCGATCATCTGCGGCGCGGCGTGGTGCGCGAGCCGCGGGGGAGCGACGCGGTCGTCGGTGCGCTGCTCACGCCGCCGGTGAACGAGGGCTCGGCCGCCGGGATCGTGTTCTTCAACAACGGCACGTACCTCGGCATGTGCGGCCACGGCCTGATCGGCGTCGTCCGCACGCTCGAGCACCTCGGCCGCCTGACGGTCGGCACGCACCAGTTCGACACGCCGGTCGGCACCGTGCGCGCCGAGCTCGCGGCCGACGGCACGGTGACCATCGAGAACGTGCCCGCGCGGCTGCACGCGCGCGACGTGTCGGTCGAGGTGCCCGGCTACGGCACGGTCACCGGCGACGTCGCGTACGGCGGCAACTGGTTCTTCATCACGCACGCGCATCCGGTCGCGGTGGACGTCGCGAACGTGCGCGAGTTGACGCGCTTCACGCAGGCGGTGCAGGACGCGCTCGACGCCGCGGGACTCTCGCGCGTCGACGGCGGCGGCGCGATCGACCACATCGAGATCTCCGCCGAGTCGGAGCAGGCGGACTGCCGCAACTTCGTGCTCTGCTCCGGCGGCGAGTACGACCGCTCGCCGTGCGGCACCGGCACCTCGGCCAAGCTCGCGACGCTCCACGCGCGCGGCGAGCTCGCCGTCGGCCAGCCCTGGCGCCAGGAAGGGATCGCGGGCGGCGTGTTCACGGGATGGCTCGCGCCTAACGACGCGGGCGAGATCGTGCCGTTCGTGCGTGGCACCGCGTACGTGACCGCCGAGTCGACGCTGATCCTCGACCCGAGAGATCCGTTCCGGTTCGGGATCGGCGGGTGACGTGCCTGGCCATGTCGCACGCGGAGGCGCGGAGAAGGCGGAGAACGGATAGCCATGCGCCCTGATGCCATCGTCGTCGGCGCCGGCATCGTCGGCGCCGCCTGCGCGCGGGAGCTCGCGCGCGACGGCCGCAAGGTGCTGGTGCTCGACGCGTCGTTCGCGTCGTCGGGCACGACGGCGGCCGGCATGGGGCACCTCGTGGTGATGGACGACTCGCCCGAGCAGCTCGCGCTCACGTCGCTCTCCGTGTCGCTGTGGCGCGAGCTGGCGCCGTCGCTGCCGCCGTCCGTGGAGTACGAGCCGTGCGGCACGGTGTGGGTCGCCGCCGACGAGTCGCAGCTCGCGGCCGTGCGCGCGAAGCGCGACGTGTACGCGTCGGCCGGCATCGCGAGCGAGGTGCTCGGCCCGCGCGAGCTCGCCGCGGTCGAGCCGTACCTGCGGCCGGGGCTCGCCGGCGGGCTGCTCGTGCCGGGCGACGCCGTCGTGTATCAACCGCGCGCGACGACGTGGCTGCTCGAGCAGGCGCGCGCATCGGGCGCGGTCGTGCGCGAGGGGTGCCGCGTGGACGCGATCACCGAGCGCGCCGTCGTCTGCGCGGGCGAGACGCTGCGCGCCGACGTGATCGTGAACGCCGCGGGCGCCGAGGCCGCGCGCCTGACGCCCGAGCTGCCGATCGTGCCGCGCAAGGGACACCTCGCCATCACCGACCGCTACCCGGGCACCGTGCGCCACCAGCTCGTGGAGCTCGGCTACCTCGCGAGCGCGCACGTGATGACGACCGAGTCGGTCGCGTTCAACGTGCAGCCGCGCGCCACGGGGCAGCTGCTCGTCGGCTCGTCGCGCGAGCTCGTCGGATGGGACGGCTCGATCAACCGGAGCGTGCTGCGCCGCATGCTCGACCGCGCGGCCGAGTTCCTCCCCACGCTCGCCGACCTCTCGGTGATCCGCACGTGGACCGGCTTCCGTCCGGCGACGCCGGACAAGCTGCCATTGATCGGCGCGTGGCCGGCGATCCCGGGGATGTGGATCGCCGCGGGACACGAGGGGCTCGGCATCGCCATGGCGTTAGGCACGGCGCGCCTGCTCGCCGATCTCGTCGCGGGACGGACGCCGCCGATCGACGCGGCACCGTTCGCGCCGTCGCGCGTGCTCGATGCGGCGACGATGGACGAGGCGTCGCACGCCGGGGCCGGGCTCCATGACGAGCACATTTCCTAGAGGTTTGGTAACGGATCGACTGATCCGCCGATCCGCGGCCAGACACGAGGAGCCTTGCATGCACATGGAGTTCTGAGATGGCGCACCCGAAGCACCACGATCCGACGACGATCGCTCTCACGCTCGACGGCGAGACGCTGCTCGTGCGCGAGGGCGTCTCGCTCGCCGCGGCGCTGCTCGACGCGGGCGTGCGATCCTTCCGCCGATCGGTGTCGAGCGAGTCGCGCGCGCCGCTGTGCGGCATGGGCATCTGCCACGAGTGCCGCGTTACGATCGACGGCGTGCCGCACCGGCGCGCGTGCCTCGTGCCCGTCGCGGCGGGAATGGACGTGCGCACGGGAGGCGCCGCGTGATGCACGGGTTGGGCGCCCGCGACGTCGTCGTGGTCGGCGGCGGGCCGGCGGGGATCGCGGCGGCGACGCGCGCCGCGGAGTCGGGTGCGCGCGTGGTGCTGGTCGACGAGAGCCCGCTGCCGGGCGGCCAGATCTGGCGTCACCGCACCGACGCGCCGGCGGCCGCGCGACCGTGGCTCGAGCGGCTGCGTCGCTCCGGCGCGACGCTCATGGCGAGCAGCGCGGTGATCGACGCGTGGGCCGAGCCGTCGGACGACGGCGAGCTGCTCGCGCTCGCGGTCGAGCGCATCGCCGCGGGCGACGGCGCGTCCGCCGGTGCGCCGAGCGTGGTGCGGACGCACGCGGTGGTGCTCGCGACCGGGGCGCGCGAGCGGTTCCTCCCGTTCCCTGGCTGGACGCTGCCCGGCGTCGTGGGCGTCGGCGGCGCGCAGGCGCTGCTGAAGGGCGGCACGTCGTTCGCCGGCCGGCGCGTGGTGATCGCGGGGAGCGGTCCGCTGCTCCTCCCGGTCGCGGCGGCGCTCAGCGGGGCGGGCGCGCGCGTGGCGCTCGTCGCCGAGCAGGCGCCGTTAGGCCGCGTGGCCGCGTTCGCGGCCGGACTGTGGCGCCGCCCGCGCGCGCTCGTGGAGGCCGCACGCTACCGCGCCGGCTTCCGCCGCACGCCGTACCGCGTGGGAGAGTGGGTCGCGGCCGCGCACGCGGGTGCGAACGGCGCTCTCGCCGCGGTGGAGGTGACCGACGGGACGCGCGTGCGCACGCTCGACTGCGACCTGCTGTGCGCCGGCTACGGCCTGGTGCCGAACACCGAGCTGGCGCGACTGCTCGGCTGCCGCACGCAGGCTGGCGCCGTCGTCGTCGACGCGCGACAGGCGACGACGCGCGCGGGGGTGTTCTGCGCGGGCGAGCCGACCGGCATCGGCGGCGTCGACCTCGCGCTCGTCGAGGGAGAGATCGCGGGGCTGTGCGCCGCGGGGCGCGACGACGGCGCGGCGGCGCTGCACGGTCGCCGCGAGGGGCTGCGCGCGCTCGCCGCGGCGATGGACCGCGCGTTCGCGCCGCGGGCCGAGCTGCTCGCGCTCGCGCGTCCCGACACGATCGTCTGCCGTTGCGAGGACGTGCCGCTCGGCGCGATCGAGCCGGGGTGGTCGGCGCGTCAGGCGAAGCTGCAGACGCGCGCCGGGATGGGTCCCTGTCAGGGACGCGTGTGCGGCGCGGCGCTCGAGCTGCTGCGCGGCTGGCCGGCTGATGCCGACTCCGTGCGTCCGCCCATCGCGCCCGCGTCGCTCGGCACGCTGCGGCGCGTGCAATGAGCGGTCTCACGTGGAGACGCGGAGCGTGCGGAGAACTGCCTTGGCAGTGTGAATGAACCACAGAGGACGCAGAGGGCCGCAGAGGAAACCAACAGCGATTGGTTCTCCTCTGCGGCCCTCTGCGTCCTCTGCGGTTCAGACTCGAAGAGACCCTTCCTCAGCTCACCGCCCCGCCGCGACCTTCGCCGAGCCGCCCTGGCCGTTGCTGGCGCCGTGGGCCGACGCGTTAGGCAGGGGGGGGCGGCTCGCCAGGCGCTCGCGGACGAGCTTCAGTGCCTCGTCGCGCTCGGCGCCCTCGAGCGGGAGGCGCGGGGGGCGCACGGTCTCGGTGCCGCGGCCGACCTCGGCCTGCACGAGCTTGATGAGCTGGACGAACTTCGGCACGGTGTCCATGCGGAGCAGCGGCAGGAACCAGTGGTAGAGCGCGTGCGCCTCGGCCCAGCGGCCGTCGCGCGCGAGCTCGTACACCCGCACCGACTCGACGGGGAGCGCGTTCACGAGGCCCGCGATCCAGCCGGCGGCGCCCATCGCGACCGCCTCGACGATCATGTCGTCGAGCCCGGCGAAGACCGCGAGGCGGTCGCCGAGCGCCTCACGGACGGCGGTGACGCGCCTAACGTCGCCGCTCGACTCCTTCACGGCGTGCAGGTTCTCGTGCCGCTCGGCGAGCTCCGCGAGCTGCTCGGGGAGGACGTCGGTGCGGTAGGCGATGGGGTTGTTGTAGAGCATGCACGACAGCCCCGTCGCGTTGATGATCGCGCTGTAGTGCTCCCGCGCCTCCGGCCAGTCGCTGTAGTAGACGTAGGCGGGGAGGGCCATGATGCCGTCGCAGCCGACCTGCTCGGCGGCGCGCGCGAGGGCGACGCACTCGGCGGTGGCGAGGCCGGCGATGCCGGCGACGACGGGGACGCGACCGGCGAGCGTGCGGACGCACGTCTCATTGACGGCGACCTTCTCCTCGAAGGAGAGCGTCGCGGCCTCGCCGAGGGAGCCGCCGGTGACGATGCCGGTGCAGCCGCTATCGACGAGCCAGTTGACGTGATCGGCGAGCGCCGCGTGGTCGACGGTGAAGTCGTCCCGGAGCGGGGTGGTGATGGCCGGGATGACTCCGGTCCACTGGGGCTGTTCCATCGGCATGGGCGCAGGGGCGGGGGTGGCGGATATTGTATCCATCCGCTCGGGGTGTGGCAATAGGCGGGGTTGCGGGAGGCGGTCCCACGGATATTGTATCCGATTCCTGTCCCCTCGGAGAGCCCCCGCGTGCGACTCACCAGCGCGATCCACGCCGTCGACGCCCACGCGTGCGGCGAACCGGGCCGCGTCATCGTCGGCGGCGTCCTCGACGTCCCCGGCGCCACGATGTTCGACAAGATGCAGCACCTCGCGACCCACATGGACGGCCTCCGCCGCCGCATGCTCCGCGAGCCGCGCGGCTACCCCGCCGCGAACTGCAACCTCGTCCTCCCGCCGACGCACCCCGACGCGCAGGCCGGCTACGTCATCATGGAGCAGGTCGAGTACCCTGGCATGTCGGGCACGAACACGATGTGCGTCGCCACCGTGCTGCTCGAGACGGGGATGCTCCCCATGCAGGAGCCGGTCACGGAGCTCGTGCTCGAGGCGCCCGCGGGGCTCATCCGCGTCCGCGCCGACTGCTCGAACGGCAAGGTGACCCGCGTCACGTTCCGCAACGTGCCCGCGTTCGCGACCCACCTCGACGCCGCCGTCGAGGTCCCGCACCTCGGCACCGTACGCGTCGACGTCGCCTACGGCGGCATGTTCTACGTCATCGCCGACGCCGAGCCGCTCGGCCTGCGTCTCACCGCGGACGAGGGGCGCGACATCGTCCGCGTCGGCGAGATGATCAAGGCCGCCGCCCGCGAGCAGCTGCCGGTGCGACACCCCGAGCAGCCGGGCTTCGAGGGGATCACCATCGGCCAGCTCTCGGGCCCACCGCACGACGCGGACAACGACATGCGCAACGCGGTGATCGTCTCCACCGGCACGCTCGACTGGGAGAAGCCGTCGACGTGGACCGGCGCGATCGACCGCTCCCCGTGCGGCACCGGCACCGCCGCGCGCATGGCCACGCTCCACGCGCGCGGCCGGCTTCCGCTCCACCGCGACTTCCGGCACGAGGGCGTGTTAGGCACCGTCTTCACCGGCCGCCTGCTCGAGGAGACGTCGGTCGGTCCGCACCGCGCCGTCGTCTCGTCGATCAGCGGCACCGCGTGGATCACTGGCATGGCCACGTACGTCGTCGACGCCGACGATCCGTTTCCCGAGGGGTTCACCGTGGGGGACATCTGGTGAGCACTCGCGATGTCTCGCGCGGAGCACGGCTTCTCACGCGGAGCCGCGGAGAACGCGGAGCACTGCAACACAACGTGTTGGTTTTCTCCGCGTTCCCCGCGGCTCCGCGTGAGCATACTCAGCGCAACCGAGTCCGACCCATGACCTGCCCTTCCCGCAGCCTTCGCACGCTGACATGCGTGGCGCTCCTCGCCGCGTGCTCCTCCGGCTCGCCCGCTCGCACCGACGTCACCGTGAACCGCGCCGTCACGCACGACGTCTCGGCGCCGCTCGCGGCCGGCGCGCCGCCTAACGCGCTCGCGCCCGAGAACGAACGCGAGGAAGAGTCGGCCCGTCCGGTGAGCCACGACGTGCCGCCGGGCGGCGCGGCGGTGGAGCAGACGGCCGAGGGGACGCGGCCCGCGGCGACGGTCGTCGCGAGCTTCGACGGGCTCGGCGTCGGATTCACGGGGCCGCAGGGCTACATGCCCACGCTCCGCAATCCGTCCGACAACACGCTCGCCGTCGGGCCCGACCACGTCGTGCAGATCGTCAACACGCGCATGGCGATCTACACGAAGAGGGGGAAGCTGTACGACACGACGGGCAAGGTGCTGTACGGCCCCGTCGAGACGCGCACCGTGTTCCGCGGCTTCGGCGGCCCGTGCGAGCAGCGCAACAACGGCGACGCCGTCGTGCGCTACGACCAGCTCGCGAACCGGTGGCTCGTCGTCATGCCGATCTTCTCGCGCGTCACCGACCGGCCTAACGAGCCGCCGCCGATGCAGGCCGGGCCGGCGCAGCGCACCGTGCCCGGCCGACCGGGACAGCCCGGCGCCGCCGTGCGCCTGTACGTCCCCGAGCCGACGCCGCCGCCCGCGCCGCCCGCGCCGGGCGACACCGGCCCGCGCCGCCAGGGCCAGCGCCCGCCGCAGCCGACGACCGGGTCGTACGCGATGTGCTACGCGGTGAGCACCGGTCCGGATCCCATGGGCTCGTACTACCGCTACGAGTTCGTGCGCCCGCTCTTCCCCGACTACCCGCGTCCCGCCGTGTGGCCCGACGCGTACTACGTGCCGACGAGCACCGGCGACGAGGTGATTCAGAAGCACACGTGCGCCGTGGACCGCAAGCGGATGCTCGCCGGGCAGGACGCGACCGAGCAGTGCGTCGTGATCGACGGCGTGAACTTCCTGAACAACGCGGACCTCGACGGCACGGCGCTGCCGCCGAAGGGCGCGCCGAACATCGTCCTCGCCGCCGGCGGCACGCAGCTGAAGAAGGTGATGGAGGACTCGGCCATCTACGCGTGGAAGTTCCACGTCGACTTCGACGACCCGTCGAAGACGCGCCTGGACGGGCCGCAGACCATCGCCGTCGCGCCCTACCACTACCTGTGCGACGGCCAGCTCACGAGCTGCGTGCCGCAGCCGGGCACCGACCGCCGGCTCGACGCGCAGGGCGACAAGCTCATGGCGCGCGTCGTCTACCGTCGCGTCGGCGGCCGCGAGATGGTCGTCGCGACGCACTCGGTGAACACGAGCGCCGGGGGCGGCGGCGTGCGCTGGTACGAGCTGCGGCCCGACAAGCACCGCGACCTCTCGCTCGCGCAGCAGGGCACGTACGCCCCGGGCGGCTTCTATCGCTGGATGGCGAGCCCCGCGATCGACAAGAAGGGGAACATCGGCATCGGCTACTCGTTCGGCGGCCTGCCGCACTTCGCCGGCCAGCGCTTCGCCGGCCGGCTCGCCGGCGATCCGCCCGGCGTGCTCACGCTGCACGAGACGGTGCTCGTCGAGGGCGAGGGCGCGCAGGCCAACACGCTGCGCTGGGAGGACTACACCCAGACCGCCGTCGACCCGAGCGACGACTGCACGATCTGGTACGTCGGCGACTACTACCACAAGGACGCGCCGAGCTACTCTACACGCATCGCCGCCGTGCGCATGCCCGGCTGCCGCTGACTCCTGCCCTCACGCCCTCCTGCCCTCCTGCCCTGTGTATTCGTTAGGCATCGACTACGGCACCAACTCCGTCCGCGCGCTCGTCGTCGACGTCGACACGGGCGCGGAGCTCGGGACCTGGGTGTACGACTATCCATCGGGACAGAAAGGGATCCTGCTCGACCCCACGGACCCCGACCTCGCCCGGCAGAACCCGCGCGACTACCTCGTCGGCCTCGAGGGCGCGGTGAAGGGCGCGCTCGCGCGCGCCGCCGAGCATGACGGGTTCGACGCGTCGCGCGTCGTCGGCATCGGCGTCGACACGACGGGGTCCACGCCGATCCCCGTCGACGTCCTCGGCCAGCCGCTCGCGTTCCAGGAGCGGTTCCGCACGGAGCTCGACGCGTACGTGTGGCTGTGGAAGGACCACACCGGCCACGCCGAAGCGCGTCGCATCACCGAGACCGCGGCGCGGATGCGCCCGCACTACCTCGCGAAGTGCGGTGGCACGTACAGCGCGGAGTGGTACTGGGCGAAGATCCTGCACTGCCTGCACTCGTCGCCCGACGTGTTCGACGCCGCGCACACGTGGGTGGAGCACGCCGACTGGATCCCCGCGATCCTCACCGGCACCGAGCGCCCCGCGGCGCTGCGCCGCTCCGTGTGCGCGGCCGGGCACAAGGCGATGTACCACCGCGAGTGGGGCGGCTACCCGGATGCCGAGTTCCTCGCCGCGCTCGACCCGCGGCTCGTGCGGCTGCGCGACGCGTTGCCTAACGAGGCGCACAGCGTCGCCGACGCGGCGGGCGGTCTGACGGTGGAGTGGGCCGGTCGGCTCGGCCTCCCGACCGGGATCCCGGTCGCCGTCGGCGCGTTCGACGCCCACCTCGGCGCCGTAGGATCGGGCATCCGGCGCGGCACGCTCGTGAAGATCATCGGCACGTCGACGTGCGACCTCATGATCGCGCCGCTCGACGCGGACTGCGCCGACGTCCCGGGGCTGTGCGGCGTCGTGCCCGAGTCGGTGCTGCCGGGACAGTTCGGCCTCGAGGCCGGGCAGAGCGCGGTCGGCGACATCTTCAACTGGTTCGTCGAAGGGGTGAAGCCGGCGGGGAAGGGGCACGCCGAGCTCACCGCGGAGGCGGAGCGGCTGCGCCCCGGCGAGAGCGGGCTGCTCGCGCTCGACTGGCTGAACGGCAACCGCACGGTGCTCGTCGACCAGCGCCTCACGGGCATGATCCTCGGCCTCACGCTGCACACCACGCCGGCCGAGATCTACCGCGCGCTCGTCGAGGCGACCGCGTTCGGCGCGCGCGTCATCATGGAGCGCTACGAGGAGTACGGCGACGCGGTCGATCGCATCGTGAACTGCGGCGGCATCTCCGACAAGAACCCGTTCGTCATGCAGATCTACGCCGACGTCATGGGACGCCCGGTGCAGATCTCGCGCAGCGCGCAGACGTGCGCGCTTGGCGCCGCGGTGGCGGGCGCCGTCGTCGCCGGCACGGACGCCGGTGGACACGACTCGTTCGACCGAGCGATGCAGGCGATGACCGGCGTGCGCGACACGGTGTTCGAGCCGGTGCCCGAGCGGCGCGCGGTGTACGACCGGCTGTACGCGCTCTACCGTCGCCTGCACGACGCGTTCGGCGTGCCGGGCGCGAACGGGGACCTGTACGACGTCATGAAGGATCTGCTCGACATCCGCGACGAGATGCGCCGGGAGTCCCATGTCGCATGACGCGCTGCGCGAGCAGGTGTGCCAGGCGAACCTCGACCTCGTGAAGGCGGGGCTCGTCATCCTCACGTGGGGTAACGTGAGCGGCGTCGATCGCGACGCCGGCGTGATGGCGATCAAGCCGAGCGGCGTCGCGTACGACGCGCTGCGGCCGGAGGACATCGTCGTCGTGTCGCTCGACACCGGCGACGTGGTCGAGGGCTCGCTCCGTCCGTCGTCCGACACGCCGACGCATCTCGTGCTCTACCGCGAGTTCCCGCGCATCGGCGGCGTGGCGCACACGCACAGCGCCGCGGCGGTGAGCTGGGCGCAGGCCGAGCGGGACGTGCCGTGCTTCGGCACCACCCACGCCGACCACTTCCGCGGCTGCGTTCCCGTGACGCGCCGCATGCGCGCCGACGAGATCCGCGGCGCGTACGAGCACAACACGGGGCTGCTGATCGCCGAGTCCTTCCGCGAGCGCGGCCTCGACCCGTCCGACGTGCCCGGCGTGCTCGTCGCCGGCCACGGGCCGTTCGCGTGGGGCCACGACGTGCCTAACGCCGTCGAGAACGCCGTCGCCCTCGAGGCCACCGCCCGCATGGCGCTCGACACGCTGCGCATCAACCCCGACGCGCGCGCGATCGACGACACGTTGCTCGAGCGTCACCACCGCCGTAAGCACGGCGCGGAGGCGTACTACGGCCAAGGCAAGGCTTGAACCGCAGAGGACGCAGAGGAGAACCACGTTGTTGGTTTCCTCTGCGGCCTTTGCGTCCTCCGCGGTTCAATGCCGTTGCTAACGCGTGCGCGTGACGCGCAGGTTCGCGAAGTACCCGGGCGATCCCTCGCCGATCCAGACGCCGACGGAGCCGCCGGTGCGGTCGGTCAGCTCGTCGACGACGAGCGACGGCGCCGGCTGGTCGTCGACGTAGACACTCACCTTCGGCCGCTGCACGACGACGCGCACGTGGAACCACGCGTCGCCGTCGGGCTCGGGGACGATCGGCTTCTCGTACTTGCCGGGCTGCCCCGTGCGCAGCGGCTGCCACGGGAACTTCGGGTGCGACACGTACTGCACGGCGTGGGCGTGGCGCGTCGAGTCGGTCGCGCGGAAGTTGAACGGCCGGAAGTACACCGCCTCGTGCGTCGTGTCGTCGACGACGTGGAACGCGACGCCGAGGAAGCTGCCCTGCACGGGTTGGCTGCGACCGAGCACGTCGAGCTCGATGACGCCGTTCGTGAACTCGAAGCCGTCGAGCCAGATCACGTCGTAGCCGGGCGCCGAGTCGACGGCGAGCGCGCGCTTGCCCTTGATGTCCACGACCCGCGTCGCGCGGCCGGCGGGCGTCTTCCAGCGCGGGTCCTTGCCGACGGTCGTCAGGTCGAGGTTCTCCGGCGTCTGCGCGCGTGCTATCGCGGCGGCGAGCGTGAACGCGGCGGCGAGACAGCGGTGAGCGATGCGCATGGGCTCTCCTGGCCGTGGTACGCCCGATACGATCCGACCGCTGGGGTGGTTTCGCGAGCGCGTTCCGCCGGACGCTGGCGGTCGGCCGGGCGGCCGCGCACGTTTGCCGCCTCATGCGGCCCCGATGACCGACCTCCGCGAGCGCCTCCAGACCTCCCTCGGCGACGCCTACACGATCGAGCGCGAGCTCGGCGGTGGAGGGATGTCGCAGGTGTTCGTCGCCGAAGACACCGGACTCGGGCGGCGCGTCGTCGTGAAGGTGCTTCCCGCGGCGCTCGCGGCGAGCGTCTCCATCGCGCGCTTCCGGCGGGAGATCGCGCTCGCGGCCAGGCTGCAGCATCCGCACATCGTGCCGGTCCTCGCCGCGGGACAGACGGACGACGGGCTGCCGTACTACACCATGCCCTACGTCGAGGGCGAGAGCCTGCGCGCGCGCCTCGGCCGCGGCGGGCTGCCGATCCGCGAGGCGGTCGGCGTCCTGCGCGACGTCGCGAAGGCGCTCGCCTACGCGCACGCGCAGGGCATCGCGCACCGCGACGTCAAGCCGGACAACATCCTGCTCACCGACACGTCGGCGGTGATCACCGACTTCGGCGTCGCCAAGGCCCTCAGCGCGTCGGCGACGGGCGAGGCGTTGACGTCGGTGGGCATCGCGTTAGGCACCCCGGCCTACATGGCGCCCGAGCAGGCGGTCGCCGATCCGGCCACCGACGCGCGCGCGGACCTCTACTCGCTCGGCGTCGTCGCGTACGAGATGCTCGTCGGGCACCAGCCGTTCGCGGGGCGTACCGGGCAGGCCGTCCTCGCCGCGCACGCCACCCAGATGCCGACGCCGATCGCCACGCTGCGGCCGTCGGTGCCGTCCGCGCTGGCGGCGCTCGTGATGCGCTGCCTGGAGAAGCGCCCCGAGGACCGCCCGCAGACGGCGCGCGAGATCCTCGACGCGCTCGACGCGACGCCGGCGGCCGGCTTCGCGCCGGCGCGTGGCGCGCGCTCGGTGGCGCTCGCCGGCGGCGCCCGCCTCGCGCTCGCCGTCGGCGCCGTCGTGGTGTTGCTCGCCCTCGTGGCGGGTGCGTTCGCGTGGCGCGCGCGCACGGGCCGCTCCGCCAGCGGCGAGATCCGCTCGCTCGCCGTGCTGCCATTCGTGAACACGAGCGGCGATCGGCAGGACGACTACTTCAGCGACGGGCTCACCGACGAGCTGGCGCACGCGCTCGCGCACGTCCCGGGGCTCACGCTCGCCGGCCGCACGTCGACCTACGCGTTCAAGGGCAGGTTTGTGTCGGCGCCGGAGATCGGCAAGGCGTTAGGCGTCCGCGCGCTCGTGACCGGCACCGTCAGGCGCGCGGGCGACCGGTTGCGCGTGACGACGCAGCTCGTGAGCGCCGCCGACGGCACGGTGATGTGGGACAGCGTCTACGAGAGCCGCTCGGGCGACGTGTTCGCCGTGCAGGACTCGCTCACGCGCGCCGTCGCCGCCGCGCTCGCGCGGACGTTAGGCGGCCGCGACGACCCGGCCGACCGGCCGCGCGCGACCGAGGTGACGGTCGGGCGGGGCACCACGAACGCGGAGGCGTACGAGCTCTATCTCAAGGGGATGTACTACTGGCACGAGCGCGGCGCGGAGAACGTCGCGCGGTCGATCGGGCTGTTCCAGCAGGCCATCGCCCGCGACCCCACGTTCGCGCGCGCGTACGCCGCGCTGGCGTTCGCCTACGAGGTGCTGCGCGTCTACGTCCCCGACCCCACGGACTCGGCCACGTCGCTGTTCAATGCGAGTGCGCGGCGCGCGATGACGCTCGACTCCACGCTCGCCGACGCGCAGATCGCGCAGGCCCTCGCGTTCGAGCACGACTTCCGCTTTCCGGAGGCGGAGCGATACTACCGCGCCGTGATCGCCGCCGAGCCGTCGAACGAGTTCGCGCACCACGTGCTCGGCTTCATGCTGCGGAGCATCGGGCGCACCGACGAGGCGATCGCCGAGCTGCGCGTGGCGACGCGGCTCGACCCGCTGGCCAAGTCGGCGGGGACGGTGCTCGGGGCGACGCTCACCGAGGCCCGTCGATTCGGAGAGGCCGAGACCGCGATCCGTCGCATCCTGGCGATCGACTCCACGTTCTCGCTCGCGCTCGGCGACCTCGGGCTCATCCAGGCGTTAGGCGGCCGGCCCGACTGCGCGGTGCGCACGCTGGAGCGTGGCGTACGGCTGCACCCCGAGGCGCGCGGGATGCACGGGAGACTGCTCTTCGCGTACGCCGCGGCGGGCCGGTGGGATGACGCGGAACGCGTGCGCGCGAGCCTTCACCAGCCCGGAGGCGATCTGTCGGGCGGCGTCGAGACGGCGTTCGCGGACTTCGTGCTCGACGACCGCGAGCCGCTCGTGCGCCTGCTCACCACGCGCGCGGGCCAGTACCACTGGATCAGCACCTTCGGCAGTCTTGGCTGCAACCCCTTCCTCGACCCGCTGTGGACCGACGCGCGCTTCCGCGCGGCGATGCGCGATCTCGGCGTCGCCCCGTGCGCGCTCGCCCGGCCATGGCCGTTCGCCCCGCCGACGCTCGCTCGATGACCCACCTCCGCGAGCAGCTCCAGGCATCGTTAGGCACCGGGTACACCATCGAGCGCGAGCTCGGCGGCGGTGGCATGTCGCAGGTGTTCGTCGCCGAAGATACGACGCTCGGCCGCCGCGTGGTCGTGAAGGTGCTGCCGGCGGCGCTCGCGGCCGGCGTCTCGATCGCGCGGTTCAACCGGGAGATCGCGCTCGCCGCGCGCGTGCAGCATCCGCACGTCGTTCCCGTGCTCACTGCCGGGCAGACGGGCGACGGGCTGCCGTACTACACCATGCCGTACGTCGAGGGGGAGAGTCTCCGGGCCCGACTCGCGCGCGGCGAGCTGCCTGTAGCCGATGCGGTCTCCGTGCTGCGCGACGTCGCGAAGGCGCTCGACTACGCGCACGGGCAGGGCGTCACGCACCGCGACATCAAGCCCGACAACATTCTCCTGAGCCGGGGCTCGGCGGTCCTCACCGACTTCGGCGTGGCGAAGGCGCTCAGCGAGTCGGCCGCGGGCGAGGGGCTGACGTCGGTCGGCGTCGCGTTAGGCACGCCGGCCTACATGGCGCCCGAGCAGGCCGTCGCCGACCCGCATACCGACACACGCGCCGACATCTACGCGCTGGGCGTCGTGGCGTACGAGATGCTCGCCGGGCAGCCGCCGTTCGCCGGGCGCAACGCGCAGGCGCTGCTCGCCGCGCACGCCACCGAGGCGCCGGTGCCGCTCGCGACGCTCCGCCCCGCCTGCCCTCCGGTGCTGGCCGCGCTGGTGATGCGTTGCCTCGAGAAACGCCCGGGCGACCGGCCGCAGACGGCGGGGGAGATCCTGCACGCGTTAGGCACCGTCCCGACCGCCGACGTCGCGCCGACGCCCGCCGCCCGACCGACGCCGCCGCGCCTCGCCGGCCGCCTCCCACTCGCGCTGGCCGCGCTCGCGGCGCTGGCCCTCGTGGCGGGCGCACTCGCGCGGCGCGCCGGCGCGCCCGTCGGCGACGCGATTCGCTCGGTCGCCGTGCTCCCGTTCGAGAACACGAGTGGCGACACGTCGTATGCGTACCTGGAGGACGGGCTCGCCGACCGCGTCCGCGACGCGCTCAGCGCCGCGCCGGCGCTCACGGTGAAGGCGCGTGGATCGTCGCGGCAACTGAAGGGTCGGGACGCGCGCGAGGTCGGCCGCGCGCTCGGCGTCGACGCGGTGGTGCAGGGGACGGTGAGCCGGTCGCGCGACCGGCTGCACGTGACGGCGGAGCTCGTGCGCTCCGCGACCGACGCGGCGCTCTGGAGCCGCACGCTCGACGGCGGGGCCGACGAGCTTCCGCGCATGCAGGACACGATCGCCAGCGACATCGCCGAGCGGCTGCACGTGGCGACGGCGACGGCCCCCGTGACCAGCGCGCGCGGCACGACGAACGTCGACGCGTACAACAGCTTCCTGCGTGGGCGCTACGCCGCCGACCGCCTCGACTGGCCGCACGCGATCGCCCACTTCCGCGACGCCGTCGCACGCGACCCGGGCTTCGCGCGCGCCCACGGCTACCTCGCGATCGCGTACGTGAACGGCCCCACGCTCGGCGCCGCGAACGTCGACTCGATGAACGCGCTGGCGTCCGCGAGCGCGCGGCGGGCGCTCGCGCTCGACTCCACCATCGCGGAGGCGTACGCCGCGCAGTCGCTCGTGCTCACCGCCGAGATGCGTTTCGGCGACGCCGTCTCGCCGCTCGCGAAGGCGCTGGCGTTCGACTCCACGAACAGCGACCTCCTGGCGGGCTACGGCTTGGCGCTGGATCAGGTGGGGCGCGTGTCCGACGGACTCATATGGACGCGCCGCGCCCACGACCGCGACCCGCTCTCCGGGGCCGCGACGGGCATCTACGGCTACGCCCTCGGGCTGGCCGGCCGGTACGACGCCGCAGTCCCGATGATCCGCGCATCGCTCGAGATCGATCCGAACAACGTGCTCGCGCTCCAGGGCGTCGGCGTCCTCTACGCGCTCGTCGGGCGACCCGACAGCGCGGCCGTCTACCTCGAGCGAGCGTACCACACCGCGCCCGGCATGTTCTGGCGGCGCGCCAACCTCGTGCTGGCCGACGCGATGCGCGGGCGTCGCGCCGACGCGGCGCGGCAGCGCGCGCTGATGGAGCACGAGGACCTGGGCAACTCGCCCAACTTCCTGCGGGCGGTGGCGAGCATCGCGTTAGGCGACACCGACAAGGCGATGACGGCGCTCGAGCGCAGCGTCGCCGCGAAGGAGTCGCTCGCCGGCCTCGTCAGCCTGCCATGCGACCCGATGTTCGACTCTCTCAAGTCGGATGCCCGATTCGACGCGCTCATGCGCCGCGTCGGTGCGCGCGCGTGCCCCGCGACCGCGAAGTGGCCCATACCCCGCCGAACGCCCTGAGAACCCAGCCATGCGCCTCCGCCTCGCCTACTGCCTCATGATGCTCGTCGCCGCGCTCCCGAGCGCGGCGAGGACTCTCTCCGCGCAGATCCCAGCCGGTGAGTACGCGGACCGCCGCGACCAGCTGCTCGCGCACATCGACTCCGGCGTCGTCGTCGCGTTCGGCGGTGCGGGCGAGGTCACGCACTGGCCGCCGACGCGACAGCTCCCGTCGTTCATGTATCTCACCGGCTTCGACGAGCCCGACGCGGTGCTGCTGCTCGTGAAGCGCGGCGGCGCGCGCGCGGCGACGCTGTTCGTGCCGCCGCGCAACCCGCGCATGGAGCTGTTCGTCGGCGCGCGCGTGGGGCCGACGGAGGTACAGGAGCGCACCGGCATGACCGGCCGCCCCGTCGCGGACTTCCGCCGCGCGCTCGACTCGCTGCTCGACGCGGGCTTGCCGATGTACGTCGTGTCGGACGTGCACTCGATCGACTACGCCGCCGTCGACACGCTCACGCGCAGCGCGCGCTTCGTCGAGCACCTGCGCAGCGGGCGCCCCGCGCTCGGCGTGGTGTCGCTCGACTCCGTCGTGGAGCGGATGCGCGCGCGGAAGAGCCCCGCCGAGCTCGCGCTGCTGCGCCGCGCCGCGCAGATCTCCGTCGCCGCGCACCGCGAGGCGATGCGCGCCGCGGCGCCCGGCTGCAACGAGGGCGAGATCCAGGCGCTGATGGAGGGCGTCTTCCGACGCATGGGTGCCGAGCGCCCATCGTACGGCAGCATCGTCGGCTCGGGACCGAACGCGCTCGTGCTGCACTACGATCGCAACGCGCGGCAGATGGAGGCCGGCGATCTGCTGCTCATCGACGCCGCCGCGGAGTTCGACCACTACGGCGCGGACGTGACGCGCACCATGCCGGTGAGCGGCCGCTTCACGCCGGCGCAGCGCGCGGTGTACGACATCGTGCTCGCGGCGCAGGCGGCGTACGTCAGGCAGATCCGCCCCGGCGGCACGGTGCGCATGGCGAACGACTCGGGGCGCGCGGTCGTCGGCGCTGGGCTCGCGCGGCTCGGCCTCATCGACTCCGCGAACGCGACGTACGACGCACCGTCGCCGAACCGCTGCCCGCCCGCGGGGTGTCCGCAGATCGGGTTGTACGCGTGGCACGGCTTCGGCGGGCACGGCATCGGCCTCGAGGTGCACGACCCGGCTCAGTACTACGACGCACCGGGCAACTTCGCGCCGGGCGACGTGTTCACCGTGGAGCCGGGGATCTACGTCAACCCCGCGATCCTCGACGGCCTGCCCGACACGCCGCGCAACCGCGCGCTCGTCGCGCGCCTGCGTCCGGTGATGGACCGCTATCGCAACGTCGGCGTGCGCATCGAGGACGACTACGCGGTGACGGCGACCGGCGTCGAGTGGCTCTCCGCCGGCGTGCCGCGCGAGGCCGCCGAGATCGAGGCGCTGCGCCGACGTCCCTCGCCGCAGCTGCCCGGCGGCGGCACGTGCGCGAAGCCGCGCATGTGAGTGTCGCGTCCTCGTGCGCGCTCGTCCTGGACTCCACGTACGTGTTTATTGAGGACTGAAGGAGGACTGAAGAGGGACTGAAGCAGGACCAAACACAACGTCTTTGTTGTTGGTCCTTCTTCAGTCCTTCTTCAGTCCTTCTTCAGTCCTACCAGACCACGTACGTGGAGTCGTGAGGGCCGGGCCCGCCTAACGACTCAGCCAGTAGTTCGCCTTCACGAGCAGCACGTTCTGCGGCGGCAGGCCCAGCAGCGACCACAGATCCCCCGCGCCGCCGTAGCGGGCGCCGGTCGCGTAGTCGCTGCGCGCGTGCTGCCACACCGCGAACAGCGTCGCCCCCGGACGATATTCCCAGCGGAGCACGGCGCTGCCGCGGAGCGAGCGGAAGCGCGCGTCGGGGTCGTCGACGGTGAACTCGCGCACCACGCGACCGTCGCGCGCGAGCGTCACGCGGAACGCCCCCGACGCGAGCCGCTCGACGTGGGCGTTCGGGTCGTCGCGGTAGGGCACGATCTCCGACGTGCCGGGGCGCCGCAGCTCGCGCAGCTCGGACACCGACGCGCCCGAGGTGAACGGCTCCGCGTAGAGCTGCAGCGACAGCGCCGGCGTGAACGTCACGTTCGCGCGCAGGGACGCCGAGAGCGTCGACTGCGCGAGCGGACCGAAGACGTAGCGCGCGCCGAACGTGCTCGTGGCGAGCGTGTCGGGCACGCGCGCGACGAGGTAGCCCACCGTACGGCTGCGGCTCCAGCTCGGCCCCGCGCTCAGCTCCACCGCCGTCGTCGGGCGCCACGTGAGCGAGCCGTCGAGCGTGCTCCCGCTCGTCCCCGCCTCGCTGAGATAGCGGATCCAGGCCGTCGAGAACGACAGGGCGCGGCGCTCGTCGCTCGACACCGAGAGGTACCCGGACCGCGACGCGGTCTGCAGCACCGACGGACCGCCGCGCGTCGGCACCGGTGTGATCGACGACAGGCCGCGCGCGATGCTCCCGAACACGACCCAGTGGCTCTGGAGCTGCGCGACGACGTTGAGGTTCGCCGACGCGCCCGTGCGCTCGCCGCCGTTGTTCCAGCTGGCCAGCGCCACGAGCTCGGTCGCGATCTGACGGAAGCGGCGCGTCGGCTTCGGCGTCCCCCAGCTCACGCGCGCGAGCGTGCTGCGCGCGTCGGCCTGCTGCAGGTACCCGAGGTCGTTCAGCTCGTAGCCGGGCGTCGTGAGCGCGCCCTGCACGCGCCATCCGAAGCCGCTCGCGCCCGAGTAGACGAGGCTCGCCGTCGCCGTGCCGCCGTCGAGCGCCGTCGCCGTGGAGTCGAGGCGCAGGTAGTGCTGGTCGGGGCGCTGGTAGTAGCGCGCGCTCGACGTCTGCGCGGCGACGATCGCCGTCGGCGACCCGGCGATGCGGCTCCACACCGCGTTCCCGGTGAGGATGTACCGGCTGCGCGACCACCGGTGCTGCCAGTCGACGCCTAACGCGTCTGCCTCGCGCCGGAACAGCGAGTCGAGCCGCGCCGAGCGCAGGTCGCGCGCGGCGCGCGTGTAGATCGCGCCGACGGTGGTCTGGCCGCCGCGGAAGTCCTGGCGCAGCCGCGCGACCGTGTAGTGCGCGCGCGGCTCGACCTCGTCGCCGTATCGCACCGGCCCCGCGGCGACGCGCGCGAACACGCGCCCGGTCTCCGCCTGCAGCAGGCCGATCGACGTGCCGCGCGCGAGCTTGCCGCTCAGCTTCGCGGCGCCGAGGATCGGCGATGCGCTCGGCACGTCGGTGAACGTCTCCGCGTCGCCGGCGCGCGCGAGGTCGGGTGACAGCGTCGGTGCGCGGCCGATGCGGCGCGAGTAGAACAGCGACCCGGTGCTGCCGAAGCCGCCCGCGCCGAACTGGAAGATCGACGCGCCCTCGACGAAGAACGGCCGCCGCTCCTCGAACAACGGCTCGAACACGGTGAGGTTGAGCTGCGCGGGGTCGGCCTCCACCTGGCCGAAGTCGGGGTTCACCGTCGCATCGAGCGTGAGGTTCGACGTCACGCCGTACTTCACGTCCACGCCCCCGGCCTCGCTGCGCGCGCGGCCGTCGAAGAACGGATCGCCGGGGCGCGCGCGGTGCGCGTCGACCTGCGCGCGCACGTAGGGCAGCAGCTCCACGCGCTTCGGCTGCGGCACGCCGCGCACGCCGACGAGATGCGCGAACCGCGACGCGAAGCCCTGCTCCGTCTGCGGCACGACGACGAGCGCGTCGCTCTCGTTCCGCGCGGTGAGCGTGCGGAAGACGTTGATCCCCCACGTCTGCGCCTCGCGCGGCGGGAACCGCAGCTGCGAGAGCGGGATGCGCATCTCCACCGTCCACCCGCCCGCGTCCTGCCGCACGGCCGCCTGCCACACCGGGTCCCAGCTGTCGTCGCCGAACGCCTGGTCGTTCCCCGTGAGGCGGTCGGAGCGGACGCCTAACGGATTGACGCTGAAGACGGCCGCCGTCTGATGGTCGTGATACGTGTCCAGCGCGATCGTGAGCTCGTCGCTCGGCGACGATCCGTCGCGGCGCGTGAGCATGGCGCGGCGCTCGGCGGGGCCGCCGTCGTCGAGCCGCGCGCCGACGTAGAGCGCGGCGTCGTCGTAGACGATGCGCAGCGCCATGGGACGCGTCGCCGGCGCGCCCTGGTCGGGGTTCGCCTGCCGGAACGCCGTGACCGCGGGCGCGTCGCGCCACGCCGCGTCGTCGAGCCGGCCGTCGACGTCAGGCGCGTGGCGGGCGCGGACCGCGACGACCGTGGGGACGTCATCGGATCGCGTCGGCGGTCGGCCCGGTAGGGCGAGCGCGAGCAGGGACGGGACGAGCATGCGCGGCGGATCTCCATCGTGGGATGCATCCCACTAACTCCGCCGCCGCGTCCCGCGACACACTCACCATGCCTCCGCGCACGCGGCGACCCGGCCCAGCAACTCCGCCGCCTGCGCGCAGAGCGGCGTGTCGGCGAGGTCGTGCTGCACGGCGAGGCCGAGCAGACGTGCCACCGCGGCGTAGTCGTGACGCCGGCCGCGGTCGAGCAGCGCGAGGTCGAGCAGGAACGGCGCGAGCGCGCACCGTTCTTCACGCGCGAGTCGCCGGAACGTCTGCCGCCACGGCGTCTCGACCTCCGCGATGCTGTCCGACAGCTCGTCGATCAGCGCGTCCGACGCCGGCCGCCCATCGATGGTGGCCGGCGGCGCGTGTTCGGGCCGCAGGCCGAGCGCGCACAGCATGCCCATGACGAACGCCGTGTGGTACGCCGCGGCGAGCGCGTACTTCGTGCGCTCGTGGCCGGTCAACGTGAGGAACTTCTCCGGCGTGCCGTGCTTCGCGGGAAGGAAGCCGACCGTGTCCTCGAGCTCCGCGAGCGTGCGGAACCCGAACGCGGCCGCCGGGCTCCACGACGCGCCCGTGAGCGGCCATGCCATGAGCACTTCCGCCGTCAGATCGTAGTCCTCGACGAGGAGGCTGCGCGCGAGCAGGGCGCTCGACTCGGCGAGGACCTGCGCGCGCGGCCGCGGCAGCGTGCGCGACGCGTACCCGAAGTCGGTGGCGTACATGAGCGCGTGCGTGTGCGCGTACGCGTCGTCGCGCGCGCCCCACATCAGGTCCAGCGGGTGGTTCAGCACCGAGAGGGATGCGGCGACGTCGAACGCCGCGTCGAGCGCGCCGTCGTCGCGCCACATCGAGCGGAGCCACAGCCGCTCGAGCGCGCGGTGCGGCACCACCTCGCGCCCCTCGGCGGCCGGCGACGCGGCGCTGAGCGCGAGCAGACGATCGAAGCGTTCGTCGCGCAGCCCCAGTCGGCGCAACAGCAGGTGGGGCATCGCGAGCTGGAAGCAGATCGTCGGGTGCAGCGCGATCGCGCACGCCGTGCGATGCGAGCGCGCGAGCCGGGCGAGCAGCGCGCCGAGCTCCGCGACCCCCGCGTCGACCGCGGGCTCGTCGCGCGCCGCGGCCGCGACGTGGAGCAGCATCGCCGTCTCGGCGAACGGCTTGTCCGGCCCGAAGCTGCCGTCGGGCTCCTGCTCGTCGCGGTAGCCGTCCTGCGCGAGCACGGCGAGCGCGCGCTTCGCGATGTCGAACGCCAGGCATACACGCCGCACGAGATCGTCGCGCGGCCATGCGACGGGCGGGGAGAGCGGAGCGTGTCCCACGGGGCGGGTCGCGGGAGGGCCTAACGAGAACACCGAGCCGGCAGCTCTGGTCGCATGCCGGCTCGGTGGGGAACGGAAGCAACGATGGCTACGCGCGGCTGCCTAACGGCCCAGCACCTCGGACGCGATGCCGCTGCGCGCGATGTCGGCCCCGTTGAAGACCGGCGGCCCGATGTTGAAGCAGGCGAGGATGTTGTAATGCCCGAAGCGTACGCCGTAGTCGCCACGGCCCGAGATGACGATGGATTCGCCGAAGTTCGCGACGAACTTGCCGAGTGCGTTGAAGTCCACGGCCTTCGCGCCGAGGAAGTGCTTCACGATCTCCTCGTGGCTCAGCAGCTGCGCCCTGTCCTGGTTGTCGGCCATGTGGATCTCCTGCGCTGAGGTGGCCTGCGACGAGAAGCGTCACGACGATACCGATCGCCGGCGATTCGCGAAATGGTCGACGGGACGGACAGCGGACGAGCTCGGTGCCGGCGTCAGCGCACGGTGTCCGGCGTGAAGCGGAAGTCGTATTCGAGCTTGATCGTGTCCGCCACGCTGAGCACCACCGGCACGCGCGGCTGGTCGAGCCCCACGTCCTTGAACGTGAACGCGGTCCTCGCCGTGCCGACGACGTCCCTGCCGTCGGCGCGCGCCGTGACCTGCCACGTCGTCGGGTGCGTCACGCCGTGCACGGTGAAGTCCCCGACGAGCGAGAACGTCTTCGTCGCGCCCGCGGCGATCGGGGCCGCGAGCCCGTCGAACGTCGTCGGCACGAGCTCCACCTGCGGGTACTTCTCGGTCTCGAGCGTGCGCCGCTGCAGGAAGCCATCGCGGCGCGACTTGTCGCTCTTCAGGTTCGTGAGCAGCACGACGATCCGCGAGCTGTCCTTCACGACCTTCCCGTCCGACTCGACGACGAGGCGGCCCGTGATGTCGTGCGTGACGCCGACGGCGTCGTTGGGCAGGTCGAATCCCGCGAGCTGCTCGCGCACGCGGTAGCGCGCCTCGTTGCCCGCGGGCGCGACGACGTAGCGGAGACGCACGGGCTTCGCGGCCGACTTGGCGGGCTTCTTCGGTTTCGGCTGCGTGAGGCTCGTGCCCACGGAGAGCAGGGCGACGGAGGCGAGGAGGAGCGTCTTCATGCGGGCGTGGAAGGGTGAGGGATTCCCATTCCTACGCACCGCGGACGGCCGGCGTTAAAGCCTGTCCCAGAATGGAACCGCCGAGGACGCAGAGGGCCGCCGAGGACTGCCTCTTCGAACAGCAAAAAGATCTGGGGATGAGAGGAGTCTTAGGATCCTGAGATCCTTTCATCCCCAAGTATTGCTGTTGATGTTCTCTGCGGCCCTCTGCGCCCTCTGCGGCTCGAACGATCAGTCCGTGCGCAGCGTCACCGCCGGATCGACGATCGCCGCGCGCCGCGCCGGCAGCCAGCTGCCGAGCGTCGCGACGCCGAGCAGGATGACCGACACGCCGACGAACGTCGCCGGGTCGGTGGACGCGACGCCGTAGAGCACTCCGGCGATCACGCGGTTCAACGCGAGCGCGCCGACGACGC